>NZ_CP104040.1:2700000-3000000 GCF_025152745.1 Rhizobium sp. WSM4643 | reverse complement strand
CTATAATTTTGGTCCCGATGCCCTGCCGACGCCGACGGAAGAAAGCCCGCAGCATCCGACGACGAAGAAGGGGGCGATCCGCGTCGAAATGGAGGAGCGGCTGAAGGCGGCCTCGCAGTCCGGCGCCGGCGCCATCATCGTCAGGGCAGGGGATTTCTTCGGTCCAGGCACGACGGCCAACAGCTGGTTTTCGTCCGGTCTCGTGACCCCAGGCAAGCCCGTCGCCACGATCAGGAACCCGGGTCGGCGCGGCATCGGTCATCAATGGGCCTACCTGCCAGACATGGCGGAAACCATCGCCCAGCTCATCGAGCGGGCCGATCGGCTGCCGCCTTTCTCCGTCTATCATATGGAGGGCTTCTGGGATGCGGACGGCATGCAGATGGCCGAAGCAATCAAGCGCGTCGCCGGCGGCAAAGCAAAGATCGGCGGCTTTCCTTGGTGGATCGTGCCGCTGGCGGCGCCCTTCGTTCCGGTGATGCGGGAGATCAAGGAGATGCGCTATCTCTGGAAGCTGCCGGTGCGGATGCGGAACACCAGGCTTGTGGCCGAACTCGGCAAGGAGCCGCAGACGCCGATCGACGAAGCGGTCAGGACTTCGCTCGTGGCACTTGGCTGCCTGCCCGAATCGCACCATCAAGCCGCGGCAGACCTTATCGGGCACCCGTCGCAGAACGCGGGTTAGCTCTCGAGTTCGGCCAGCGCGATCCGGGCGACCGTCAGGGCGGTTTCTGCCTGCTGAATATTCGGATCACCGAGGAACCAGGCGGCGGAAAGGCCGGAATAGGCGGCGATCCATTGCAGCAGCCGCTTCGGCTCCAGCTTCGCCTCCGCTGAGACGATGGCGAGCTGGCGGCGGAAACGGGCGGGATCGGTGATGACAGGCAGTTCCTCGTTGGCGAAGATATTGGCGAAATCGAAGCCACGCTCGCCATGAAGCCGCTTCGGATCGATCGCCAGCCAGCCGCGTGCCTCGAAATCGAGGATGTTGCCGTGGTGGATGTCGCCGTGAAGAATGGTGACATCACGCTGATCGGCAAGGAGGACGTTGGCGATCACCGAGCAATCGGCAAACGTGCCGCCATGCTTGCCCGCTGCCGGTTCCAGATCCCGAAACCAGCGGGTGAGAGGGATGGGATCGGGAAGTGGTTTTTCGCGCGACGCATGCAGCCGTGCCGCCGTGCCGCAGAGGATGCGGCTTGCCTCATCGTCCTCGCCGTTCATTGCCATGGCAAGCAGCGAGCGTTTTCCCGTCGCCCGTTCCAGCAGCACGGCGTCGCCCTCATGGGCGTAGACATAGGCTGCGCCGTCACCGTCCCACCACTGCATCAGAAGAGCGCCGTATCGTTCGTCGATATCTGCCGCGACTTTCAGCATAGCGGGCTTATCCCGCCAAAGGACCGGGAGCAGGCGGCTTGAATGGGTGATGATGGGCTCGCCGTCTGATATTAGCGACCAGCGGTCAAGATAGGGAGCGAACATGGCGGCACCCTACAAAAACCCGTCGAAAATGGAAATCCCGCCTTTCGGCGGGATTCGCGTTCGCGTGTGAAAGCTTCAAGCGACCTTTTCGAGGATGGGATAGTCGATATAGCCCTTGCCGGTGCCGCCGTAGAAGGTCGACTGGTCGGGCGTGTTGAGCGGCAGATTGTGTTCCAGGCGCTCGACGAGATCGGGATTGGCGATGAAGGGCTTACCGAAGGCGACGAGATCGGCGCGGCCGCTTTCGACAGCGTCGATCGCCAGATCGCGATCGTAGCCATTGTTGACCATCCAGTCGGCCTTGCCGCCGGCCTCTTCATAAGTCTGGCGCAGCGCCTTGTAATCGAAGGAGGGATTGTCGCCCTGCTTGTAGTCGCGGTCGCCGCCGGTCTGACCTTCGATGACATGGATATAAGCGAGATCGTATTTGGCCAGGCCTTCGACGACATGGGTGAAGGTCGCCTGCGGATTGGAATCGTAGCTTTCGCCTGACGGCGTCACCGGCGAGATCCGGATCGCCGTGCGGCCCGCGCCGATTTCCTTCACCACGGCATCGACGACTTCGAAGGTCAGGCGGGTGCGGTTTTCGATCGAGCCGCCATATGCATCAGTACGGTCATTGATACCGTCGCGGATGAACTGGTCGAGCAGGTAGCCGTTGGCGCCGTGGATCTCGACACCGTCGAAGCCGGCGTCGATCGCCGCACGGGCAGCCTTGCGGTAATCCTCGATGATGCCGGGGATTTCGGCGGTATCGAGCGCGCGCGGCTCGGAGGTGTCGGCAAAGCTGCCGGTGCCGTCGGCATTGACCAGATAGGTCTTGGCTTTGGCAATGCGATTGGTCGCGGAAACTGGCTTGCCATCGTTCGGCTGCAGCGTCGTGTGCGAGATGCGGCCGACATGCCACATCTGGACGACGATCTTGCCACCGGCTGCGTGAACGGCGTCGGTGACGCGCTTCCAGCCGTCGAGAGCCTCTTTGCTGTAGAGACCAGGCACGTTGGCATATCCCTGGCCCTGATGGGTGATCGCGGTTGCTTCGGTGATGATCAGGCCTGCTGTGGCGCGCTGGCGGTAGTATTCGACGTTGAGGTCGTTAGGAACTGCGCCCGGCGAGCGGTTGCGGGTGAGCGGCGCCATGACGACGCGGTTCTTGACTGATATGTCGCCGACTTTCGCGGGTTCGAAAAGCTTGGCCATGATGGTCCTTTCTTTTGCGGGAGGATCACTCTGCAGGGGCGAGGGCGGCCCGGCCCCTGGCGGAGAGATAGGTGAGCGCCGTCGCGCCGAGGCCGATCAGGGCCATCAAGGCTGCGGCGAGCGGAACGCGGGTGAGATCGAAGCCGGCGTCGATGACGAGGCCGCCCACCCAGGCGCCGAGCGCATTTCCGGTGTTGAATGCGCCGATGTTGATCGTGGAGACGAGATTCGGCGCATCCTTGCCGTAGCCGACGACGCCGACCTGAAGCGCCGGCACGGCGGCAAAGCTTGCCATCGCCCAAAGGAAGAGGGTGATTTCGGCCGGGATGAAGAAGCGGCTCGTATAGCTGAAGGCGATCGAAGTGATGGCGATCGCGGCGAAGACGCCGGCAAGCGTTGCGCCGAGCCGCCAATCGGCAAGCTTGCCGCCGACGAGGTTGCCGATGGTCAGCCCAAGGCCGATCAGGAACAGCGTCCAGGTGACGCCTTCCGGCGACGCGCCGGTGATGTCGCGCAGCAGCGGCGCGATATAGGTGAAGAGGGCGAACATAGAGGCGGCGAAGAAAACGGTGGTGGAGAGCGCCAGCCACAGGCGGCCATTCCGCAGGGCTGCGATCTCACGCAGAATGCTGCCGTTTTCCTGCTGCTTATCCTTGGGCAGGATGACGATCAGGCCTGATATGGTGACGATGCCGATGACAGTGACGATGACAAAGGTGGCGCGCCAGCCATAGGCTTGGCCGATCGCGGTGCCGAGCGGCACGCCGAGAACATTCGCAAGCGTCCGGCCGGTAAACATCAGCGCGACGGCGCGGGCCTTTCGGTCTTCGGCAACGAGGCCGGCGGCGACCACCGAGCCGATGCCGAAAAAGGCGCCGTGGCAAAGTGCCGTCACGACACGGGCGATCATCAGCACCCAATAGTCGCTCGCCAGTGCGCAAAGCAGGTTGCCGGCGATGAAGAAGGCCATCAGCGCAATCAGGGCGGTGCGGCGCTTCAGCTTCGCGGTCGAAATCGCCATCACAGGTGCCCCGATCGCGACCGCAAGGGCATAACCGGTCACCAGCCATCCGGCCTGCGGGATGCTGACCGAGAGATCGGCGGCAACCTCCGGCAACAGACCCATGATGACGAATTCGGTGGTGCCTATCGCAAACGAGCTCAAGGCAAGAACGAGGAGGGCGAGAGGCATTCTAGAGGTCCTGCGTCAGCTGCTTGAGGAAGGCGGCGATGGTTTCTTCGTTGCGCTTGTAAAAGATCCACTGGCCGACGCGTTTGGTGGTGACGAGGCCGGCGCGATGCAGCGTGCCGAGATGGGCCGAGACCGTCGACTGTGACAGGCCGCAGCGCTCGAACTGGCTGGCGCAGACGCCCATTTCAAAAGGATGCTCCTGCGAGGGGAAATGCTCCTCGGGATTTTTCAGCCAGTTCAGAATGTCCATCCGGGTCGGATGGGCGAGCGCCTTGATAATTTCGTCTTTATCCATCGTGGTTCGCCGAATTATAAATCGTTTCTGACCGATATATCGATCGTCTGACTTCGATATGCAAATCACGGAGGCGTGAGGCGATGGGTTTTATTGAATGAGCAAATTTTGGGCAAAAAAAGAGGGCCACTGGAAAACCAGGGCCCTTATAATTGTGAAGGTCAAAAAACCTCCAGAGGGGAACAGCTAATGCGGTGGTACTGGGAGAGAAACCACAAGGTGCATCAGCTGAGGTGGATATGGTGCTTCCTTGAGCAGGTTTCAATGCTTTTTTGTGCATGTCTGCTATGCGCCGCACAAATTTTTTGCGGTGCGGCATTTCGTTGACGAAGAAAGGCAAAAAAAGAGGGCCACTGGAAAACCAGGGCCCTTATAAGTGTGAAGGTCAAAAACCTCCAGAGGGGAACAGCTAATGCGGTGGAACTGGGAGGAAAAGCCACCATGTGCATCAGCTGTGTGCGATATGGTGGTTTAATGGGCAAACGGCAACCCTCATTTGTGCATGCCAGTCATGCGTGTTCTGCATAGTCGGCAATTCTTCAATAAAACCAAGCTTAAAAGTTCCAGTTTCTGGCCTTGCTGACGATGAAATCGCGGAAGGCCTTCAGCTTGGCGGCGTTCTTGATCTCGTCGGGATAGCAGAAATACGTGTCGAAGGAAGGGACGTCGGCGTTGATCGCCAGTTGAATCAGGCCTGGGTCGCGGCCGACGATGTAATCCGGCAGGCAGGCGACGCCGATGCCGAGCAGGGCAGCGCGTTTGATCGAGGTCTGGCTGTTGATCTGCAGATGCGGAATACGCTTGTTGTCGGACGAGCGACCGGCGACCTCAAGCCAGTTGACGTCGAGCAGGTAGCTTGGCGCCGGCTCGCCGAAGGTGATGATGCGGTGACTGTCGAGATCCTCGACCTTTTGCGGCTCGCCATGACGATTGATGTAGGACGGGGCCGCATAGACGTGCATGTGCACGGTGAAGAGTTTGCGCTGGATGAGGTCGGATTGCTGCGGCTGGCGCAGGCGGATGGCGCAGTCGGCATGACGCATGTTCACATCCACTTCCTCGTTGTCGAGGATCAGCTGGATCTGCACATCGGGATAAAGCTGCAGGAATTCCTGGATCTTGTCGGTCAGCCAGCCCTGGCCGAGGCCGACCGTCGTCGTGACGCGCAGCTTGCCGGATGGCGTCTCGGTCGTCTCGGTGAGCTGCATCTTCACGGTTTCGAGCTTCAGCAGCACGTCATGGGCGGTGCGGTAAAGCAACTCGCCCTGTTCCGTCAGAATCAGGCCGCGTGCATGGCGGTGAAACAGCTTGGTGCCGACATCCTGCTCCAGGGCGCTGACCTGGCGGCTGATGGCGGATTGGGACAGATGCAGTTTATCCGCCGCATGCGTGAACGAACCCGCCTCGGCAGCTGCGTGAAAAATACGCAGCTTGTCCCAATCCAATGGCATTCCCCCACCCCTCATGCCGATCTTACTCCGCGGCCACGGCGACGGGCATGTGGCCCGTCAAGTATCGCTCGGCTTCAAGTGCAGCCATGCACCCCAAGCCGGCGGCAGTGATCGCCTGGCGGAATGTGTCATCCGTCACGTCGCCCGCTGCATAGACCCCCTCCAGGCTGGTCGCGGTCGAATCCGGCGCAGTCCAGAGATAACCATTGTCCTTCAGCTTCAGCTTGTCCTTGAAGAGCTCGGTTGCCGGCGCATGGCCGATCGCGACGAAGACGCCATCGATCGCCACTTCGGTGATCGTGCCGGTTCTGACGTCGCGCAGGCGCGCGCCGGATACGGATTGCGGCATCGGCGGCTTGGCCGGCGTGCCGGTAATCTCGGCCACTTCGGTATTCCACAGCACCTTGACATTGTCCTTGGAGAACAGGCGTTCCTGCAGAATCTTCTCGGCTCGGAAGAAGTCGCGGCGGTGCACTAATGTCACCGACTTGGCGATGTTGGAGAGATAGAGCGCCTCCTCGACGGCGCTGTTGCCGCCGCCAACCACGATCACATCCTTGTTGCGATAGAAGAAACCGTCGCAGGTGGCGCAGGCCGAAACGCCAAAGCCCTGGAAATGCTGCTCGCTCTCGATGCCGAGCCATTTGGCCTTGGCGCCGGTGGCAATGATCAGCGTATCGGCGGTCCAGACCTGGCCGCTGTCGGTGCGGGCTACGAAAGGACGCTGGTTCATGTCGACTTCGGTCACGAGGTCGTTGACGATCTCGGCGCCGACATGTTTTGCCTGCTGCAGCATCTGTTCCATCAACCAGGGACCTTGGATCGGATCGGCAAAGCCCGGATAGTTTTCGACATCAGTGGTGATCATCAGCTGGCCGCCCTGTTCGAGACCGGCGATCAAAACCGGTTTCAGCATGGCGCGCGCGGCATAGACCGCGGCGGTATAGCCTGCGGGTCCGGAACCGATGATGAGCACCTTGGTATGGCGGGCGGGCATGTCATTTCCTTTCGACTGGCAGGAGGGCGGCGGCTAATGAGCGATTGCGGCCGTTTCGCGGTCCTGCGCCATTTATGAACGTCCAATGCTTTTATTCAAGGGCAGCCTTGCGTTACCAACAAGGCAAATCGCCCAGATGTGCAAGAATCCGTCATCGGCGTGAAACTTTCTTGCGTATTCCGCGGCTTTATATAGAAGCTCGCCGCGGAGAATTAAAGAAAGGCAATGATGTGGGTCGTGCGGAACTCGACGTCATCGATATAAAGATACTCCGGGAGCTGCAGGCCGACGGCCGCATGACCAATGTGGAGCTTGCCGATCGCGTCGGCATCTCGGCGCCGCCGTGCCTGCGCCGGGTGCGCAAGCTCGAGGAAGCCGGCATCATCGAGGGCTATCACGCGATGCTGAATAGCCCGAAGCTCGGATTCGACCTCGTCGCTTTTTGCATGGTGGGCCTCAAGCATCAGTCGGAAGGCAACCTCAAGGCGTTTGCCGCCGCCACCGCCGAATGGCCGCTGGTGCGCCAGGCCTGGATGGTCTCCGGCGACAGCGATTTCCTGCTGCATTGCGTGGCGGAGAACCTCACCCGCTTTCAGGATTTCGTCATCGAGGTGCTGACGGCGAACGAACATGTCGATACCGTGCGCACCATGCTGACGATCCGGCAGGTGAAGAAGCTGGGACTGGTGGAAGTCTAACGCCGCGCAGATTATCGAGACTTTCGCGCGGTGAAACCGCCTCGGTTGATGCCGTGGCGCTGGAGTTTGTCATAAAACGTCTTTCTCGGAATGCCGAGCGCCTCGATGGTGCGGCGGACGTCGCCGTCATTGGCCGACAGCGCGTCGCGAATGATCTCCGCCTCGTAGCGCTCCAGCCGTTCGGGAAGCGTCGCATCCGTCGGCTGCGGAGGGACCGCTGCCGTTCCACCGCCTTCCACGCCAAGCGCGACGCGTTCGGCATAATGCGAGAGTTCGCGGACATTCCCCGGCCATGTGTGCGAGGCGAGATGCTGCCGCACATCCGGGGAAAGCGGCGGGACACCGCGACGGAAACGCTCCGCGGCGCGAGCGGCGAAGTGGGAAAACAGCAGCGGAATGTCGTCGCGGCGTTCTCTCAGCGGCGGAATGGAGATCGTCACGACGTTCAGCCTGTAATAGAGATCCTCGCGAAAATCGCCGCGCACCGAAGGATCCCCGAGGTCGATCTTGGCGGCCGCGACGACGCGAAGATCGACCGGACGCACCTCATTGGTGCCGAGCGGCGTGATCTCGCGCATCTCCAGCACCCTCAGCATCTTGACCTGGGTGGCGGCCGGCATGCTTTCGATCTCGTCGAGGAACAGCGTGCCGCCGCTCGCATGTTCGATGCGGCCCGTGCGGCGCTTCTGGGCGCCGGTAAAGGCGCCGGCCTCGTGGCCGAACAGTTCGCTTTCGATGACGGTTTCGGGCAGGGCACCACAATTCAGCGCCACGAAATTGCCCTTCCGGCGGTGGCTCCACTGATGCAGGATCTGGGCTACCACTTCCTTGCCGCTGCCCGTTTCGCCGGCGACAAGCACGTCCACATCGGTATCGGCGATGTGGCGAAGGATGTTTCTAAGATTTTCCATGACAGGCGTCTGGCCGATCAGCGGCAAATTCTCCTGCGCATCTTCGGCTGCTTTCCGCAGCATGCGGTTTTCCAGAACAAGCCGCCGCTTCTCGCTTGCGCGACGCACGCTCTGGACGAGCCGATCGGCTGCGAAGGGCTTGGCGATGAAATCATAGGCGCCGTCCTGGATCGCCTGAACGGCCATGGGAATATCACCGTGGCCGGTCATCAGGATTACCGGCAGGTCGGCATCGACGCTCTGGAGCGTGGCGAAGAGTTGCAGTCCGTCGATCTCCGGCATGCGGATATCGGTGACGACGGGGCCAGCAAAGTCCGCCGGCAGATCCGCCAGCGCGGCTTTCGCGCCATCATAGGCGGAAACGGAAAATCCTGCGAGTTCGAGCGTCTGCGCGGTGGCGCGGCGCAGGTCCTCGTCGTCGTCGATCAGCGCAACAGGGGTCGGCGTTTCCATGATCTCAAGCCTTCCTTAGCTGAACGATGAACCGGGTTCCGCTATTGTCGCTTAAAACCTCCATCCGGCCGCCATAGTCGCCGACGATATCCTTGGAGATCACCAGGCCGAGGCCGAGACCGCTTTCCTTCGAGGTATTGAACGGCGTGAACAAGCCCTTCCGAATATCAGGCGGGATGCCGGGACCGTTGTCGGCGACCGTGACCGTTACCATCCCTGCATCGGTGTATGTTCTGACCTCGACGCGACCCTCTCCGGCCTTCGGCGCTACCGCCTCCAGGGCATTCTGAAGCAGATTGATCAGCACCTGCTCGAGACGGATCCGGTTTCCCATCACTAGCAGGTCAGGGGGCGGCAGGTCGATGTCGAGCGTATCCATCCGGCCGGCAAACCGGCTCCGCAACAGCATCACCGCACCCTCGATGACGTCTTTCAATCCTGTTGGTTCGGCGCTGCCGCGGCCCTTGCGGGCAAAGGTCTTCAGTTCCTCGGTGATCGAACCTATGCGCTCCGTCAGCGCCGCAATGCTTTCGAGATTTTCGCCGGCAGGCGCCGTCTGGCCGCGATCGAGGAAGGTGCGGGCGTTATCGGCATAGGCGCGGATGGTCGCGACCGGCTGGTTGATTTCATGGGCGACGCCGGCGGCCACCTGACCCAGGATGGCCAGCCGGTTGGCCTGCACCAGATCCTGTTGCACTGCCTGCAGCTTCTGTTCCGTGCTCTTGTGGCCGATGATTTCAGCCTGCAGCCGGTCCCGAGCCTGGCTGAGATCCAGCGTCCGCTCGACTACCCGCCGTTCCAGTTCCTCCCGCGCCTGCTGTTCGCTGGAGATTCGCAGGGTGATCATATGGCGGCGGCGCAACAGGAAGGCTGCTCCGGCCAGCAGCGGCAGGAGTATCAGCAATGCCAGCATGCGGGATTCGCGAATCCCCGCATCGACGGATGGCCCCAGCGCCACCAGGTGCTGCAAATGCCATCCGGTCGCCGGCACCGACGTTGCGACATCGAGAAACCTGGTTTTCCCGGCATCGCCCGGCATGACGATCTCGACGATATCGAGCCCGTCGCCGAGATTTCGGACCATGTCGAGCGGTAGAGGCTGAAGCGGCGCAGCGCCGAATTGAAGGCTTTCGCGGATCGCCGTCAGCCGGTCTTTGGCGATCCGGCCGATCGTCATGAACCGCCATGACGGGATGCTGGTGATGAGGACAATGCCGCGCTCGTCAACGACGTAGGACGGGGTGCCCGAGGCGTTCCAATCCGCCTCGACGTCGTCGAATTCGACCTTGACCACAACGACGCCCAGCAGGCCATTGCTGCCCGAAATCCGCTGGGAGATATAGAGACCCGGCTTCTTGCTGACCGTGCCGAGCGCGAAGTGCTCGGCCTGTCCTCTTTCGGCCGCCCCCTGAAAATACTCGCGGAAACGATAGTCATTACCGACGAAGCTCGTCGGTTCGCGCCAGTTGCTGGCCGAAACCGCCATGCCGTCCTTGTCGATGACATAGATGACGGCGGCCTTCGTGCCCGCCGTCAGCATTTCCAGCTTCTGACTGAGCCGCTCGAATGTGCCGGCATCGTTTCCCGCCAGCGCCGCGGCGAGAGCCACGTCCTGCGATAGCACGAAGGGAAGCGCTCGGTATTTTTCGAGAACCGTGCGCAGCAAAGCCGCATTCAGCCTCGCATCCATGCGGGCCTGTTCCTCGAGGGCAGCCTCCGCCCGATGCCGGCCGATCTCGCCGCTTACCCACAGGCTGGCCACGACGGCGACAAGGGCGAGCACAGCATAGGCCCACCATGTCCGGCGGATGCGGTGATGCAAGGGTAGAGAAGGCCACAATTTCGGCGACACGGACATGGCAGATTTGTGCATTTTTCTGCACGAAACGCAAACGGATTTGTGCGGATTTCCGCATTCTTAATTAGCAATCCGTAGTTTGATAACTTTTTTTTGTAATGAAACCAATTGTTTGCCTGGTGGCGTAAAACTGGCACGCCGATTGCGAAAGGAATGCCAACAACGGCTGAGCTGTTGGACTTGACGCGAACGGCTCGGGAGGCCGGAGTTCGTTCCGGACGAGCCATTAGGAGGACATCATGATCGCAGCACCACTCGATGCAGTCGCAGGCAGCAAGGGCAAGAAGCCCTTTTATAGCCATCTTTACGTTCAGGTTCTCGCGGCTATCGCCGCGGGTATCCTGCTCGGCCATTTCTATCCCGAATTCGGTACCCAGTTGAAGCCGCTTGGTGATGCCTTCATCAAGCTCGTCAAGATGATCATCGCCCCGGTCATCTTCCTGACGGTCGCGACCGGCATTGCCGGCATGAGCGACCTGCAGAAGGTCGGCCGCGTCGCAGGCAAGGCGATGCTCTACTTCCTGACCTTCTCGACGGCGGCGCTTATCATCGGCATGATCGTCGCCAATGTCGTCCAGCCCGGGGCCGGCATGAACATCGATCCGGCCTCGCTGGACCCGGCGGCGGTCGCCAGCTACGCCGCAAAGGCGCATGAGCAGAGCGTCGTCGGTTTCCTGACCAACATCATCCCGACGACGATCGTCGGCGCCTTTGCCGATGGCGACATTCTGCAGGTGCTGTTCTTCTCGGTGCTCTTTGGTATCGCGCTCGCGATGGTCGGCGAAAAGAGCGAACCGGTCGTCAACTTCCTCAATGCCCTGACTGCGCCCGTGTTCAAGCTTGTCGCCATCCTGATGAAGGCTGCCCCGATCGGTGCGTTCGGCGCCATGGCATTCACCATCGGCAAGTACGGCGTCGGGTCGATCGCCAACCTCGCCATGCTGATCGGCACCTTCTACCTCACCTCGCTGCTCTTCGTCCTCGTCGTTCTCGGCGCTGTTGCCCGCTACAATGGCTTCTCGATCGTGGCGCTGCTGCGCTACATCAAGGAAGAACTGCTACTGGTCCTCGGCACGTCGTCTTCGGAGGCCGCCCTTCCGGGACTGATGAACAAGATGGAAAAGGCCGGCTGCAAGCGCTCGGTTGTCGGTCTCGTCATCCCGACAGGCTATTCCTTCAATCTTGACGGCACCAACATCTACATGACGCTGGCGGCGCTGTTCATCGCCCAGGCAACCGGCATCCATCTCTCCTGGGGTGACCAGATCCTGCTGCTCTTGGTGGCGATGCTGAGCTCCAAGGGTGCCGCAGGTATCACCGGCGCCGGCTTCATCACGCTTGCCGCGACGCTCTCCGTCGTGCCCTCCGTGCCGGTCGCCGGCATGGCGCTCATCCTCGGCATCGACCGCTTCATGTCGGAATGCCGGGCGCTGACCAACCTCGTCGGCAATGCGGTTGCAACGATCGTCGTGGCGCGTTGGGAAAACGAGCTGGATACGGCGCAGCTTGCTGCGGCGCTGGGTGGCCAGAGCGGAGAGGATACTTCGGCTGCCGGGTTGCAGCCGGCCGAATAACCAGCCGGACTGTTCGCAGTCCTAGAATTCTTGCAACGGCCCGTTATCCGACGGGCCGTCCTCTTTTCCGCCTCAGCTGCGATTGTCGCCGAGAAGGCTGTTGTAAACGGCGCCGATCGCGCTCGCTTCCTTCTCCAGCGCGAAATTCGCCCTGACATGCCGCAGCGCATTCTCGCCATGCGCGATCGCCAGAGCGGGTTCTGCGATGTAGGGCGCGATTGCCCGCGTCAGCGCTTCGCCATCGCCGGCGGCGACGACCGAGCCTGTCTCGCCCGTGACGATGAGTTCGGCATAGGCGCCCGCATCCGATGCCACCACCGCGGTGCGCGAAGCCATGGCTTCGAGCGGCGTCAGGCCGAAGCCTTCGTTGCGAGAAGGGGCGACGTAAAGCGTCAGGCGGCGATACCAGACCTTGATGTCAGGCACTTCGCCGAGAAAGAGGATGCGGTCGCTCAGCCCGGCGGCGGCGACATCCGCCTTGAGACTGTCTGCGAATGCCGCGTGCTCCGCGGTCACGCGGCCGGAGACGACGGCCGTCCATTGTGGGTGCTGCGGCAGCAGTTCGATCATCGCCCTGACGAAAAGATCAGTGCCTTTCTGATGGCGCACGCGGCCGAAACAGCCGACCAGATGGCGGCCGGGCAGGCCGGTGGCGGCGATGCCGTCCTCTGCGGTTTCCGGCGGATGGAACAGCGCAAGGTCAACGCCGTGCTGGATGACCGTGTGCGGCACCTCGAGGAACGAGCCGGAACGGTCACTGGTCGCGATGACAGCGTCCATGCGGCGGATCAGCCATTTCGTATAGGCGGTGTGGCGGCGTTGCGCCGCCGAGGTGAAGAGAAGCTTCAGCGGCATGCGCGTGAGATGGCGAAGCAGGATGCCGACGGCCATCTCGTTGTTGCGGCGAGCGTGCCAGATACGCCGGCGCCGGCGCGCAGGCGGGCGCCAGAGGCCGAGGAGCTGCCGCCATTTAAGTTTCGGCAGGTCCTCCGGCAGGCCGGGACCGAGTGTCGCGATCTTGATGCCGAGCCGGATCTGGCACGGGATGAGCTGGACGATGGTCGACGTGACGCCGGAGAGCCGGCGCTTGAAATTAGGCGCGATGATCTCGACGTCACGAATATCCGGCAAGGGAGGGGTCTCGCGGCTGGCGGGCGATCAGCCCCAGGAAACCTGAAGGATCTCGTAGGCCTTGGAGCCACCCGGCGCGTTGACCTCGATGGAATCGCCGACTTCCTTGCCGATCAGCGCTCGGGCGATCGGCGAAGAGATGGAGATGCGGCCGGCCTTGACGTCGGCTTCCTGGTCGCCAACGATCTGGTAGGTCTTTTCTTCCTCGGTGTCCTCGTCGACGAGCTTCACCTTGGCGCCGAACTTGATCTTGTCGCCCGACATCTTGGTGAGGTCGATGACCTCGGCGCGCGCCGTCAGGTCTTCCAGCTCGCTGATGCGGCCTTCATTGTGGCTCTGGGCTTCCTTGGCGGCGTGGTATTCGGCGTTTTCGGAAAGGTCGCCATGGGCACGGGCTTCGGCGATCGCCTCGATGATTCGCGGGCGCTCCTCCTGCTGGCGCCAGCGCAGCTCTTCCTGCAGCTTGACGAAACCGCCCTGTGTCATCGGTACCTTTTCAACCATTTTTCTGTCCTTCAATCCTTGTATCCGCACAATCAGCGGCGAACACAAAAGAAAACAGGTCCCGAAGGGGAGCTTCGGAACCGTGCCACAATCTTAGTCGGACGCTTATAGCAGATCGCCAAGGCCGATTTCCAGAAAATTCGCATGAAAGAAACGCGGCCCGCCCCAACATCAGGTGATGCGCCTCAAAATTGTGCAGGAGGCGGATGGTCCGGCCCATCCTTGGCCGGTGGGCGGTCCGACCATGGCTCTATCGTGAAGCTTCCCTGCCGCGGCAGGTTCGGGGACAGATTTCCGCGATCGATCACCGACTGGTGGATGACCGCACCGTCAGGAATGAAACGGCGATCCTGGAGCGGCAGGTAGATCCCTTCCCTGTTGCCGCGCTTGCGCCAGGAGGTTTCGGGCACGCGGCGGGGAATATATTCGAGAAGCCGCCATCCGGCGGTCATCGAATGGTGCGGATTGGCTTGCGCGTTCGGGGCCACGTAGTTCTGGATCGGCCTGCTGTTGTTCCCGAGCACGACTGCCTTGACCGTCTGGTCGATATAGTCGAGGCCGGTCTGCTTGGTTTCACTGATCATCCATTCGAGCGGGATCTTGATGATGCCGCTTTCCTTTTCCGGGTAGCCGCCGCCGACGTCGCCGTGGACGCCGGCAAACCAGACTTCCTTGACGTTCTGCGGCACCGGCTCCTTCGGCCGGAATGGCCCGCCCCAATATTCCTGCCCCGGCGTCCAGGGCATCGGGTTGAACATCGTCCGCCGCTCGTCGATTGCCATGGCATGGCGCACCCATTCGACGCTCGGATTCTTCCTGGTGAAGGGCAGGGTCCTTAGCTGCGGCAGCCATTTGCCCATCTCGATCACCGAGGCTACGGTATCGAAAAGCCCGAGCAGTTTGATCTTCGGCCGGTAGGTCTTCAGCGTCCTTTCATAGAGCCGCATGCTGGAAAAGGCCGATGGAGCATCATCGTCGGTCGCGCCGGCGAAGCCGCCGGCCTTCGCTTCGTTGTCGGAGATGCCCTTGTAGGTCCTGTAGGCATAATCGATGAGATTGACATGGTGCCGGCTGACGATGCCCAGCGCATGGATGAAGCCGGCGAGAACCCGGGCGCCATAGGCGCCGCGGCTGAAGCCGAAGATATGGATGCGGTCGCTATCCTCACCGCTGCCGCGTGGCGCGTGCTCATAATTGTCGACGATGAAGCGGTAGGCTTCCTTGACGTTCTGGTCGAGACCCCACCCGGTCGCCAGGCCCCAGACTTCGATGCTCTTGCGATAGGCCCTGGACCAGGCATTGGCCGCGCCAAATGTGCCGACACCGGGATCGTAGTAGACGATTTGCGTCGACGAACGTTTCAGAACGCCGAAAAGCCTGAGGATATTGGTGCGGTCCGCCGCAATCTCATTCGACGTGCCATCGAAGAGGATGACGATATTCTTGCTCATGCTCGCCCCCTGTTTGCGGGAATGCTAACATGATCGCGAAAGATGTGCATCGGACGAAGCGCGAAGGCCGCGCCTTGTTTCTCATTCGAATTCGGGACAGGAGCAGGCGCGCGCGCTGCGCCCGCCTGTGGACCGATCTCAGGCGAAGTAGCTTTGCAGCGGCCGCACTTCCAGATTGCCGGCCTTCAGCGCCTTGATCGCTTGGGCGGCGGCCTCGGCGCCTGCCATCGTCGTGTAATAAGGCACCTTCTGCATCAGCGTCGCACGGCGCAACGACTTGGAGTCCGAGATCGCCTTGTTGCCATCGGTCGTGTTGATGACGAGCTGGACCTGGCGGTTGCGGATCGCGTCCTCGATGTGCGGACGGCCTTCCAGCACCTTGTTGATCTTGGTGGCGGTGATGCCGTTTTCGGCGAGGAAGCGGGCGGTGCCGCCGGTCGCCAGCACCTTGAATCCCTGTTCGACGAGGATGCGAATCGCCGGGAGAACGCGCGGCTTGTCGGCGTCGCGCACGGAGACGAAGACCGTGCCGTCACGCGGGAGCTCGACGCCGGCGCCAAGCTGCGACTTGGCGAAGGCCAGCGCAAAATCGGTATCGAGGCCGATGACTTCGCCGGTCGAGCGCATTTCCGGGCCGAGCAGCGTGTCGACGCCGGGGAAGCGGGCGAAGGGGAAGACGGCTTCCTTGACGGCAATGTGCTTCAGCTTGCGCGGATCGGGCTTTTCACCATAGGCGGCGAAGGTGGCGTCGAGTTTCTCGCCGGCCATGACGCGGGCGGCGATCTTGGCGATCGGCGCGCCGATGGTCTTGGCGACGAAGGGCACGGTGCGCGAGGCGCGCGGATTGACTTCGAGAACGTAGACGGTGCCGTCCTTGATGGCGAACTGGACGTTCATCAGGCCGCCGACATTGAGCGCCTTGGCCATAGCCTTGGCTTGGCGTTCGAGTTCGTCGAGCAGTTCGACCGACAGCGAGCGCGGCGGCAGCGAGCAGGCGCTGTCGCCGGAATGGATGCCGGCTTCCTCGATGTGCTCCATGATGCCGGCGACATAGACGTCGGTGCCGTCTGAAAGGCAGTCGACATCGACTTCGATGGCGTTGCTGAGATAGCTGTCGAAGAGCAGCGGGTTCTTGCCGAGCAGGGTGTTGATCTGGCCGGTCTTGTCGTTGGGATAGCGCTGCTTGATATCCTCAGGTACCAGTTCAGGCACGGTATCGAGCAGGTAGCTCTGCAACTGGCCTTCCGAATGCAGGATCTGCATGGCGCGGCCGCCGAGCACGTAAGAGGGACGCACGACCAGCGGGAAGCCGATTTCGGTGGCGACCATGCGGGCCTGCTCGACCGAATAGGCGATGCCGTTGTTCGGCTGGTTGAGGTCGAGCTTCATCAGCAGCTTCTGGAAGCGGTCGCGGTCCTCGGCAAGGTCGATCATGTCGGGCGCGGTACCGAGGATCGGGATGCCGTTCTTTTCCAGCGCCTCGGCAAGCTTCAGCGGCGTCTGGCCGCCGAACTGGACGATGACGCCGACGACCTCACCCTTTTCCTGTTCTGCCCGCAGGATCTCGATCACGTCTTCGGCCGTTAGCGGCTCGAAATAGAGGCGGTCCGACGTGTCGTAGTCGGTCGAGACGGTTTCCGGGTTGCAGTTGATCATGATCGCTTCATAACCCGCATCCTTCAACGCGAAGGCGGCATGGCAGCAGCAATAATCGAACTCGATGCCCTGACCGATGCGGTTCGGGCCGCCGCCGAGGATGACGACTTTCTTGCGGTCGGAAATCTCGGCCTCCGAGCGGGCGGCGCCGACGAAGGGCGTCTCGTAGGTCGAATACATGTAGGCCGTCGGCGAGGCGAATTCGGCCGCACAGGTGTCGATGCGCTTGAAGACGGGGCGGACGTTCAGGCTGTTGCGGAATTCGGCGACTTCCTTCGGGCGCTTGCCGGTCAGCGTCGCCAGGCGCGCGTCGGAAAAGCCCATGGCCTTCAGCATGCGCAGGTTGGCGGCATCCTGCGGCAGGCCCTGCTCGCGAATACGGGCCTCCATCTCGACGATCGCCTTCAGCTCGGCGATGAACCAGGGGTCGATCTTGCAGCCTTCGTGGACTTCGGCTTCGCTCATGCCCTGGCGCAGCGCCTGGGCGACCATGCGGAGCCGATCGGGCGTCGGTGTGCCGATTGCAGCGCGGATGGCGTTCTGGCTGGATTCGCCCTCTTCAAAGCCGGGGATCTCGATTTCGTCGAGGCCGGTCAGGCCGGTTTCCAAGCCACGCAGCGCCTTCTGCAGCGATTCGGCGAAGGTGCGGCCGATTGCCATGACTTCGCCGACCGACTTCATCGCGGTCGTCAGCACCGGCGAGGCGCCGGGGAATTTCTCGAAGGCGAAACGTGGGATCTTGGTGACGACGTAGTCGATCGACGGTTCGAAGGAGGCAGGCGTTGCGCCGCCGGTGATGTCGTTTTCCAGTTCGTCGAGCGTATAGCCGATCGCGAGCTTGGCGGCGATCTTGGCGATCGGGAAGCCGGTGGCCTTGGAGGCGAGCGCCGACGAGCGCGAAACGCGCGGGTTCATTTCGATGACGACGAGACGGCCGTCTTTCGGATTGACGGCGAACTGGACGTTCGAGCCGCCGGTCTCGACCCCGATCTCGCGTAGCACCGCGATCGAGGCGTTGCGCATGATCTGGTATTCCTTGTCGGTCAGCGTCAGCGCCGGCGCGACGGTGATCGAATCGCCGGTATGGACGCCCATCGGGTCGATGTTTTCGATCGAGCAGATGATGATGCAGTTGTCCGCCTTGTCGCGGACGACCTCCATTTCATATTCCTTCCAGCCGAGCACCGATTCCTCGACCAGCACTTCGGTGGTCGGCGAGGCATCGAGACCACCGCCGACAATCTCGAAGAATTCCGAGCGATTGTAGGCGATGCCGCCGCCGGTGCCGCCGAGCGTGAAGGAAGGGCGGATGATGGCGGGCAGGCCGACATGATCGATCGCCTGGGCAGCAATCGCCATGGCATGGCTCATGTAACGCTGCTTGCGGTCGCTCTCGCCGAGGTTCCACTGGTTTTCCAGCTCGTCCAGTGCCGTGTCGAGGGCGGGGCCGGAAAGGCTTTCACGCAGCTTGATGCGCTCGGCCTCGTGCGTCTTGCGGTCGAGGTCCTTGATGTCGGTGGCGTTCGCCAGCATGGAGCGCGGGGTTTCCAGCCCGATACGGGCCATCGCCTCGCGGAACAGCGCGCGGTCCTCGGCCATGTCGATGGCGGCGGGCTTGGCGCCGATCATCTCGACATTGTAGCGATCGAGCACGCCCATGCGCTTCAGCGAAAGCGCGGTGTTCAGCGCCGTCTGGCCGCCCATGGTCGGCAGCAGCGCATCCGGGCGCTCCTTGGCGATGATCTTGGCGACGACTTCGGGGGTGATCGGCTCGACATAGGTGGCGTCGGCAAGGCCCGGATCGGTCATGATCGTCGCCGGGTTGGAGTTGACGAGGATGACGCGGTAGCCTTCCTCCTTCAGCGCCTTGCAGGCCTGGGTGCCGGAATAGTCGAACTCGCAAGCCTGGCCGATGACGATCGGTCCCGCGCCGATGATGAGGATCGATTTGATATCTTGGCGCTTCGGCATGAGTGCTTCCGTTTTCTGGCTGCGCAGAAAGCCGGCCAGGGTGGGAGATCACCGGGTCGGGTCGCGCATGCTGGGTCTTTTCAGGCTAGAAGCGGCTTATAGGCAAATGTATTTGCAAACGGAACCCCATAAATCGCGGAATCGACACGAATCCAACACGGCGCGAAGGGCTACTTCTCGTCAGACACGACCAGCACCTGGATTTCGCCGTCACCCGCCGGATTGGTGAGGGCGTCGGGCGCTTCCTCAAGTCCGATCCGTCTGGATTCGGCGGCTCAACCATGATCCTGTCACAGGAAGAGATCCAGTGGTGCGTCCGTGGGTGAAATGTTCAATCATGCGGGTCTGCCCGCTGATTTACGGGAACAATATCATGCCCGTAAAAGTTCGCGGCTGAGAAAAAACTGGAGACTGTGATGGTAGATCCTAAAGACAAAGAACCGGCAGAAGGCTCGCGGGAGACAGTGGATAAGGAGTTGGCGCGCCAAGAGGAGGGAAAGTGGCCAGGCATCGCCCACAAAGGCGCCGGACAGAAAGGACCACCGCAACCACGCTCAACGAACAAGTGAGGCCGCCGAGACGTTTGTTTTCGGTGCGAATGAAGTCGCTGGAATTCCGGCCGCCGACGGATATATAGATTGCTTGAGTGCAAGCAGGGGCATTGCCGGGGAGAGCGAAGATGGAATGGAGAGGCCGGCGTCAGTCCGACAATATCGAGGATCGCCGTGGCGATCCGACCGGCGGCGGTTTCGGCCGCGGCGGCGGCTTTAATTTCCCCTCCGGCGGCGGCGTTCGCCGGGCCGGCGGTGGCCTCAGCATCGGCACGATCATCTTCCTCGTCGTCATCTATTTTATCTTCAAGGCGATGGGTATCGACCTGATGCAGGTGCTCGATACCGGCGGCACGACGAGCGGTCCCGGCTACGAGCAGAGCCAGTCCGGCGGCACGCGCACGCCTGCCAATGACGAGATGACCGCCTTCATGCGCACCGTTCTTGCCGAGACCGAAGATACCTGGCAGGGCATTTTCCAGGCGCAGGGCCAGAATTACGAGGAGCCACGCCTCGTGCTGTTCTCGGGCTCGACGGCTTCGGCCTGCGGCTCGGCATCGGCGGCAACAGGTCCGTTCTACTGCCCGAGCGACCACAAGGTCTATCTCGACACCGAGTTCTTCCGGGAGCTTTCCGACCGGTTCGGCGCGTCGGGCGATTTTGCCGAGGCCTATGTCGTTGCCCACGAGGTCGGCCATCACGTGCAGAACTTGCTCGGCATCCTGCCGAAGTTCAACCAGGCCCGCCAGCGCATGAGCGAGGCCGAGGCCAACAAGATGTCCGTGCGCGTCGAGCTGCAGGCCGACTGCTTCGCCGGCATCTGGGGCAAATATACCCAGCAGAAGGGCCTGCTGGAGTCCGGCGACTTGGAGGAGGCGCTGAACGCCGCCCAGCAGATCGGCGACGATACGCTGCAGAAGCGGTCACAGGGTTACGTCGTCCCGGAAAGCTTCAACCACGGCACCTCGGAGCAGCGCGTCAGATGGTTCAAGCGTGGCTTCGACAGCGGCCAGTTGTCGGCCTGCGATACGTTCTCCGGGCCGATTTAGGAGTGGAGAGGAAGGGCGCATGGCACAACACTCATCGCGGCCCTCCCGATCCGTCCTTATATCTCGCTGTCCATATGCTGCAGCATGTGTTCGGGATAACGCCCACCCGCGGCCGCATCTTTCGGCACGGCGCGTTCGATGATGGCGAAATCTTGCGGTGAAAGATCGACGGCGCGTGAGCCGAGCGCCTCCGTCAATCGATCGCGGCGGCGAGCGCCGATGATCGGGACGATATCCTTGCCCTTGGCGGCAACCCAGGCGATGGCGATCTGGGCGACAGAGACGCTCTTTGCCTCGGCAATCTCACGCAGCTTCTCCACCAGAGCGAGGTTCTGCTCGATATTCCCTTCCTGGAAGCGCGGGCTGTAGGCGCGGAAATCGCCGGCCGTCCCACCGTGGCCCTTTTGCCAGTGGCCGCTGATCAGGCCGCGCGAGAGCACGCCGTAAGCGGTGATCGAGATGCCGAGTTCGCGTGTCGTCGGCAGGATCTTCTCCTCAATGCCGCGCGAGATCAGCGAATACTCGATCTGCAGGTCGACGATCGGGGCGACAGCGGCGGCGCGACGGATGGTATCGGCGCCGACTTCCGACAAGCCGATATGCCTGACATAACCCGCCTTGACCATGTCGGCGATGGCACCGACCGTGTCTTCGATCGGCACGTTCGGATCGAGGCGGGCAGGACGATAGATGTCGATATAGTCGACGCCGAGGCGCTGCAGCGTATAGCTGAGGAAGTTTTTCACCGCGACCGGGCGGGCGTCAATGCCGTTCCAGCCGCCGACGGGATCGCGCAAGCCGCCGAACTTGACGCTGATGACGGCGTTTTCGCGCCTGCGGCCCTTCAATGCCTCGCCGATTAGCATTTCGTTATGGCCCATGCCGTAGAAATCGCCGGTGTCGAGCAGGTTGATGCCGGCATCGAGGGCGGCATGGATCGTCGCGATGCTTTCTGCGCGATCGGACGGGCCGTACATGCCCGACATGCCCATGCAGCCGAGACCGATGGCCGAGACATCGGGTCCGGTCTTTCCCAAACGATAGGTCTGCATTGTCTTCTCCATCTTCTGCGCCGCGGCGCGATCGCATATCCGCGCCGGGCGTCGTCATCGATGCTGCCGTTCTACCGCTTTCGCATTCGGGCGATAATCGGAGAGTATCAAACAGGCTGTGCGGGGGAATGCACAATGACCGGTCTCTCTTGTGATCTGGATGCCGTCGCGGCGATTGCAAGAGAACGCGTTGCCCGACGATCCGCTGGGCGGCTCTCGATTTTCTGAAGCTGGAACGGCAGCGCGCGCCCTCCGGTTGAGATCTCTCATAAATTCCCGTACAGCATTATCAAAAGCTTTGAAATGTTCACGGATTGTTTCGGTTTCTTTTCTGAGCTATGTCACTTTCTCGGCGACGAGATCGTCTTTTCAGGACCAACCGCTGTAGAGATGCCTCATGCTTGACCCGAAATTTGTTCGCCGCGGCCTTTTCCTGGTCTTCATCATCCTTTTCCTCGACATTATCGGCAT
The DNA here is from genome assembly GCF_025152745.1 of Rhizobium sp. WSM4643. Lineage (NCBI taxonomy): Bacteria > Pseudomonadati > Pseudomonadota > Alphaproteobacteria > Hyphomicrobiales > Rhizobiaceae > Rhizobium > Rhizobium sp. WSM4643. Next base: position 2,978,053 of record NZ_CP104040.1, on the reverse strand, counting down.
CGCCATCATCATGCCGGTGCTGCCCGCCTATCTGGAGCAACTGACCGGCGGCAGCGTCAGCGATGCGGCGATCGACGGCGGGTGGCTGATGCTCGTCTATGCCGGCATGCAATTCCTGTTCGCGCCGCTGCTCGGAAACCTGTCCGACCGTTTCGGCCGCCGGCCGATCCTTTTGCTTTCGGTGCTGACCTTCGCGATCGACAATTTCATCTGCGGCATCGCCACCAGTTTCTGGATGCTGTTCGTCGGCCGCGTGCTTGCCGGCATCAGCGGCGGCAGCTTCGCCACCTGCTCGGCCTATATCGCCGACATCAGCACGGAGGAGAACCGGGCGAAGAATTTCGGGCTGATCGGCATCGCCTTCGGCGTCGGCTTCACCATCGGCCCCGTCGTTGGCGGTGTCCTCGGCGAATTCGGCCCCCGTGTGCCATTCCTCGGCGCGGCTGCGCTGTCGCTTGTCAATTTCATCGCCGCCTGCTTCCTTTTGCCCGAAACGCTGGAGGCGAAGAACCGCCGCCGGTTCGAATGGAAACGCGCCAATCCGCTCGGCGCGTTGCGCCAGATGCGCCATTATCCCGGCATCGGCTGGGTCAGCCTCGTCATGTTCCTATTCTTCCTGGCGCATGCCGTCTATCCCTCGGTCTGGTCGTTCGTCTCAACCTATCGCTACGGTTGGAGCGAGGGACAGATCGGCCTGTCGCTCGGCATTTACGGCATCGGCGCCGCGACCGTCATGGGGCTGGTTCTGCCGCGGATCGTGCCGGTGCTCGGCGAGTGGAAGACCGCTCTTCTCGGCCTCTGCTTTTCAGCTGCAGGATTGACCGGCTATGCCTTCGCCTGGGAGGGCTGGGTGGTTTACGTTGTCATCGTCGCGACCGTCATCGAAAACGTCGCCGACCCGCCGCTGCGCAGCATCGCCGCCGGCATGGTGCCGCCGTCGGCGCAGGGCGAGCTGCAGGGCGCGCTGACCAGTCTCAGCAGCATCACCACCATTGTCGGGCCACTGATCTTCACGCTGATGTTTTCCTACTTCACGCGGCCCGAGGCGCCTGTCACTTTTGCCGGCGCGCCGTATCTCACGGCCGCCGTGCTCATCCTTCTGGCCGCCGGGGTATTCCTCACAAGGGTTCGGGTGAGGGAGCCGGCCGAGGCGCTGGAAGCCACGGGCTGACCGATCAGAAATGGTGATGCGATGATGAATTTTTCATCATCTGCCTCATTTGGGGTAGTTCTTTGCAGGGCTTTGATCTAAGCCCGGATGGTATTTCGCCGCAAGTTGCGGCGACACATATTTCAATCACAGGACTGGTGTCATGGACACGCCGATCGACGCGCGCAGGCTTGCGCCGACAACCGATAATCGTTGGGGCGCACATTTCCGCGCCACGCTGGCGCTCGGCGTTCCGCTGATCGGCGCGCAGCTTGCCCAGCTCGGCATCAACACCACCGACGTGATGATCGTCGGCCGCCTCGGCGCCGAGCATCTGGCGGCAATGGTGCTTGCGGCACAGTTCCTGTTCACGATCCTGATCTTCGGCTCGGGCTTTGCCATCGCCGTCATTCCGATGGTGGCACAGGCCTATGGCCGCGGCGACCTCGTCTCGGTGCGCCGGTCGCTGCGCATGGGTCTGTGGGTGGTGATCGCATACTGGGTCATCATGCAGCCGGCCTTCTTCAACTCGGAGCAGATCCTTCTCTTGGCACAGCAGAAGCCCGAGGTGGCCAAGCTCGCTCACGGCTACATCATGATCGGCCAGTTCGGCGTGTTGCCGGCACTGCTTTTCAATGTCATGCGCGCCCTGGTGAGCGCCATCGGCAAGGCGGGCATCATCCTCAACGTCACCATCGCCACGCTGGTGATGAACGCGATCTTCGCCTATATGCTCGTGCTCGGCCATTTCGGCTTTCCGGCGATGGGGCTCGAAGGTGCTGCAATCGTTTCGGTCGCCGTGCAGACGGCCGGCTTCCTGTTCATCCTGGCTTTCGTGCAGCGGCGGGAAGAGACGCGACGCTACGAGATCTTCGTGCGGTTCCGGAAGCCCGACTGGCATGCGCTGCTGGAGGTCATCCGGCTTGGTTTCCCGATCAGTGTTACCATCCTCGCCGAAGTCAGCCTGTTCACGGTGGCTTCGCTGTTGATGGGCTATATCGGCACCATCGAGCTTGCGGCTCATGGCATTGCCCTGCAATGGGCCTCGATCGCCTTCATGATCCCGCTCGGCCTCAGCCAGGCGGCAACGGTGCGCGTCGGTGTCGCACACGGGCAGGGCGATTATCTGGGGCTGGTGCGCGGCTCGATCACGGTGCTCATCCTCGCCTGCGCCATTTCAGCGGTCGGCAGCGTGCTCTTTGCTACCATGCCACAATTCCTCGGCAGCTGGTTCCTCGACGTCAACTCGCCCGAGGCGCCTAGGGTGCTTGCCTATGCCGGGCCGCTGATCGTCGTTGCCGGACTTTTCCAGCTCGTCGACGGGTTGCAGGTGATTGCCAATGGATTGCTGCGCGGCCTCAAGGACGCCCGCGTGCCGATGATCATGGCGTTGATCGCCTACTGGCCGATCGGCTTCTTCCTCGCCTGGGCCTTTGCCTTCCCGCTGGGTTTCGGTGGCATCGGCATCTGGTTCGGCTTCCTCGTCGGACTGGCGGCCGCCGCCGTCATGCTCTGCGCGCGCTTCTACCTTCTTCTCCGCCGGGAGGCGGAACTGGCCCACGCCTGAGCCGGCCGCCTCTGCGGTCAGGCCGCGACAGGCTTGTAGCCGGCGATATCGGCGCGAATGCCGAGACGCGCAAACATTTCCTGCGGATCGAAATTGGCGGCCTTGTGGGCCGCAGCGACGGCGGCCCGCGCGCGTTCGACGACCTCTGTATTTTCCCATTCGGCAATCGTGACGAAATTGAATTCGCCCGGACCGGCGACCTGCTCCAGCACCCTGTGATCGATGAAGCCGTCCTGCGCCTCCAGCACCTTGTGGGTCATCATCACTCTGACGAGAAATTCCTCGCGTGCCGCCGCCGGCACGATGAACTTGTCTACTCGAAAGAAAGCTCCGCTCATCCAGTTTTCTCCTGCATCAGATGTCTGCAGGCAGATCTGTAATTCCTCAATTTAAGCTGAGGTCAAGAGGCGGGTAAAGAAAAAGGCCCGGCTGCTGCATAATTCCTCAAATCGGAATTGATTTAATGAATTATGCAGAAATTCAAAGTGTTACAGCGTCCTTTGCGCATCTGAAAAGACGCGCGGCGCTGCAAGCGGGCCTTCCTCGGAAATGGGCATTATTTGAAATCAGCGCTCGGCGAGCGCCGGTTCGCCCTTCTTCTCGCGCACCATGTTGATGAAGCGGCGGAAGAGATAGTGGCTGTCCTGCGGGCCGGGAGAGGCTTCCGGATGATGCTGGACGGAGAAGACCTGCTTGCCGAGGACGCGCAGGCCGCAATTGGTGCCATCGAAAAGCGAAATATGAGTCTCTTCAACGCCATCCGGCAGCGACTTCGAGTCGACCGCGAAGCCGTGGTTCATCGAGACGATCTCGACCTTGCCTGTGGTATGGTCCTTGACGGGGTGGTTGGCACCATGATGGCCCTGATGCATCTTCTCGGTTTTCGCGCCGAGTGCGAGGCCCAGCATCTGGTGGCCGAGGCAGATGCCGAAGACCGGAATATCGGTCTTAACAAGCGTCTTGATCACAGGCACGGCATATTCACCGGTTGCCGCCGGATCGCCCGGGCCGTTCGACAGGAAGATGCCGTCCGGCTGCATGGCGAGCACATCTTCGGCGCTCGTTGCGGCCGGCACGACCGTCACTTTGCAGCCGAGGCCGGCAAACAGGCGTAGGATGTTGCGCTTGACGCCGTAATCCAGGCAGACGACGTGGTATTTCGCGTCCGTCGCCTTGAGTTCACCGTAACCTTCATTCCACACCCACGGCGTTTCGACCCATTGCGAGGACTGGCCGGACGAGGCGATCTTGGCAAGGTCGAGACCTTCGAGGCCGCTCCAGGCTTTGGCTTCGGCCTTCAGCGTCTCGATGTCGAAGACGCCGTTCGGGTCGTGGGCGATCACCGCGTTCGGAGCGCCGTTCTCGCGGATCCAGGCGGTCAGCGCGCGCGTGTCGATGCCGCAGAGACCGATGACGCCGCGGGCCTTCAGCCATTGGTCGAGGTGCTTGGCGGCGCGGTAGTTCGAGGGGTCCGTGATGTCGGCCTTGAAGATGACGCCGACGGCGCCATGGCGGGCGGCAGGGGTCAGATCCTCGATGTCCTCATCATTGGTGCCGATATTGCCGATATGCGGGAAGGTGAAGGTGACGATCTGGCCGAGATAGGAAGGGTCCGTCAGGATCTCCTCGTAGCCTGTCAGCGCGGTGTTGAAGACCACTTCGGCCGGCACCTTGCCGGTGGCGCCGATGCCCTTGCCTTCGATGACCGTGCCGTCGGCAAGAACGAGCAGGGCGGTCGGCTTTTCGATTGTCCAGGGTGCTGTCGCGGTCATCTTCATCCCGTTTCCGGCAGGCGGGCGCGTTGCCGCGGCTCGCCGCCTTTTGATCTCGCAGGCGTGTGGACGCGGCAATGCCGCGCGCTTGAGGCCTGATCACGAATTTTGGTGCAGGTGGCGGTAAATAGCCACGCAATCGCTTAGCGTCAATCTTTGTAGCCGAGATTGCCGCCGTTTTCCTGCGCTTTATCGCGCCGACCGCGCAATTTATTTGATCCCCCGCATCAGCCTGGTTTATGAAGCGGCATCAAAACAGGAGTGAAGACCATGCTGCGCGATCAACTCGCCACCCAGCTGAAAGAGGCGATGAAGGCCAAGAATGCGGAGCGGCTTTCCACCGTCCGGCTGATTCAGGCCGCGGTCAAGGACCGGGATATCGCCAATCGCGGCATCGGCAAGGAGCAGGCGAGCGACGACGAGATCCTGCAGATTCTCGCCAAGATGGTGAAGCAGCGCGACGAATCGGCCAAGATCTACGAGGAGAATTCCCGGCCGGAGCTTGCCGCCAAGGAGCGCGCGGAAATCACCGTCATCCAGGATTTCATGCCGAAGCAACTTTCGGACAGTGAAGTGCGCGCCAACGTCTCGGCGATCATCACTGAAACGGGTGCCGCGGGCGCCAAGGACATGGGCAAGGTGATGGCGGCGCTGAAGGAGCGTTATGCCGGCCAGATGGATTTCGCCAAGGCGTCGGCGACGGTCAAGGAACTGTTGAACGGATAAGCCTCAGATGGCGCGTCTTGCCTGCGGTTCGTCACGGACCGCAGGCCCGAGCACCGCTTCGGCGGCGGCATCGATGATGGCGAATTTCGCCGCCTGATAATTCCAATATTCGCGGATGAAATGGGCCGACAGCCAGAAGTCGCCCTTGCGGGAGGGTTCGGTCCAGCCAATGCTCTCCATGGTCGCTGCCTGCATCAGAAGGCGCTTCAGGTGGGTATTGGAGATCATGAACTGTTCGCGGATTTCCCTGAGCGACAGAGGGCCGAGCACGACGCGATCGGCCGTTCTTGGAAATTCGGGAAGGCGCGAGATCAGGTAGTCCATCACCAGCCCGCCGGAATTCGCCCAGTTGAAGAGGTTGAAGGTGGCGCCCGGATTGCGGACCGCCTCACTCCCGATGATCGCCCTTGCGATCAGCGGCTGGATCGCTGCCATCATCGCCGAGGGATCGGCGGTGATCTTATTGGCGCGCTCACCACCGTCGAGACCGTCGAGGATCATCATATGGGCGACGAGCCATCGGGCGAAATGCTGCTCGGCAATTTCGGTGGGCTCCAGGTAACGTGTGCGCTTATCGGGACCGGGAACCGGTCGCAGGAAGCGATAGGCCAGCATTTCCTGCATGAAGGCCGCGGCCGTGTTGCGGCTGGCAATGTCGTTCCTGACTGCAAAATCGATGAAGCGGCCGGAATAGAGGCCGCCGCTCTTCCCGTCGTCGGAATAACCGTAATGAAGCGCGAAGCCGGCATGGGCCATCAGCCAGCGCTGCTGCGCGGCGAAGATCGAGGCGATGCGCGGGCTCTCGCGATAGATGGCGAGCATCTGATCGGCGCAATGAAGGATGGCCGCGAGAAAGCGGTCGTCTGCTGCAAGATTGTCCGCGGTAAAAGCCATTTGGAGAGGTCCAGGGAGTTCGGCGCATCCATCTTTCATGCGAGCGCCGCCTGTCAACGGTTTTGTCAATAAGAGGTTAATTTCAAAAGGAGAGTCGTCGCAAGAGAGCATAAAATTTAAGAAGGCAGGAGCTGGGGGCGCTCCTGCCTTCTTGCTCTTTGCGTCCACCCCGGCACGCAGGGCCGAAGCCCAAGCCGGAGGGTATTTGCAAAGACACCCTTGCGAAGCGGCGCCGGGGGTAGGGATGGTGCTTCGCTCGGGGATCGCTTTGTTGAGATCGAACCTATTGCGGTGCAGCGGCTTATTCAAATTACAAAAAAATAATAATTGCCGGAAACGGTGGTTTAAGAGGCGTCGAAGCGGACTGTCGGGAAGTGGCGAGCAGGATGATGAAGCGCAATCATCTGAAGGGGTAATCCATTGTTTCAAAAATATTTTTTCTCACCTCTGTTGGATGCCGCCGCTCTTGCCGAAGCTTTTCTGACGGCGGAATTCTGGCTCTGAAGGGACAATAATGTCGCACCCTGTCGCAGGGGGCGATAACGTGTTGTTGATTGGATAATCGGAACCGCCGATGACCGCCACATAGCCTGTGAATAGCGGGTTTTCATGACAAGTTTCGTGGCATGGAGCGGAAAAGCAGCTTATATGGAGGTTGGCCAAGAGGTATAAATGCGCTTTTCCAACACCTTTCTCGATGATATCCGCGATCGCGTTCCGATTTCGAACGTGATTGCGCGCCGCGTCAGCTGGGACAAGCGCAAGACCAACGTGTCGCGCGGCGATTACTGGGCCTGCTGCCCGTTCCATGGCGAGAAATCGCCGAGCTTCCATTGCGAGGACCGAAAGGGTCGCTACCACTGCTTCGGCTGCGGCGTCACCGGAGACCATTTCCGCTTCCTGACCGAGCTGGAGGGCCTGAGCTTCCCCGAGGCGGTGCAGCAGATCGCCGATATGGCCGGCGTGCCGATGCCGCTTGCCGACCCTGTGATGGAGAAGCGCGAAAAGGAGCGCGGCTCGCTGATCGACGTCATGGAAATGGCGACACAATTTTTCCAGGATCAGCTGCAGACGGCGAACGGGGCGAGGGCGCGCGCCTATCTGCGCGACCGCGGATTGACGGGGCGCACCATCGAGACCTTCCGTCTCGGCTTTGCGCCCGACAGTCGCAATGCGCTCAAGGAATTCCTCGCCGGCAAGGGTGTCTCCAAGGAGCAGATCGAGGCCTGCGGCCTGGTCGTCCATGAAAACGTGCCGGTTTCCTACGATCGTTTCCGCGACCGCATCATGTTCCCGATCCTTTCGTCGCGGGAAAAGGTGATCGCTTTCGGCGGCCGCGCCATGTCGGCCGATGCGCCGGCGAAATATCTGAACTCCAACGAGACGGAGCTCTTCCACAAGGGCAATGTCCTTTACAATTTCGCCCGCGCGCGGCGCGCGATCCAGGGACCGGGCCGCGGCGACGGTCAGGACGACGATGCGACCGGCACGATCATCGCCGTCGAAGGCTATATGGATGTGATCGCGCTCTATCAGGCGGGCATAGAGAATGCTGTCGCGCCGCTCGGCACGGCGCTCACCGAAAACCAGCTCGAGCTGCTCTGGAAGATGGTGCCGCAGCCGGTGCTCTGCTTCGACGGCGACGGCGCCGGCATCCGCGCTGCCAACCGCGCCGCCGAACTGGCATTGCCGCATCTGAAGCCCGGCCGTTCCGTTCGCTTTGCGCTTCTGCCCGACGGCAAGGATCCCGACGATCTGGTGCGCGATGATGGGCGCGCGCCTTTCGACAAGGTGATGAGCCAGGCAAAGCCGCTCTCCGAGATGCTTTGGAGGCGGGAGGTCAATACCGGCAAGTTCGACACGCCCGAGGCGCGCGCCGAGCTCGAGGCGCGGCTGAAGCAATTGGTCGCGGTCATCGCCGACGAGAATGTGCGCCGCCACTACCAGCAGGATATTCGCGACCGGCTGAACGCCTTCTTCCAGCCGCAGTTCCAGAACCGCAACAATGGCGATCGCCGCGCCGGCTTCAACGGCAACGGCAATTACCGGACGGGCCGCGACAATGCCGGCAAGGCCGGGCCGAAAAGTCCAAGCGTCATTTCCGAAAGGCTCGCCCGTTCAGGCCCGGTGCGTGGCCACCAGAACAATACGGCACTGCGGGAAAGCGTGCTGGCGCTGACCGTCGTCAATCATCCCTCGCTGATGATCGACGATTATGACGAGATCGCCGCGATCGAATATGACAGCCGCGAGTTGCAGCGGCTCTGGTCGGCGATGCTGGGAGCGGCCGCGGCCGTCGCCGGCCCGCATCTGACACGCGAATATCTGACCGAAAGGCTGGAATTCGAAGGCTTCGGCCCGCTCATCAAGAGCCTCGACCAGCAGGTGCGCAATGCCCGGCTGTGGATCGCGACCGAGGAGGCGGCGATGGAGGATGCGCGTGAGGGATACCGCCAGGCGCTGGCCTCCCACAAGCGGGCGAAGGCGTTGCGCCGGCAGAAGATCGAGCTCGAGCGCGAAATCGCGCTGGCGACCGAAGCCGGCGACGGCGAGGCGATCGTTCAGCTGATGCGCGCGCAGCAGGAAGTGCATTTCGAAGGGGTGCGCCTAGAGAACCAGGAGGCCATCATCGATGGCTTCGGCGTGCTTTCCGGCCGCGTCAAAGGGGCGGCGAACCACTGATGTCGCTGACCGAACGAAACGAACCGGGCTTTTCCGCTTCCGGCGCGCTGTTTTCTTCCGGCCGCTCGCCGCTCGATATCCTCAAGCAGGTCTACGGCTATTCCTCCTTCCGCGGCAAGCAGCAGCAAGTCGTCGAGCATGTGGTTTCCGGCGGCGATGCGGTCGTGCTCTTTCCCACGGGTGCCGGCAAATCGCTGTGCTTCCAGATCCCGGCGCTCTGCCGCGACGGCGTCGGTATCGTCGTTTCGCCGCTAATTGCGCTGATGCGCGATCAGGTGGAGGCGATGAAGCAGCTCGGCATCCGGGCGGCCGCGCTCAATTCGTCGCTGTCGCGCGAGGAGTTCGTCGAGGTTCGCCGCGCGCTTTCGGCAGGCCAGCTCGACCTTCTCTATGTGACGCCCGAGCGCATTCTGACCGATGGTTTCCGCGAGCTGATCGCCAACGAGAAGATCGCGCTGTTTGCCATCGACGAGGCCCATTGCGTCTCGCAATGGGGTCATGATTTCCGGCCGGAATATCGCGCTCTCGGCCGGCTTGGCGAGCAATATCCCGGTGTTCCCAGAGTGGCGCTGACGGCGACGGCCGATCCGCATACGCGCGACGACATCATCGAGCGGCTGGGGCTCGATGCTGCCGAAATCTTCACCACCAGCTTCGACCGACCGAACATTGCCTACGAGATCGTCGAGCGCGACCAGCCGCGCCAGCAACTGCTGAGGTTCCTGTCCGGCCACAAGGGCGACAGCGGCATCGTCTATTGCCTGTCGCGCGCCAAGGTCGAGGATACGGCGGAATGGCTGAACGGCCAGGGCATTCGCGCCCGTGCCTATCATGCCGGCATGGACAGGGCGGTTCGTGACGCCAATCAGGATGCCTTCTTGAAGGAAGAGAATCTTTGCCTGGTCGCCACCGTCGCCTTCGGCATGGGCATCGACAAACCGAACGTGCGTTATGTCGCCCATCTCGACCTGCCGGGTTCGGTCGAAGCCTATTATCAGGAGACAGGCCGCGCCGGCCGCGACGGCCTGCCGTCCGAAGTCTGGATGGCCTATGGCATGGCCGACGTCATCCAGCGCGGCCGGATGATCGACGAGGGCAGCGCCGCCGCGGAGATCAAGCGGGTCGAACGCGCCAAGCTCAACGCATTGCTGGCGATCTGCGAGACCGCCTCCTGCCGCCGTCAGGCAATTCTTGCCCATTTCGGCGAAGCGCATGCCGGACAATGCGGCAATTGCGACACCTGCCTGAAGCCGGTCGAGACCTGGGAGGGCACGGAGGCGGCGATCAAGGCGCTGGCGGCCGTCTACCGCACCGGCGAGCGTTTCGGCGCTGGCCATGTCGTCGATGTCCTGCTCGGCAACGTCAACGAAAAGACCGAACGTTTCGGCCATGCCGAGATGCCGGTCTTCGGCGCCGGCAAGGATATTCCGGCGCGCGCCTGGCAGTCGGTCTTCCGCCAGTTGCTCGCCATGGGGCTGATCCGCGTCGACCACGAGGCTTTCGGGGCGCTGAAGCTGGAGCCGGAGGCGCGCGCCGTCTTCAAGCACGAGCGGCAGGTGTTCTTCCGCAAGGACCGCCCGGCCTCGGAACGGCGCACGAAGAAGGCAGAGCGCAGCGAACGCAAATCGGGACTGTCAGGCGCAGACGGCGGTCTTTTCGAGGCGCTCAGGGCCGAGCGCATGGCGATCGCCAAATCGCTCGGCGTGCCGCCCTATGTCGTCTTCCCCGATACGACGCTGATCGCCTTCGCCACGGAGCGACCTCGCAGCCGCAAGGAGTTGCTCGCCATATCAGGCGTCGGGCAGGCGAAGCTCGAACGTTACGGCGATGCCTTCCTCGAGATCATCCTGGCGCAGGACAACGGCTGAGCGGACCCGTCTGATCCTTGAGATCGGACGAGGGGGCATGGTATTCCTGCTCTTAAGGGAGGAGTGCCGATGGCCCAGAATATCTACGACCGACCGGAATTCTTCGCCGGATACAGCGGCATGAGACGATCCTTGCACGGGCTCGACGGAGCATCGGAGTGGCCGGCGGTGCGCGCGTTGCTGCCCGATCTTTCCGGCAAGCGTGTTGTCGATCTCGGCTGCGGCTTCGGCTGGTTTTCGCGTTTTGCCGTGAGCCAGGGTGCTGCAAGCGTGCTTGCGCTCGACATCTCGGAAAAGATGATCGCCAGAGCGAGGGCCGATACGGCTGACGCAGCGATCACCTACGAGATCGCCGATCTCGAGCGTCTCAGACTTGCTCAAGCCTCCTTCGATTTCGCCTATAGCTCGCTGGCGCTGCATTATATCGAGGATTTCGCCGGTCTCGCCGCGACGGTCTATCGCGCGCTTTTGCCGGGATCGCAATTCGTCTTCACCATCGAGCATCCGATCTTCATGGCGCCGACCAATCCCGCCTGGGCCACCGATGCCGAAGGGCGGCGCATCTGGCCGCTCGACCGCTATTCCGTCGAAGGTCCGCGCACCACCGACTGGCTCGCCAAGGGTGTCGTCAAGCAGCATCGCAAGCTCGGCACCACGCTCAACACCTTGATCGCGGCCGGTTTTGCCATTCGCCATGTCGAGGAGTGGAGCCCGAGCGAAGATGAGCTCCAAGACAATCCAGACTGGGCCGAGGAGCTGGACCGGCCGATGTTCCTGCTGATTGCGGTTCAGCGCTGAGAAGACAAACGGGCGGCAATATGCTAACCCGGCGGGCAAACGGAAATCTCCGGGAAAGGCCGTCCATGACCTCGCAATTTCTCTCCCATCTCAGCAACGAGATCTCGGCGCTGAAGGATGCCGGCCTCTACAAATCCGAGCGCGTCATCAGCTCCAAGCAGGCGGGCGAGATCGCGATTTCCACCGGCGAGCGGGTGCTGAATTTCTGCGCCAACAACTATCTCGGCCTTGCCGACAACCAGGAACTGGCCGAGGCCGGCAAGCAAGCGCTCGACCGATACGGCTACGGCATGGCCTCGGTGCGTTTCATCTGCGGTACGCAGGAAGAGCATAAGCAGCTCGAGGCGCGCATCTCCTCCTTCCTCGGCATGGAAGACACGATCCTCTATTCCTCCTGTTTCGACGCCAACGGCGGTCTCTTCGAAACGCTGCTGTCGGAAGAGGACGCGATCATCTCCGACGCGCTGAACCACGCCTCGATCATCGACGGCGTCAGGCTTTCGAAGGCCAAGCGCTTCCGCTACGCCAACAACGACGTGGCGGCACTCGAAGAGGAACTGAAAAAGGCCGAAGGCAGCCGCTTCAAGCTGGTTGCCACCGACGGCGTCTTCTCGATGGACGGAATCATCGCCAATTTGGGCGGTGTCTGCGATCTCGCCGAGAAATACGGTGCGATGGTCATGGTCGATGACAGCCATGCCGTCGGTTTCGTCGGCAAGAACGGTCGCGGCTCTGCCGAACATTGCGGCGTCGAAGGCCGGATCGACATTATCACCGGCACGCTGGGCAAGGCGCTCGGCGGCGCCTCGGGCGGCTATACCTCTGCCAAGGCCGAAGTTGTGGAGTGGCTGCGGCAGCGCTCGCGGCCCTATCTGTTCTCTAACACGCTGGCGCCCGTCATCGCCGCCGCCTCGCTCAAGGTTTTCGACCTTATCGAAAATGGCGATGCCTTGCGCAAGCGCCTTTCCGACAATGCCGATCTGTTCCGCACCGAAATGACCAAGCTCGGCTTCACGCTTGCCGGCGAAGGCCATCCGATTATCCCCGTCATGCTGGGTGATGCCAAGCTCGCCCAGGATATGGCAAGCCTGATGCTGAAGAAGGGGATCTATGTGATCGGCTTCTCCTTCCCCGTCGTGCCGAAAGGCCAGGCCCGCATCCGCACGCAAATGTCGGCGGCGCATTCGCGGGCGGATGTGGAGCGGGCAATCGCGGCCTTTGCCGAGGCAGGGCGGGAACTGGGTGTGATTTGAGTGGGATTTGAGAATAGGGTTTGCCCCTCACCCTAACCCTCTCCCCGCCAGCGGGGAGAGGGGACCTGCCAAACGCAGCGTCAAGGGGAAGGAAGCCGGTGCGGCATATCCCTTCGCCCCGCTTGCGGGGAGAAGGTGCCGGCAGGCGGATGAGGGGCTGCGACAGATACGGGGTCAAGGAATACAGATATGTCGAACATGATGAAGGCGCTGGTCAAAGCGAAACCGGAGGTCGGGCTCTGGATGGAGAATGTGCCGGTGCCTGAGGTCGGGCCGAACGATGTGCTGATCCGGGTGAAGAAATCGGCGATCTGCGGCACCGACGTCCATATCTGGAACTGGGACCAGTGGGCGCAGAAGACCATTCCGGTACCGATGGTGGTCGGCCATGAATTCTCCGGCGAGATCGCCGAGATCGGTTCGGCGGTCACCCGCTATCATATCGGCGAGCGGGTCTCCGGCGAGGGGCATATCGTCTGCGGCAAGTGCCGCAACTGCCGGGCGGGCAGGGGGCATCTCTGCCGCAACACGCTCGGTGTCGGCGTCAACCGCCCGGGCTCCTTCGGTGAGTTCGTCTGCATTCCCGAAAGCAATGTCGTGCCGATCCCGGACGATATTTCCGACGAGATCGCCGCGATCTTCGATCCGTTCGGCAATGCCGTGCACACCGCGCTTTCCTTCGATCTCGTCGGCGAGGACGTGCTCGTCACCGGCGCCGGACCGATCGGCATCATGGGCGCGCTCGTCGCCAAGCGATCCGGCGCCCGCAAGGTCGTCATCACCGATATCAATCCGCACCGGCTGGAACTGGCGCGCAAGCTCGGCATCGACCATGTCGTCGACGCATCGAAGGAAAACCTCGCCGACGTGATGAAGGCGATCGGCATGACGGAGGGTTTCGACGTCGGGCTCGAAATGTCTGGGGCCGCACCTGCCTTCCGCGACATGATCGACAAGATGAACAATGGCGGCAAGATCGCCATTCTCGGCATCGCGCCGGCGGGCTTCGAGATCGACTGGAACAAGGTGATCTTCAAGATGCTCAATCTCAAGGGCATCTACGGTCGCGAGATGTTCGAGACCTGGTACAAGATGATCGCCTTCGTCCAGGGCGGCCTCGATCTCGCGCCGATCATTACCCACCGGATCGGCATCGACGATTTTCGCGACGGCTTCGAGGCGATGCGGTCGGGCAATTCCGGCAAGGTTGTCATGGACTGGAAGTGAGGAGGACGACATGCTCTGCGAAGGAAGCTGCCATTGGGGCAAGGTGGCTTTCGAGGTCGAAGGCGAATTCGATATTGGTGCGCTGACGGTGAAGGCGTATGACGGCGCGGCGCGTTAGCCACTATCTCTCGGAAAGCACGATGCGCAGATTCAAAGTGTTAAAGGGCGCACGGCGCTCTAAAGGCGTATATACCGTCTGCACAACTGCAAAAATGAGGGAAATAACCGGTATGGCGGGCAAAATTCTTGCTGCCCTTGTCTTTTGTTCGCAGCATCTTAAATAAGGGTTCGCAATCGCTGCCGCGGTTCAAAGCCTGTGGATAAGGCTTTTTCCGTATTTTTGTGGGCTTTTTTTCTGGAAAAGCTTGACGAGAACAAAAAATGTGGGAATCACCGTTCGACTTGTTGAATGGTGAACTGGGTCAAGGCGGATCGCGCAACCATGACCGGAAATCCAAAAGCAAGAAAGCTTTGCTGTCCGGTGCCGGTAATCGTGGTTAATCAGGCTTTAAATGTCATCCCGTTAGGTGGGCAAAGGTGATTCGAGGGCGGCGCGTGCGGCGCGTCAGGCCCTGAGACAGCCCGTTCACCGTAGCGAGATTGGATAGCGTCAGGAAGGCGACGATATAAATGGCAACCAAGGTCAAAGAGAACGAAGACGCGGAAGTCGAACGCGACGGCGCAAGCGACGGCCCTCTTCTCGATCTTTCCGACGACGCGGTCAAGAAGATGATCAAAGCCGCCAAGAAGCGCGGCTATGTGACCATGGACGAGCTTAACGCGGTCCTGCCGTCCGAAGAAGTGACGTCCGAGCAGATCGAAGACACGATGTCGATGCTGTCCGACATGGGCATCAACGTCATCGAAGACGAGGAAGCCGAGGAAGCCGGTGCTTCTGGCGGCAGCGATGACGACGACGCCGGCGGCGAGGAGGAGAGCGAAGGCGGCGAACTCGCGCCTTCGAGCGGCACGGCGCTGGCGACCGCCAAGAAGAAAGAACCGACCGACCGTACCGACGATCCGGTTCGCATGTACCTGCGCGAGATGGGCTCGGTGGAGCTTCTGTCCCGCGAGGGCGAAATTGCGATCGCCAAGCGCATCGAGGCCGGCCGCGAAACGATGATCGCGGGCCTCTGTGAGAGCCCGCTGACCTTCCAGGCGCTGATCATCTGGCGCGACGAGCTCAATGAAGGCACGACGCTGCTGCGCGAGATCATCGATCTCGAAACGACCTATTCCGGCCCTGAAGCCAAGGCTGCGCCGCAGTTCCAGAGCCCGGAGAAGATCGAGGCCGATCGCAAGCTCGCAGAAGAGAAGGAAAAGACCCGTCGCGCCCGCTCCGGTGACGACGACATCACCGATGTCGGCGGCGAAGGCCTGCCTCCCGAAGAGGAGGAAGAGGACGAAGACGAATCCAACCTTTCGCTGGCGGCGATGGAAGCCGAGCTTCGCCCGCAGGTGATGGAGACGCTGGATACGATCGCCGAGACCTACAAGAAGCTGCGCAAGCTGCAGGACCAGCAGGTCGAGCAGCGGCTGTCGGCTTCCGGCACGCTGTCCACTGCCCAGGAGCGCCGCTACAAGGAACTCAAGGATGAACTGATCAAGGCCGTCAAGTCTCTGTCCTTGAACCAGAACCGCATCGACGCCTTGGTCGAGCAGCTCTACGACATCAATAAGCGCCTCGTTTCCAACGAGGGTCGCCTGCTGCGTCTGGCCGAATCCTACGGCGTCAAGCGCGACTCCTTCCTGGAGCAGTATCAGGGCGCCGAGCTCGATCCGAATTGGATGAAGTCGATCGGCAATCTGGCCGCCCGCGGCTGGAAGGAATTCGCCAGGGGCGAAAACACGACGATCCGCGACATTCGCCAGGAAATCCAGAATCTGGCGACCGAGACCGGTATCTCGATCTCGGAATTCCGCCGCATCGTCCATATGGTGCAGAAGGGCGAGCGCGAAGCGCGTATCGCCAAGAAGGAAATGGTCGAAGCGAATCTTCGCCTGGTCATCTCCATCGCCAAGAAATATACGAACCGCGGCCTGCAGTTCCTCGACCTCATTCAGGAAGGCAATATCGGCCTGATGAAAGCGGTCGACAAGTTCGAATACCGCCGCGGTTACAAGTTCTCGACCTATGCGACATGGTGGATCCGTCAGGCGATCACCCGTTCGATCGCCGACCAGGCCCGCACGATCCGCATTCCGGTGCACATGATCGAGACGATCAACAAGATCGTCCGCACGTCGCGCCAGATGCTGCACGAAATCGGCCGCGAGCCGACGCCGGAAGAGTTGGCCGAAAAGCTGGCCATGCCGCTCGAAAAGGTCCGCAAGGTCCTGAAGATCGCCAAGGAGCCGATCTCGCTCGAAACCCCGGTGGGTGACGAAGAGGATTCGCATCTCGGCGATTTCATCGAGGACAAGAACGCGCTGCTGCCGATCGACGCCGCCATCCAGGCGAACTTACGCGAGACGACGACCCGCGTTCTTGCCTCGCTGACACCACGCGAAGAACGTGTTCTGCGCATGCGCTTCGGCATCGGCATGAACACCGACCACACGCTCGAAGAAGTCGGTCAGCAGTTCTCGGTCACCCGCGAACGTATCCGACAGATCGAGGCGAAGGCGCTGCGCAAGCTCAAGCATCCGAGCCGCTCCAGAAAGCTGAGAAGCTTCCTCGACAGTTAAGGCTTCGGCCACGTCGTTCTGATTGGAAAAGCCGGGCTGCGTGCCCGGCTTTTGCTTTTGTGATTAATACCAATGATCCCGGCATCTTTCTTGTCCCTCCACGGTGACAAGCCTATAATCCGGCCACGGGGGAAGGCATCGATCGCAACCCGCGAGCGAGGGCTGACGTGTGCCTGTGTGAACGAATCCTCCGCTAGATCCGGATAGTTTCAGCCCCGACAGGCCTGAAATCTGAATTCGGATCCACATCAAAGAAATAGAGCATGACGTCGTCCGAAAACGGCTGACACTTTTTCGGCGCCATGCTCTGGGAGGTGCGACATGACCACTTACATTCTTTTGATCAATTGGACGGATCAGGGCATCCGCAATGTCCGCGACTCGGCAAAACGGCTCGATGCGGCGAAGAAGTTGCTCGCCGGCGTCGGCGGCTCCTTCAACCAGTTCTTTCTGACGATGGGCGGGCACGACATGGTCGCCGTCTGCGAGGCGCCCGATGACGCGGTCATGGCGCATTTTACCCTCTCGCTGGCGATGGGCGGCAATGTCCGCACGGAGACGCTGAAGGCGTTCCCGGAGGCCGCCTACCGGGATCTCATCGGCTCGCTCGGGTAACCGGAGCCGGCGACCGTCGATCTTAGATGTTGCGGAGCACTCGCTGCGCTGGCAGTGTTGCGGCGTGCTTCAATTTCCGCGGCAGGCTCCGGCCCGACTTTTCGGCAAGCTCATGATGAAAGCGCTCCTCAGTTTCATGATCGTCATCGATCGTCCGACAGGCGCTTCCTGACCGATGGAACTGGCGGCGGGCAAATGGGATGACGGGATCCAGCGGGGCGCTGCGGCGTCGTTCGCGCTGCATGCCATCGCGATCCTGCTCCTGCTGCTGCTGTTGCCGAAGGCCGAGCCGCCGCTGCCATTGCCGGATGACGGCCTCTCAGTGGAGATCGTCCCGCAGGCTGTGGAATCGCTGAACATGCCCGAGCCTGTCAAGGCGCCTTCGCCGGAACAGGCAAAGCCTGAAGCGGCAAAACCCGAAGCCGAGCCGGCGGTGCCGGTTACAAATAATCCGCCTGCCGCGGCAATGCCTTCAGTGGCACCGATCACTTTGCCAATGCCAAAGCCGACGGAATTCGTCGAGGCAAGACAGCTGTTTTCCGACAAGGTCCTTGCCGATCCGCGCAGCCGCCGCGCCCGCGAGGCGCTGCGCGGCCTTGCCGGCAGCGAGCGCAATCTGCAGCTCTGTGATCTCGAGGCGCTGGAGCAGGTCCGCCAGGCGCAGCCGGCCATGGCGCCGGATGCGCTTGCGCCCTATGCGATGGCGGCGGAGAAGGTCAGCGGCAACAGCGTCGAGGTGAAGGGCGGCGCCTTCCGCAGCAAACGGAAATGGTACAACATCCAGTTTAAATGTGAGCTTGATGCCGGCTCCGGCAAGGTGGTGTCCTTTGCCTTTCTCGTCGGCGATGCCATTCCGCAAGGCGAATGGCAAGAGCACAATCTGGTGGCCGACGATGGAGCCGTCGACCAATAACTCTCGTCGCTGCTGCGATCACGCGGTTTTTTTCTTTTGTGGCTTGATGCTGCCGGCTTTAGAGGCCACATCGCTGCTGTGACAGAAGAAGACGTAGAACCGGCGGAAACGCAGCGCGAAACGGGAAAGCAGCGGCCTGAAATCCGCTGGGGCGTCGTCGCGTCCGTTGTTGCGCATATTCCTATCCTTGCTCTTCTGATTTTCGGGCTGCCGACGATCGAGCCGAAGCCTGTTGAAGACGAGAGCGTGAAGGTGGAGCTCGTTCCGCCGCCGGAGGAGAAGAAACCGGAGCCCAAGGAAAAACCACCGGAGCCGAAGCCGCCGGAAGAGGCCAAGAAGGAACCACCTCCGCCTCCGCCGCCGCCTCCACCACCGCCACCGCCTACGGTACGGCAAGACTCCCGAGCAAGCCAAGCCGAAGCCTATGCTGACTCTGAGCCCTGTCATCGAGTTTGGCGAGAGGAATAGCGGCCCCGAAAAGTCGTTGGCGGGAAACTCTCCTCAGGGCGAAACCAAACCCGCACCAACTCCGCCGCAGCACGATGCCGAACCGGCGCAGATGCCGACAAAGGCTGCTGCAGAAAAACCAAAAACTGAGGAGCCTCCTTCAAAGCCGGTGCCGGACGATGTGAAGCTTCCTGAGGTCGCGACGACTGACGTTTCCCCAGAGCGTAATGGGCCGCCGACAGGCGTCTCTGGCGAAGCCAATACAAGTATCGAGCGGGCCAAGCCGCCGGAGCAGCAGACCGCTGAGAAACCGAAAGTGATAGCTAAAGACGATCTGCCCAAGGCAAAAACTCTGTTTTCACGGACGGAAGATGGCAGTTTGTTTGCGCAAACTGCGGTCAGCGGTCTTCCGCGCAAAGAGCGAGTGGCCACGCTTTGCGCCACCGAGCTTCAGGGCCAACTCGTTCACGGTTCGCCGCGTTATTTCCCGTCCGCATTGCCTAGTTTTGGATTGCGAACCGGTACCATCCTTGATGTGAGAGATGCCGCCTTTGGCACGGTCAAGGGCTGGTACCAGGTTCGTTTTCGTTGCGAGGTGGATGAGGAAGCCACGAAAGTCGTATCGTTTGCCCACGAAGTTGGTGGATTGATCCCCCGCAGTCAGTATGCGAAATATGAAATTCGTGACTAGTCCTAGCGATCCTGGATTGCGTCTCATTCGGGAACAAGCCACGCGCAAGGAACCGCACCTAGCCTTTTCTCATGGCCGTGATGATTCCGGTGAAGAAGAGGACAGATGATATGTCGAACGAGTTTGAGCTTTTTTTTGAGCGACAGGACGAAGCCGTGAGTGCGGTGTTCCTGGAAAACAAAGGCGATGAGCTGACCGATATTTTGGTGGCTGCTCTGGAAGAGGCTTTCGAAATCCTTCTTGAAGCCGCGCCCGCCGAAACCGTTCATTGAGGTCGCAGAGGGCTCGCTCAGTCTGCCAATGTGTGCTGACCGATCGCGCCGCTTGCGGTGCCCCGCCTTGTCGGGATAATGCGCCAGCATCAATGGCCCAGATATCATGTCGATTTCCCAAGAGGATCAACCCTCGTCGGCGGGCGCGCTTGATGCCCGTCTGGCCGGTTATCGGTTCGAACGCGATGCGCTCGGCCGTTCCGTCGCGCGCGTCTTCCGGCTGGAAGCTCTCGGATTGCCGACGCTTTATCTGAAAGTCGAAGAGGCCGGTCCCTTCGGCGAGCTCGCTGACGAAGCAGACAGGCTTCATTGGCTCAAGGCTTCCGGTCTGCCATGTCCCGATATCATCGCGGAGGACAGCGATGGTGTGCACAATCGGCTGCTGATCAGCGCGCTCCCAGGGAGTGATCTCGCCAGCGCATCGGTGCTGACGCCGCTTGCGCGGGTCGAGCTGTTGGCTGCGGCGCTCCTCGAACTGCATCGCCTGCCGATCGCATCCTGCCCCTTCGATCATCGGCTGGAGGCACGTATGGCGGCGGCGAAAGCACGGATGCAGGCCGGCATAGTCGACGAGACCGATTTCGACGAGACGCGGCTTGGAAAGAGTGCCGAAGCTCTGTTTGCCGAACTCCAAAGCGGGAGGCCGGACCGCGAGGATCTCGTCGTTACCCATGGTGATGCCTGCCTGCCGAATTTCATCGCTTTGGAAGACGGGTTCTCCGGCTATATCGACTGCAGTCGTCTCGGCGTCGCCGACCGCTATCAGGATATCGCGCTCGCCTGCAGCAGCATCGCCTATAATTTCGGAGAGGCGCTGGTGCAGCCCTTCCTTGATCGCTACGGCATGCCGGCCACGGATCTGGCGAGACTCGATTATTATCAGCTGCTCGACGAATTCTTCTAGGCAAGCATCTTAGCCGCAATGATTGCGTCATCTCACGGCGGCTGGCAGAGTGGCCAGGATCGGACCTGCGGGCAGAGAATGGCGAAAAACCAGTTCAGGATGTTGCGCTCGGCGATATCAGGCGTCGAAGCGGTGGAGGCGGAAACGCATCATAGCTTCGCTCGGCATACGCATGAGCAGTTCGGCATCGGCCTGATTTCCGCCGGGGCGCAGTCGTCGCTCAGCGGCCGCGGCATGGTGGAGGCTGAGGCCGGCGACATCATCACGGTCAATCCGAACGAGGTGCATGACGGCGCGCCGATCGGCGAGGGCCGATCCTGGCGCATCCTCTATTTCGATCCCGGCATCGTCACCGGCCTATCGCGAGAGATCAGCGAAGGCGGGGCAGGGCGACTGGAAATCCCGCATCCCGTTATCCGCAATGCGGCGATCGCCGCCCGCTTCGAAACGCTATTTGGTGCAGTGACCGGCGGCAGGGCGGCGGACGAGTTGCTGCATGAAGAACTAAGTCTGCAATTCGTCGCCGACCTCATGCGTGAGCGCTGCGGTACCGAAGACCGGCCGCTGGTGCCGGCGTCGATCCGCGCGGCCCGAGACCTGATCGACGACGATCCGCTTGCCGCCGTCTCGCTTGCCGATCTCTCCAGGGAAAGCGGGCTCAGCCGCTTCCAGGTGCTGCGCGGTTTTGCCAAGGCGACCGGCTTGACGCCGCATGCCTATCTCGTCCAGGCCCGCATCCATATCGCTCGCCGGCTGATCGCTCAGGGCATGCCGCTGGCGGAAGCGGCCTTTGCCAGCGGCTTTGCCGACCAGAGCCACATGACGCGGGTCTTCGTGCGCAAATACGGTCTGTCGCCGCGCCTCTATGCCGGCGCCTTTCTCTGAGCGGTGCCGGCATATCGCGCTTCGTCACCGGCACGGAGATGCTTGCTGAGGCACGAGTTCAAAACCCAAGGATGACACGCATCCCCGTCGCACAGCCCCTTTATACAGCAACGGCAACGTACAAGGATGAGGGCTGATCGTGGGTGCCGCGGGCTGCCACCTCTCTCCAGCCTCATCCTTGAGGAGCCCCGAAGGGCCTCGAAGGACGGGCTGGCCGCCGCGCTTTAGTTCTTTGTTTTATGCCTGCAATTTCGTTCAAGACCCTGATCCATCCCTGCTGTTTTCTCGGCGCAACCAACAGGGAGACGCTGAATGTCGAAGCAGGTTCAAGGTTATGTCTATCTGGCGCTGGCGATGCTAACGGTCGGAAGCACTGTTATCGCAAGCAAGCTGATCGCGTCGGGTCTGCCGCCATTCAGCGCCACCGCGTTGCGCTTTGCCATCGCCTTTCCCCTCTTTCTCCTGCCGATGTGGGCGACCGGCGCGCGGCTGCCGAGGTTTTCCCGACATGACCGGCTCATCCTCATCATCCAGGCCGGGGCCGGCAGCGTCGGTTATACGACGCTGCTGATCTCCGGCCTCAGCTTGACCTCGGCGGCCGATGCCGGCGTCATCATCGGCACGCTGCCGGTGGTTTCGGCCGCAATCTCCATCCTGCTGCTTCGCGAACGGCCGCAGCGTGCCCTGCTTCTTGCGGTAGCGCTTGCGACATCAGGCGTGCTGTCGATCGCCTTCACGCCGGATGCGGCAGGCGGATCATTGGCCGGCAATGCGTTGATCTTCTGCGCCGTCGTCTGCGAGGGGTTGTTCATCCTGCTCAACAAAAGATTGAAAACGGAGATTGCGCCGCTTGCGCAGTCGACGCTGATGGCCGGCATCGGTTTTATCGTCGCCGCCATCCCCGCCATGTTCGAAGTGCCTTTCGCACATGGTATTTCCGCAAGCGCTGTCGCCGCCGTCGTCTATTATGCGCTGGTGCCCACCGTCGGCGGATTTCTGCTGTGGTATGCGGGGGCAGAAAGGGTGAGCGGCACGGAGGCGGCGCTCTTTACCGCGTTGGCTCCGGTTTCCGCCGTCATGCTTGCGTTCGTCATCCTTGGCGAGCCGGTCGGGCTTAACCAGATCGCCGGCATTGCCTGCGTGCTTGCGGCCGTGCTCGGGCTTGCCTTTGCCGGGAGCCGTACAGTGAAACTTGCCGGGGGGAGATAGATCATGCAGTTCAGCCATTCCGATGCCATATGGCAGGCTTTTCCCGAGCTTCGCGCCGGTGCGCTGCATGCGGGAGGGATCCATGCGGAAGCCGATGTCGAGGCGGCGATCGCAGACTTCAATGCAATCGCCGAGGCCCGGCTGGCCAAAGCGCAGGAAGGCGAATTTCCCGAGATCCAGGCTTGGCGGCGCGGCTTTTCCCGCATGGGGCTGAAGCCGACGCAATATCGCTGCGCTTCCGAGGCGCTGCTGCGTCGCTTCCGCCAGGAACATGCACTGCCGCGCCTGCATCCGCTCATCGATCTCTGCAATGCGATTTCGCTCGCCTTTGCCATTCCGATCGCGGTCTTCGACACTGAAAAGATCGCTGGCGATCTCGAAGTCCGGCGCGCCAGAGGTGACGAGACCTATCTGACCTTCGCCGGCGAGAGCGAACATCCGGAGGCGAACGAAGTGATCTTTGCAGACGGTGATGACAGGGCGCATGCGCGGCGCTGGACGAACCGGCAGAGCGGGCTTTCGGCGGTGCGGGAGACCACGCGCTCGGTGCTGATCGTCGCCGAGGCTCTGCACGCCTCCGCCGGCGACGACATCGCCAGGCTGATCGAAACAGTTGCAGATGCGCTTGCACGGCACTGGCCGGCGGCGCCGAAAACGGCGATGCTAAGTCCGGTATCGCCGCGTTTCGAGTTCTAGTGGCGCAGCATTTCAGGGAAAGCTGCATTCGAGCCCTTGGGCCGGCCGCATGCCGCCCTATCTCTATGCGATCGATAGCTTCTGGAGACGAACCCGATGTCAGATAAGTCGATCAAGATTCCGGGGCCGGATCATCCGATCACCGTCGAGCACAATCCCTCCCGTGTCGTCGTCACGCTCGGCGGCAAGACGATTGCCGATACCCGCAATGCGCTGACGCTGCGCGAGGCCTCCTATCCGCCGGTGCAGTATATTCCGCGCAGGGATGTGGACATGTCGCTGCTTCAACGCACCGACCACAGCAGCCATTGCCCCTATAAGGGCGACGCCTCCTATTACAGCATCATTCCGGGCGGCGAGCGCTCGAAGAATGCCGTCTGGACCTACGAGGCGCCGAATGCCGCGGTCAGCAGCATCAAGGACCATCTCGCCTTCTATCCCGACCGTGTCGATGGCATCGAGGAGATGGCGTCTCCGGAAGCCGGCGCCTTCTGACGATACGCATGACACGGAAACCCGTTTCGGCGGAACTTGTGTGCTGCCAGCTCGTTAGGCTCATTTAGCGGGGGTGCGCGGGGGTGCGTCGTGCCGAAATTCTACTTTCAACTTTTCGATCGTGATGGCGCCGGGACGACCGAGACGGCCTACGATTTTGAATCCATCGAAGCCGCGAAAGCGGAGGCACGGCGCGTGTTGGCTGAGATGGCCGCCGAAGGCCTGCCTGCTGCACCTCTGAACATGATGTCGGTGGAACTCTTCGATGAAAGCCGTACGCCGCTTGCGGAAATACGACTGATTCTCGAAGAAATTCCGAAGTAGCCGTGATCGGTTTACTGGGCTGTGATCCCCCTCGATCCAGACCAAAGCATTCGGAAACTATGTCAAATTTAATTGCCCGCGGTGAAGGCGGGACTTAGCGTCGCGCTAATCGACCGAGTCGGATTGGTGCGTATGTGTAATCGGCGGCAACCTTTGAACGGCCGCCGCTATCGTAAGACGTCGAGCCATTCATTGCTGAAGACGAGACTGGCAACCGTGACCGGCTCGCCGCTTTCGTCGCGAACGGTGACGGCGATGGTCATGCGATCACCTGCGGGCAGTTCGTCACGGGCCACATCCAGCAGGATGCGGGTCACTTCTTTCGGAATGTCTTCGCGAGATTTGAGCTCGGTGCCGTGCTCGTCGCGCGTGGGACCTTCGCCGTTGTGTAGATCGAAATAGTAGCGAGCCATGTTTCTTCCTGCGCGTCACAGGGAGAAATCACAGAGAAGACAATTGTTCCGACGTTAGGCATTGATTCTTAAAGAAAATACAGGTCGCATCGAAATGATCGGGAGACTTTTCCTATATCGGCAGACAAGCCCGTGATCGAGCCGCTGCTGCTGAACCTTGGAAGTCGCGATGTGTTGTCGGCCGAGGAGGAAAGTCATCTCAGAGCGATCATCGTCAAGGAGAGGCACTTCCTTGCCGGAGAGGATCTCGTCTCCGAAGGAAGCCGTCCGACCTACAGCACGCTGCTGCTCGATGGTTTTGCGGCCCGCTACAGGGTGATGGCCGATGGCAGTCGTCAGATCACCGCGCTGCACGTCGCTGGCGATTTTGTCGATCTGCACGCTTTCCCAATCAAGAAGATGGATCATGGCGTCGTTGCGATGTCGTCCTGTCGCGTCGCTTTCGCCGATCACGCCGACCTCAGGGCGATCACCGAACGCATGCCGCATCTGACCCGGCTGCTCTGGCTCGACACGCTAGTCGATGGCGCCATCCACCGCGAGTGGATCGTCGCCATGGGCCGGCGCTCCAAGCGCGCCCATATCGCCCATCTCGTCTGCGAGCTCTTCGTGCGGCTGCAGGTGGTGAAGCGGACGCGCGGCCCAAGCTTCCAGTTTCCTTTGACGCAGATCGAGATGGCCGACGTGCTCGGCGTCTCCGTCGTCCACCTGAACAAGACATTGCAGGCCCTAAGGCGCGAGGGCGTGTTCACCTGGGAGAATCGGACGATTACCATCGTCGACTGGGAACGCCTGCAGGAGATCGCCGAATTCGATCCCGGCTATCTCAGCATCTCCAGGGAGCCGCGCTAAACGTCAACGGCTCTTGCACATAAAGAGGGTTTGCAACATGCTGCCGGTCTATAGTAGTTGACGGGCATCATCCACATCATGAATAGTCTTCAAGCGGTCGATCTCAACCTCCTCGTCGCCTTCGACGCGATCATGGCGGAGCGCAGCGTCACCCGGGCTGGCGCCCGCATCGGCCGCACCCAGCCGGCGATGAGTGCAGCACTTGCCAGGTTACGGCAGCTTTTTCAGGATGAGCTCTTCGTGCGCAGCCCGAGCGGATTGGAGCCGACACCGCGGGCGCTCGATCTGGCCGAGCCGATCGGAAAATCTCTGCGGCATGCGCAAGAGGCGCTGGCTTTCAGTGGCGTCTTCGATCCGCGGTCGTCATCGGCTTCGTTCCGGCTCGGTCTTTCCGAACATCCAGCCTTCGTGCTTCTGCCGAAGCTGCTGGCGGCGATCAGGCAGGCCGCGCCAAAAATCAGCGTCGACGTCAAGGGTTTCGTTGCCCGGGAAAGGGCGGTGGAGATGCTCGACGCCGGCGAGGTGGATGCGGCGGTCGGCGTGCCGGTCTCCTCGTCGCCACGCATCCTTTCCCGGCTGCTTTTCGAGGAGAGCTTCGTTTCGATCGTCCGCGCCGATCATCCCGCGGCAAGGGGTCTTGATCTCGAAACCTTCGTCGCTCTCGACCACCTGCTCGTATCACCGGAAGGCGATCGTTATGGCCATGTCGACCGGAAGCTTTCGGAATTCGGTCTGCGCCGCAGGCTCGGCCTGACGTTGCCGCAAATGTATGCGGCGCCGGCGATCGTCGCCGAGACCGATCTCGTCGCCACGCTGATGCGCGGCGTCGTCGAGGTCTCGGACAGCCGCGCCCGGCTGTCGATCCACAAGCCGCCGATCGAACTGCTGCCGGTCTCCTTTGCGCTGTCATGGCATCGCCGCAACGATTCCCATGTCGGGCAGCAGTGGTTCCGCGAACTGATCCGCTCCGTCGCGGCCGCGAAGCAGGATCAATCCGAGGAATTGCGCTGATCCCTCTTTTGGGATCAGCCGCCTCGTTTAGAGCATGATGCCGAAAAGTGTGAGCGGTTTTCGGACGACATCATGCTCTAACTCTTTCATTGAGAACAGATTCAGACTTTAGGCCGAACAGGCCTAAAACCATCCTGTTCTAGGGTCTCACCAAGGTCTTGCCTCGGGCGCCGCCCTTCGAAAGAGACCGCAAAGCCTCAACCGTGTCCGCAAGGGCGAACTCCTGGCCGATGACGCTTTGGAGACGACGATCTGCGGCAAGTTCTGCCACTGCGGCCAGGCGACCGGCATCGCTCTCATGAAAGAGAAACTGCGCATCGATGCCGCGCGCCTTCGGCCCTTCGGTGTCGAACGGTGCCGAAAGGCCGATAAGCTTGCCGCCGGGGCGGATGATGCCGAGCGAGCGCTCCAGCGTTTCGCCGCCGACCGCGTCGATCACCAGGTCGACGGCCCGAGCGAAGGCAGTAAAATCCTGGTTGCGATAGTCGATCACTTCGTCAGCGCCAAGCGAGCGGACGAGGTCAAGATTGGCCGCAGAGGCTGTCGCCGTCACATACGCGCCGGCAAGCCTTGCGAGCTGAACCGCGAAACTGCCAACGCCGCCAGCGCTGGCATGGATGAGCACCGATTGGCTGGGCTGGACCGCTGCTGCCTCGAACAGCGCCTGCCAGGCGGTGGCCGCTGCCGTCGGCAGGCCGGCAAAGTTTAAAAGCGGCAGATCGCGCGGAATTGGAACAACCAGTCGGGCGGGCACGGCCGCCAGTTCGGCGAAGGCGCCGCCGCTCGTTGGGTCTGTGCGCGCGATCACTCTTACACCTGGCCTGACGGTGGCGACGAGCGGACCTGTTGCCACCACCGTTCCAGCGAGATCGGTTCCGAGCGTATAGGGGAAGGCGAGGGGGAAGAAGTCCTTCAGATATCCGGCAAGCAGCTTGTTATCCATTGGATTGAGGGCGGCTGCCTCGACGCGGATGAGCACCTCGTCGAGGCCGGGTACCGGCTCCGGCACATCCTCGATCCGGATATCATCGATTACACCGTGGGCATAGATACGGGCGGCCTTCATCACGCGCTCTCCGGATGCAGGGACACCGCCTTCGGCGGCCAAGCGCCGAGTTGGTGCAGCATGCCGAACCAGTCCTCGAGGTGCCAGGTATGGGAGATCCTGTCGCCTTCGAAGCGGTGGAATTCATGGAGCGCGATCTCGATCCGGCGGTTCGTGGCCGGAATGCCGAAGAGCGCGCCGCGCTGGGTGCCGACAATACGGGCGCGAACGCCGGCGCGATCGTTGAAACCGATCACTTCGTCGACAACGATCTCCACATCCGGCAGGGATTCGATGAAGCCGAGAATGATCGGCTTCAGCCCAGCTGGGCCGGGACCCTGGCCGGGGGCGAGCGGAATATCCTGCCAGCCCGATGTGACGGCTTCGTCGAGAAGATCGGGGTTCTTGCGGGTGAATGCGCCGTAGAAGGTTTCAAGCGTTGCATGCTGACCTGCAGTCAGTGCGCTTGCGGTTGTATCAAAGGTCATCGAGAGCCTCTTTGTTTATGACAAGAGGAGATTAGGGCATGCGGCTGTCATATCGGAAATCGATATCCGATGTAAGCGATCATTGATAATTGATATGCTGACGAGGTGAGACCAGTACAAACCGGCGGCGGCTGCGCCTTGCGATTGACAAATCGCCCATTCGGGCAGAACACCGCTCCGACCTCTTAAAAACTCCTTATAAAGGCTGGCGCGACCGTAGCCGGCCGGTGACATCGCAATGGATATATCCCAAGGACCGGGGAGCGTTCTTCGCCACCCCGGCTATCTGAATTTCGCTGCCTCCCGCGTTTTTTCCTCGCTCTCCTTCCAGTCCATTGGCATCGCCATGGGATGGATGATCTACGACCAGACGCACAGCGCCTTTGCGCTCGGCCTCGTCGGCCTCTGCCAGTTCCTGCCGATGGTGGTGCTGACCTTCGTCGTCGGCCATGTCGCCGACCGGTTGGACCGGCGGCGCATCGGGCTTGTCTGCCAATTGATCGAGGCGGTGACGGCGCTGGTGCTGGCGATCGCTACCTGGCAGCAATGGCTGACGCCGGCCGGCATCCTCGCCGCCGTCACGGTGCTCGGCGCCGTCGTTGCCTTCGAGCGCCCGACCATGGCGGCGCTGTTGCCGAACATCGTGCCGGCCTCAATGCTGCAGAAGGCGGTTGCAACCTCGACCTCGATGATGCAGACGGCGCTGATCATCGGCCCCTCGCTCGGCGGCCTGCTTTACGGCCTCCATCCCGTCGCGCCCTTTGCAATTGCCGCGCTGCTTTTTGCCGTTGCGAGTTTCAACGTCATCTCCATCCGGATGCAATGGAGCCCTGCTAGGCGCGAGCCGGTGACGCTCGCTTCGGTCTTTGCCGGCGTCTCCTTCATCCGCAGCCGGCCGGTGATGCTCGGCACGATTTCGCTCGATCTCTTCGCGGTGCTGCTGGGCGGCGCGACCGCGCTGCTGCCAATGTTGGCCCGCGATATCCTGCAAACCGGCCCCTGGGGGCTCGGCCTTTTGCGCGCCGCGCCGGCGATCGGCGCGCTCGTGATGTCGATCGTGCTTGCGCGCCGGCCGCTCGAAAGCAATGTCGGGCGCAAGATGCTTGCCGCCGTCGCCGTGTTCGGCGTCGCCACCATCGTCTTCTCGCTTTCGACCAATATTGCACTTTCCGTCGTAGCGCTGTTCGTCGTCGGCGCGTCCGACACGGTAAGCGTCGTCGTCCGCAGCTCGCTGGTGCAGCTGCTGACGCCGGACGAGATGCGCGGCCGAGTCAGTGCCGTCAACTCGCTGTTCATCGGTACCTCCAACCAGCTCGGCGAATTCGAATCCGGCATGATGGCGGCAGCCCTCGGGCCGGTCGCCACCGGCGTTGTCGGCGGGCTCGGTACGATTGTCGTCGTGCTCCTGTGGATGCGGCTCTTCCCGGATCTCACCAAGGTCAAGACGTTACGGGGCTAGCGGATGCATGACGCGTTGAAAGCGGCGAGTGCTCCCGTTAGGTTCTCCCCAAACAACATTCGGCGGAGCCGTCCGTGACGACAAATTTTCTATCCTATGTGCTTGCGGCGTTTTTCATCTCCGTGCCGGCCGTGGCGCTGGCCGAGTGGCAGGCGGTGGAAGAGGTGCGGCCCTATTCGATATCAGGCACGTCGGGGGCCGGGCTCTATGCATCGATCGGCGAGCGTGGGCCGGAGGCGGGCGGCTTCGGCCGGGCAATCGCGCATACGACGTTCAAGCTGACCTGGACCAGGAAATACGAAGCGCAGGGAAATGCCTGCGTTATCGTGACCAACCGGCCGAAGCTCATCATCACCTATACGCTGCCGAAACCATCTGCTGCGCTGCCAGCCGCCGTGAAGAGCAGCTGGGAGGCCTTCATATCAGGCGTGCAGGCGCATGAGCGGGTGCATGGCGAGACCATCAAGGAGATGGTCAATGAGATCGAGACGATGAGCGTCGGCCTCACCATTGCCGACGATCCCGATTGCAAGAAGATCAGGATCGAGCTCACCCGACGGCTCGGCGAGATCTCCCAAAGACAACGCCAGCGCGGCCGCGACTTCGACAAGATCGAAATGGGTGATGGCGGCAATATCCAGCAGCTCATCCTCAAACTGGTCAACGGGCCCTGAACCCCAGGAAGCTGATAAGGGCGCGGTTAACCGCTCGGCAGCGGACTGGACCCGCTTGGCAAGTCTCCTATCTCTTCCGTGATAACCGGGCGCAGACACGCGAAGGAGGAGCGAGATGTCCTATGTCGATGGTTTCGTCGTGGCGGTTCCGAAGGGAAATATCGAGGCCTACAAGGAATTCTCGACCTTCGCCGGCTCGATCTGGAAGGAGTATGGCGCGCTTGAATATGTCGAATGTATCGGCGACGACGTGCCCTATGGCGAGCTGACCTCCTTTCCCCGGGCCGTGCAGGCGAAGGAGGATGAGGTGGTGGTGTTTTCCTGGATCGTCTACGGCTCGCGCCGGGAGCGCGACGATATCAATGCCAAGGTGATGGCCGATCCGAGGCTCAAGGGCGACCAGTGGCAGATGCCGTTCGACGGCAAGCGGATGATCTATGGCGGCTTCGAGACGCTGCTCAAGCTTTGAAGTTTGACTTCCAAACTCTACCGCCGTTCAGGTATGACGATGCGCATGCAAGACTTCAGGCGAGCCGCGCGAATGGCAGGATGCTTGGCCTCCTATGTTCCCTTCTGCCTTGCACGAGCGCATAATCGCTCCGCGGGGCTCGGCAGGCCGCCGGTTGCCACCGTGGGGGACGGACATGCAGAGACGTGATTTTATCAAGGGACTGATCGTGCTTGGCGCCTGCCCGGCCTGTGCCGGTGCCGGCTTTGCCGCCGAAGGTGCGCATTGGAGCTATGAGGGTCAGTCGGGCCCGGACCACTGGGGCGCGATGGCGCCGGAGAATACCGCCTGTTCAGCCGGTTCGCAGCAATCGCCGCTTGATCTGACCGGTGCTGTCAAGGCGGAGCTTCCGCCGATTGCGATCGACTGGAAGGCCGGTGGCAGGATCGTCAACAACGGCCACACGATGCAGGTCAACATGCCCGGTGGCAGCAGGCTTTCGCGGGCCGGTAACAGCTACGAGCTGCTGCAGTATCATTTCCATGCGCCGAGCGAACATCATGTCGACGGCAGGAGCTTCCCGATGGAGGCGCATTTCGTCCACAGGCACAAGGAGACCGGCACGCTTGGGGTGCTTGGTATATTCGTGACACCGGGTGCCGCCAATGCCGGCTTTTCGCGGCTGGCGGCCGCCTTTCCGAAATCAGCTGGCGGCGAAGCCGCGGTCGATGTCGACCCGAACGGCCTGCTGCCGAAAGAGCTCACCTATTGGTCCTATGAGGGGTCGCTGACGACGCCGCCTTGCAGCGAGATAGTCGATTGGATGGTGCTCAGGCAGCCGATCGAGGTCGACGAAGGGGATATAAGAGCCTTCACGACGGTCTATCCGATGAATGCCCGGCCCGTGCTTGCCACCAACCGGCGCTTCATCCTCTCTTCTTTATGAAGTGATCATCTGCTTGCCCGCGCAAGCTTGACTTGCCCGCGCGAGCTTGACTTGCGCCAGTCAGCGCGCCAACTCGCGAGACATGTCATCTCGAAGCGGGAGAGCGCCTTGCCCCAGACAATCCTCACCCTGTCCACACGCGGACAGGGCCTTTACGAGTTCACCCACCAGGCGGAAGCCTTCGTCATCGCGTCGGGGCGGGAGGAGGGGCTTCTCACCGTCTTCGTGCGCCACACGTCCTGTTCGCTGCTGATCCAGGAAAATGCCGATCCCGATGTGCGCACCGATCTTCTCTCCTTCTTTCGCCGCCTTGTTCCGCCGGCCTCCGATCCTGAAATGGATTGGATCGTGCACAGGGCCGAGGGGCCGGATGACATGCCGGCGCATATCAAGGCGGCGCTGACGCAGGTCTCGATCGGCATTCCCGTTGCCAGGGCGCGGTTGATGCTCGGCACCTGGCAGGGCCTTTATCTTTTCGAGCATCGTGACCGGCCGCACCGGCGGGAAATCGTGCTGCATCTCAGCACCTGAAACCGGTTAATTCCAGATCCGGATGATCATCCGGCTCTAAATCGAAGAAGGAGAGCATGATGTCGCCCGAAAACCGCTTACACTTTTCGGCATCATGCTCTTTGAATGCAAACTGAATGCCCGGTTCGAACGCCATTCAGTTTGCTGCGTTTACTGTCGAGACAATCCCCGAAGGGAGACTTGGAATACCAATCGACGGAGACACCCCCATGACGCATTTCCTGACCAAGGCTTCGCTTGCCGCATTGCTCGCCCTCTGCTCCATTCCCGCCACTGTTTCCACGGCGGCAGCCGCAGGGCCGCAGACGAGCTTTATCGTCGAGGCGCAATACCATCGTCCGATCCGTGGCTGCTCGCCGATGCACGCAGTGCGCAAGGCGCGTGATTTCGGCCTGCGCGATGCCCGCATTACCCGCATGTCGCCGCGGGTCGTCGTCGTTGCCGGACGCGACCGCCGCGGCTGGGACAGGATCACCTTCGCGAATGTCCGCGGTTGCCCGCTGATCCGGCGTTAAGGACTGCGGCCGGAGGCGCCGATGCGGCGCTTCCGGTCCGTTTCTGCCTTGACGCTGACACTTTCAGCCGTCTCTTCTCTGACCTGTACGAGTGATTCCCAAATGACGCCTCGGCGTAATGCGGACGGGCTTGACCGCCCGACTTTCAAACGAAAAGGTTTTTGATGATGCAGTTTCTGGCAAAGGCGGGTCTTGCCGTCATGCTGACAGCCGGTACCTTGGCCGGCACGGTGGCCCCGGCTGCCGCCCAGTTGAATATCATTATTGGTGAGCCGGACCGTGGTCCGCCGCAGGATTACCGCCGTCCGCCGCCGGGTTTTGATCGTCCACCTCCGGGCTACGGCCGCCCGTCGCGCGGCTGCAATCCGCAGCTCGCCGAAAACCTCGCCCGGGATTACGGCTTTCGTCGCGCCCGGGTCGTCGACATCACGCCACGCCGGGTGATCGTCCAGGGTTGGACGCGTCGCGGCCCCGATGAGATGAGCTTCGCCAATGTCCGCGGCTGCCCCGCTCTGCGCCGCTGATATCAAAGTAGAATGCCGCCTCGTCTCCCCGATGCAGCGGCCACAACCGCCTTTGCCAGTCTCCCCGGATCGGCAAGGGCGGTTTTCTTTTTGTGAAAGTCCTTTTTACAGCGCCGCGCGTCTGGAAAGACGCGCGGCGTTCAGTTTTATGACAACCTCGCTCTTTCCCCGGCGTCATCCTCGGCCCTGTCCACGCCCGTCTGGTTCGCGCCAAGGGCTGCCCCTCACCCTAACCCTCTCCCCGTAAAACGGGGAGAGGGGACGTGCCCTGCGAGGGGCTGGTGGGGAACGGATAGGTCGCGGCGGGGTCCCTTCGCCCCGCGAGCGGGGAGAAGGTGGCGGCAGCCGGATGAGGGGCTGGTCTCGCCGATTTCCAGAGGCAAGATCTCGCGACACTGAACTCTGTTTGTGTCTCAATCCACAGGAAGCCGGTAGACACTGTCAGCAGTTCGAGCGCCGCGGATCTGAAAAGACACGCGGCGTTGTAATGCTTATTGCTCGATGGCGAAGGTCACGGTGACGCTGACATTGTAATTGTTCTCGCCGCCCTGGACGGGAACGGCAGCGTCGGAGGCCTCCTTCATCATCGTGGCGCGATAGACCGGCTGCGGCATCGCGCGCGGCACATTCTCGTTGATCTCGAGAATGCGGCCGAGCTTGACGCCGGCGGCTTCACTCAGCGTCTTCGCCTTCTTGACGGCACTGGCGACAGCATCCTTGCGTGCCTCGTCGATGACGGCGTCCGGCTTGTCGTTGGTAAACTGGATATCGCCGCCCTGGTTGATGCCGAGGCTGACGGACTGGTCGATCACCGCGCCGAGCTTGGCGAGGTCGCGCAGGCGGATGGTGATCGAATTGATGGTCTGGTAGCCGATCAGCTGCGGCTGCTGCTGTTGGCCGTCGACCGGCTGCGGATAGTTGTATTGCGGCTGGATGGAAAAGCCCGAGGTCTGCAGGTCGCGCTCGGCGATGCCGCCGCTCTTCAGCGCGGCAAGCACGTCGTTCATCGCCTTGTTGTTCTCATCGAGCGCTTCGCGGGCGGTTTTCGCCTGTTTGACGACGGCGAGATTGACGACGGCCATATCGGGAGCGATGGATGATTCGCCGTCGCCGGTCACCGAAATTACCGGCTCGCGCGGTTTTGCCTCCTGGGCGAAGGCGGGTGCTGCGGCGGCGAGCGGCAGCGCCAAAAGGGCGGTTATCAGGACAGTTCTGGTATAGTTCGGCGCCATGTTTTCATTCCTTGGTTGTCGTTTCCCTGAACAGCTTTCTGTCGGTTGATTGTGAAGCTATTGCGGCGGAAAAGACAGGCGCAGGCGCAGCGAGAGAAAAATGTCAGGTATGCCCGCGTTGGAGAACGCGGCTGTTTCCATCTCGGTTCTTTTCATCGGCAATCTGTGGGTCGCAAAATCGCTGCGCCTGAGCGGCATCGGCAGGAAGCTGATGGCGGCGGCGGAAGAAGAGGGCCGCCGCCGCGCCGCCGTCATGGCTTGCGTCTACACGCTCTCGACCCAGGCCCCGGACTTTATCCGAAGCTCGGATATGTCGAATTCGGCAGGGTCAGCGGGCATGCGGGAGGCCGGCCCGTTGACCGGATTTGGTTCCGGAAGGAATATTCCGCCGCGGACTGATCAGGAGCCGCAGACGGCTTCAACATCTGATGTCATTTGGGGTGACATGTGAGATCGCTATCGCGGGACGCGGGTCAGATGATCGCCAATCGTCCGACTAGGCGCCGAAATCGTCCATGAAAGATGGATGGATGGCGGGCTTGCGCTCTTCGCGGGCGTTCCGAATACGCTGGGGAACAGCACCGAGACCGGCGACGAAACGGGTGAGGAGATTGCGGTTGAAAAGTTTCTGTATAGCACTCATGGCAGTTTACTCATTCTTTTTTTTGTTAGCCGGCAGCATGTATTTTGCCCAGGCTGCCATAACAATGGGCAATTTTGCATGACAGTTATGTGACGGTGCATGGCTCGGGCGGGGCTGGCCTAAAAGGTGATCACATTGGCGTTAGAAGGGGCAGCCGAGAGCGTCGGGCGCTATAAATCCTCGTCTGTATTCGCCGTGGCGTGGTAGATTGCCTGCTTGGGGTAAAACTATGCCCCTTCCGAAGGAGAAGCTCAGATGAACCGATTTTTCGCATTTATCGCGACCGGAACGCTGATCAGTCTTGCCACGATCATTTCGGCTTGCACTTCGTCCGGAAGCCTCGACCAGACGTCGTCGATCGGCGGCGGTTACTATGAGAGCCAGCCGCTTAATCCGGCCTGTGGGGGTGGGTTCAGGCCGAGCGATGGACGTTCTTGTAGCTATTAGAAATCTGCGCCGATCGGGCATGATGCCGCCGGACGAAGCCGTGTGATTCAATCAG
Organism: Rhizobium sp. WSM4643; assembly: GCF_025152745.1. Taxonomy (NCBI): domain Bacteria; kingdom Pseudomonadati; phylum Pseudomonadota; class Alphaproteobacteria; order Hyphomicrobiales; family Rhizobiaceae; genus Rhizobium; species Rhizobium sp. WSM4643. The sequence goes on along the minus strand of NZ_CP104040.1, from coordinate 2,942,694 downwards.
ACTTCTAATTTCCCAGCGCTAGTAGCTGCATGGGCGATCATTGCCGAATCCATCGCGGCAGGCGGGCCGAAGGGCAAAGTCAGCACTATGAGCGGTATAGCCGATCGAGCCCGTTTGCATCGAGTCGTTTGGGCTCGTGCTGCAGGCCGATGCCGACATGGCAATGACGAAGACGGCGGTCATGGCCTCCAATAGTTTGCGAGTTTGAAGCATCTCCTCACCCCTCACTGTCCAAAGTGTCCGTATAATCCTGGCAAGTAGGGCCATGGGACGTCCAGATCACTGTCGTTGTCGATCAAGATTTTGTTATTGGCTGAAACCCCCTTCGTCAGCGCTCGCTGCCGCCATCAAGGTTGCATGGCAACACCTACAGAAGGGATCCACGGCTACGTCGGCTTCACCTAAAGAACTATGCGTGGGCGAAATTGTCGCGCAGGGCATCAACTATCGATGATCTAGCCACTGGTTGCCAGTTCACCGAAGATGGAAAAATAGGGTCACGCCGCTTGACGAGCGGATAGCGCATGCGTTCGAGTTACCGGGAGCCTACATGCTTCATATCGCCAATATTGCTCCACCTCGGTTCAGGCTATGGACGCGCGCTTCACGAGAATGGCGCCATGGTGAGCCCGAGCTTCGCATCCTCGATAGATTATGCCGTCGGGGCCAGACTGCAATCGATATAGGTGCGAACTACGGTGTCTATTCTTGGTTCCTGTCCAAGTATGCGCGCGATGTCGTCGCCTTCGAACCTCAGCCTAACATGGTCGCTTTTCTGAAGGCTGCGCTTGGTTCGTCGGTTCGGGTCGAGCAGGTCGCGCTGTCCGACAGCGCTGGCGTTGCAACGATGCGGATCCCCAGTGATCAGCTCATGGATGGCTGCGCCACGATTGAGGAGCAGAATACGCTTTCGACGCAAAGTGTCGAAGAAATTTCCGTTCCAACCCGACGCCTGGATAGCTATCGGTTCGACACTGTAGGCTTCATTAAGATCGACGTTGAAGGGCACGAACTAAAAGTGCTTGAAGGCGCGGAGGCTATATTGCACCGGGATCACCCAAATCTGCTCATCGAAGCGGAAGACCGACATCGACCCAACGCCGTCGCCAGTGTGATCGATTATCTTAAGCCGTTCGGATATTCCGCATATTGCCTGAAAGATCGAAAATTTCGTTCTCTGTCGATCGACGAGGTCCAGAAGGGCTCTTCCGGAACGCCTTATAACTACGTTTTTTCTATCCGCGAGGATCTGTAAAGCGCCTTTGGTGTGCCCCGTGCCCACCACCCCTTCATCAAATGCTGTCATGGCGGCAGCCGATGTTTCGCCCCTATGGCCCCAATCCATGGTTGGCTTTCCATGGACAGAGCGCGCGGAGATTGCAGTTGGGCGATTGCGGCTAATTGCCTGCAGCCGGCGGCTCAGCTCTCCCCTCTGACAGGCATCGCCGAGCCGAAAGATGCGGATCAAGGCTGCCTCGGCCACGCCTCTACAGATGTCGTTTGATTGGACAACGACGATATGGGGAGCCGCAGCCTGTCGAAGGAGTCCCATTCATCCCGGTCGATTGCCGATCTGGAGCAGTAGGAGGCTCATGGATGCGGCCATCAATCCAGAGCGAAGGTCAAGCCCGGTCGGCGACGAATTCGCCGAGGTAGTAGCCTTTCGCAAGAGATAAGGCGGCCGAATAGGCACTCTGCTCGAGGACATCCGCCATCGGCGCCAGCAGCTTGCATTGGCAGAAGGCGCCGTCAGGCTCGGATGCCATATCCGGCGCGCACGGGGTCAGGTCGCATTGAATCCCTTGGGTTCCACGGCAAAAGAACAGCAAGCGGCAACGAACAGGGCTTTGGAAAACAAGGCAGAAGTCCTGTCGCAAGTCCTTCCAACCAGTGGAGAACTTGAGTTTATGGGGAGAACAACCTGCGACAGGGAAATTCTGCAGATATCAGCGGATGCTAAATTACGCCCGTCGAATTGACCTATTACACTTCCAGCGGAGTTGGTACAACGCGAAAGAGTTGATCTTTGAGGGTAATTACGCGTTAGCGGGATATCGGGGTTTTGGCCGTCGCGTTATCAGTATGGAGCAGTGAGGCAGCGGCCGATTGGACCTTACGGACAGGAACTTGCTGGCGGCCTCGCGCAGATCATCGCTCATGCTGACCCCTGCGCTTACGGTATCGACCAGAATGCTTTGGAAAAGTACGTTGACAAATAAACTATTGAATCCGGAGGCACTGCAGTTCATTCGTACTAGTGTGACGTTGATGGCGAAATTGAACGCGCCGCTGTGCACGATCACAAAGGCTGCAGCTAAGTCGCTCGGGTTGCTTCAATGACAAAGGTTACAGCCGCACGGTTCGTCGAAATGGACGATGAGATAGCACGCCTGCAGGCAGCACTCCTAAAGCACGCAGAACGTTTAGCGCGTGGTGAAGAAAGTGAGCAGCCTCAGCCGCCAATCTGGTCGATTGAAGAGCAAAGGGCTTGGTCTGAAGCACTTCAAGCCAAAGTAAGAAACGCAATGATCGTGGCCTGGGGAGGAGAGGCAGCCTACGATGCAGTCGTCTCTCAAGGCGAAGCGATGAGACAGGCTCGCCGCGAGGCGGACCGCTCGATTGCTATTGTTCACGTAACCGTCGTCGAGGAGTTCTTGCGTTCGGCAATTGAACGCTATTTCCCTGGGCGGCATTCTGATCCAGAGATTATTGATCGTCTATTCGACCCGATGCGGTATGGGCCGCTCAACACTTTCACTGCAAGAGTGGATATCGCTTTTGCGTTGGGCATAGTCGGATCAGGCGCCCGCAAAGCCTTGAAGCTAATAGCTGAGATCCGGAACAAATTTGCCCATAAGCTCGAGATACATTCATTTGACCATCCCGATGTGACGAAGTTGATCGACAAACTTAAATATATTGACTTCGCGATTACCGGACCGAACGCCGAAGGCCTAATGCATCTGTGGAATCGGTCACCGAACTCGGAGGTGACGTCTGGAAGCGGATGGCGTGCATCCGACAATCCTTTCGACCATCGGGGAAAGTTTGAGAAGACCTGTGGGTTTCTGCAGCATTCCTTGCGAACGAGCGTGCCGGGATCGACGCACCCAGATCTTCACGAGAAATGAGTACGCCCGGCGAAGGGCGGTTTGTGCGGCTCAGGACAAGACATTCGAATGCTTTTTTGAAACGGAAAATTCCGAAAGCTGGTATCAAAATTCCGGGATTTGCGCCCGGCTACACCGACTGGATTGATACAAGAGGAATGGTGGGCCCGGAGGGACTCGAACCCCCAACCAAGCGGTTATGAGCCGCCGGCTCTAACCATTGAGCTACAGGCCCTTGGCGCCGTGTGCGGCGCTTGGGTGCCGGGGCAATGGTTCCCGCAGCACGGTTTCCGCTCTAACGCAAATCCGGGGGAGCCACAAGCGGGGAGCGCAAGCATCTGTGGACGATGCATATTTCGTGGGCAGCCACTGGAACCTTCTCGCGCGGGCGACACTTATTCAAGTCACATTCCGCATAAAGAGGGCGATCGCAGATGGCGGCTTTGAACAGCGCAGTTGTGCTCATCGTGGAGGACGAGCCGCTGATCCGGTTCAATATCCTCGATGTGCTGGAGGAGGTCGGCCATGTAGCGCTGGAGGCGGCGAATGCGGACGAGGCTCTGGTGGTGCTGAAGGGCAGGCAAGATGTCGATATCCTCTTCACCGACGTCAATATGGCCGGTTCGATGGACGGTCTGCAGCTTGCCAATCGGGTGAGGGCGATGCGTCCGAATATCGGCATCATCATCACCTCGGGCATGGTGAGGCTCGATCCGATGGCGCTGCCCGCCAATACCGCCTTCCTGCCGAAGCCCTACATGCACGACACGCTGATTTCAACGATCGATGCCCTGATGGGGTAAGCACGCCGCGCAGCCGCAAAACGGGGACTGTTTTTGCGGCTGCGCGCGAGGCGCCGGGAGACATGCTCGTCTTCAGGCAGGGCGGAGGGGACCACACCCTCAGCTGAAGCTGCTCCTCAGCGCCTCGTTCTCATGATGGGCCTTCTTCTCGTAGATCGTGAACAGCGCCATCGAGAGGAGATAGGAGAGGAAGGGATCCCCTATCTGCGTGGCGATCTCGCGGGATGCAAGAACATGGCGCTCCAGCGCGCCGATATCCTTCTGCATTGCGGTCTGTGTGGCGGTTTCAGCGAGGCGGTTCATGCTGCCATCTCCAGGAATTGGGTCACGACCGAGCGGGCCGGCACGTGCCTGACATAAAGGGGTAGGGTGAGGCCGAGGGCGGCGCGCATCTTGCGCAGCACCCCGTTCGATACTTCGAAGGCGCCGCAGCAGACGGGATATTTGCCGTAGCCGTCTGCACGGCCGAGTTCTTCCACTTCGGCGCCGGCGCGCTTGTAGACGCGCTTGAGGTAGGGCTCGTAGTTGGAAATCATCGTATGGATGCCGTGATCGAGCGCGCATTCGCAAAGCGCAAGCAGCATCATGGAAAAGGCGCGGCCGGCGTCGACATTGGAGAAATCCTTGGCGATCGCCTCCTCGTCGATGCACATGCGCGTGCCTTCCCAGATGCCGGGGGCGATAAGATTGGCGGCATCGGGAAACGTCTCGCGGAAGACGTCGTAGAGAAGGGTCGGGCCTGTCGTCGGCATCAGACGCATGCCGCCATAGAGCCGGGTGCGGCTGTCGTTGCACCAGACGAGATAGGCGGGGGCGAGCGAATCGTAGCTGTCGCGTTCGTAGGGGCCGATGACGGGAACGTCCCAGCCGAGCGTATCGGCGAAGACCTTCTTGCGCAGGCGAAACATCTGGTCGAGTACGGCAGCGTATTTCTGATACTCATGTGCCTGAACGATAACGAACATTTTGCCCTCCAGCGTTTTCAAGTTCGTGGAAAGCAGAATGGTTCAGGCGGGCCGGATCGGAAATTCCCTCAGATGGGCCCCCTCAGATGAGGGGATCAGGGATTGATGATGCGTAGCTGCACGGCCCGCGAGGCGGCGGCCGAGATCGTGGCGCAGCCGAGCTTGAAGCGGGCGGTCTTCAGATAATCGCGGGTGGTATGCTCGGATATGCCGAGGATGACCGAAATATCCTTGTAATCCTTGCCCAGCGCCGTCCAGTGCAGACATTCGATCTCACGCGGCGACAATGCCGGCACCGGATCGTTTTCGCCATGCAGCTCGTAGACGGCCTTGCGGTGGATCAGGTGGGCGATCTCGATCCATTCATTGCGGCAGCGGCGGACGAGCTCGGCCCATTCCTCGGCCGGTATGCGGGCATTCAGCGACAAGAGCGCACGACGTTGCGCTTTGTCGGCGACGGGAATGGAGTAGCCGTTGCCGCCGATGCCGTGCTTCTGCGCATCGACCAGCATGGCATAGGCCTCGGGCGTCGGCTCGACCTCACTCCAATCGAAGGGCAGCTGGCGTTCGAAGCCCTGTTTGACGATGGGATCGACCTTCACATAGCTATTCAGGAGATAGCGGGAGACCCAGGCATCCGGATAGGTGGTGCGTACGAAGGGCGAATCGATCTTGGCCGCGATCGTCTGGGCGAGATGGTAAGTCACGAAATCAAGGGCATATTCTGCCTGGAGAATGCGGATGGCGGCATCCACATTGGCCGCAGCCTTGATCTGTTCGAAAGCGGGCTCGAACTTTTCGCTGTAGGTATTCTCAATCATTTCCACTGCCCCAATTCCCTCAATCTTACCGTGAGGACCGCCATAGATACAAGGCATCCCCACATATGCGGGGAATGACAATCCGGGCCCCATCTGCTAGCGCCTGTCATGAGGAGACCTCATATGGACAGCAAGAGACCATTCGCGATTGCCGAATGCCAACAGGCCGCCAAGGGCCTGAAATCCAGCTGGCAGGACATGGCAGGCTCCGAAGCGCTGATCCGCGCCCTCGTTGCCGAACGCAACGGCGACACGCCGCTGGCGCTGTTCTGGACCGAGGTCCACCGGGCGCTCTGCCAGGAAAGCAACGCTTTCTGACGATCGCCTTCCCGAGGGGCTCAGCCTTTTCTCCGCAATTTAGACAGGGCGATGATGCCAGTCGGCAGGAAAATCCCACCGCCATCTACCAGATTGCCGATGAAGACGTCGTCATTCATGTCGTGATTCGATTTCGCGGCGAAAGGATCGGGACGTAGCGTTCTGGATCTACGGTTAACAATTCCGTATCATTTCATCGATTTGTTCCAAAATGGTTGACGGAGCGTTTGCGGCAGGAGCAATGGTGCTTGTGGAAACGGTTACATTCCGCCGCGCCTTGGTAGCGCTGGCAGAATTTCGGATATCATCACCGATGTGTGGAATGGAATGACTGAAAAGCGTGTGAATCTGGTCTTCAAGACCCATCCCGATATCGGCTTTGCCGATCATGCCGAGAAGGTCTGCGGCAATATCACGAGCGCTTCATTCGTAGGTGATCGAGACGGGCAACCCCAATAAGTGGGGAACCAATTTCCCGATGTGGTGGCAGGGAGATTTTCAGGCGCGCCTCCGGCTCAGCCTGGGCTGAGCCGGAGGCAGGGAAGGCCTAGCCGACCTTTGTCGAAGGATTGACCCAGTCCTGACGCGGCACTTCTGGCCGCTGCGGTTTCGGACGAAACTTCACCAGCACCTCGCGACCATCGACAGAGGCTTGCGTGCGTTCCAGCGCATCGCGTTCGGAAACGGCCTGGCGCCAATGCTCGTCGTCGCGGCCATCGGGCCGGCCCTGTTCTTCCCAAATCGCGTAAGCTCTCTTGCTGATCCATTCGTGGCGTCTGTCGCTCATCGATCCATTCCATTCATCAAAAGCGTTATTCGGCAATTCTGTCCTGCTGAACCGGTGGCCGGCGCTTGGCTGCCATCAGCAGGTCGAGCTCGATCGAGGAGGGCCCGAAACGGGTGAACAGGCTCTCAGCCTGGTCGTTTCGGAGGCCGTATTTGGAGGCGAATTCATCAAGGCTGTAGGGACGGCCGCGCAGGATTCTGCTCCGGCGCTCCGGTTCACGTATTTGCGTCATTGGTGGTAACCCCAGTCGGTTTGGCGGATGCGGGAACAAAACAGATTACAATGCCAAAAGTTCCGTGATTTCCAGCGATCTCTGCCCTTTGTCCCATTCCGGACCGATCTAAGGCGGGAGGCAAAAATATTTGACGAATGGCGCACGCCAAGAAAATTTCCACTAAAACATGCAAGAATATCATGGCGTTATGGAATTTGCTTCCATGCGCTGGGATAAATGGGCTTTACCCCAGCGCGTTACTCTATAGAATCAATAGTGTTATTCGGTTCGCAGGGGCAGCAAAAGGCTCCGTTCCCCGCGTTGGCGCGACCGATACCGGAGGACTTTGGCTTCAATCCATCAAGAGGAGACAGACATGATCAATGCACTGCCGCCACTTCATGACGGCCATGCGCCGTTCGACCTCCAGCAGCTGTTTCGCGAAGCGCTCTATGCCTTCGAGGAATGGGACAGTGAATTGACCGAACCGATCGTGACCTACGAAGGACGGGTCATGCCCATCAGCTTCGTTTTCGAAGCCATGCGCGAATGCACCGACATCGTGCCGATGAACATCGTCGGCGCCGTCACCGAACGGCTGACCAAGCCGTGGGAAGGCGAAGGCCCGCTCGACCAGATGACCTTCTCGACGGCGGCGCGTGTCATGCGCGTTTTGGTGCGCAAGCGCCTTCACGTCACCGGGGCTGCGGATCTCGTCGCCGTTTCAGCCCACGCGTCCGAAGACCAGGGCCGCGACTGATGAGGTGAGGACCGCGGCCATGGCTGCGATCCTTTTTCGCTTTTTGGCGGAACCTCGCTTATTCCCAGCCGTTTAATTCGGCAGGCACAGCCCGCCACTGCAGCGCCCTTTTCGAGAGTCGCAAAGGGCGCTGTAGCACGTGGAATTGCTGCATAATCCATCCCTAGATCGATCCCGATTTAAGAATTATGCAGTGGTGACGGGCGAGGAATGAAGCACCATGCTAAAATCTATTGTTCATGAAATCATCGGTACACCCAGGCGTGAGCCTGAGCTTCCGCAATCGCTCGAGCAGTTTCGCGACAGGAAACGGGTGCTGATCATCTTTGCCGATGCGCAAGATGACCGCGCGCTTATCCAGGACGAATGGCTGCGCAAGGCGCATATGCGCCTGATCGAGGAAGACGTCGAGGTGTTCAGCATCGCCGGCGGCGGCGCGTTTGCGCTGTTCGACGATGACTGGGAACTCGATGCCGACGATATTCGCGATCGGCTGCAGGGACCGCCGTCCGGCGAGTTCGGGCTGATCCTGATCGGACGCGACGGAACCGTTAAGCTGCGCTCGAGCGAGCCGATGAGCGCCGAGGATATCTTCGCTGCCTTTGAGATGTTGCCGAAGAAGACGCCTTGGTAGCGTTTCGAGAGCCGGTCTGAAGCGGGCGCGGTGAAGCATTCGCGTCCCGCGTCTTTTGCATGTTCACAGTTCGAAGGCTTCCTTGAGGCCCAGGCTCTTGCGTTCGCGCAGGTCGAGATCGGCCTCGATATGGGCGATGTGATGCAGCATCAGCTGGCAGGCGCGGTCGAGTTCGTCGGCTTCGATCGCCGAGATGATGTCACCGTGTTCGGAATGGCCGCAGCTCGATGCGGTCGACTGCCCGTAGAGCGCAATCACCAGAGACGAGCGGGCGACAAGCTCTTCCATGAAGCGCTGCATGATCGAGTTTCCCGATATCCCCGCCAGCATCAGATGAAAATCACCCGATGCCTTGATTTCGGCGCGGCGCGCCGTCTGGCCACGCTCGCTCATCAGGCGGCCTTCTTCCAGCAGAAGCTGACGCAGATGGGTAACGTCATCAGGCGTGATCCGCGCCGCTGCCTCGCGCAAAATGCCGGGTTCGACCAGCCGGCGGGCGGAAAAAATCTGACGAGCCTCTTCCGGCGAGGGATAGGCGACGAAGGCGCCGCGGTTCTTCTCGACGCTGACGAGACCTTCATAGGACAGCGCCTGCAGGGCGGCGCGTGCAAGCGTGCGGCTAACATTGAAGAGATTGCCGACATCGCCTTCCGAAAGCTTGGTGCCGGGCGAGAGCCTGCGCTCGACGATCGCTTCGCGAATGGCATCGCGGATCTGTTGCGCGCCTGTTTCGGCGGAGTCTTCGGCCTGCTGAGCCTTGGCGGCGGATTTCATGAAATTTATTCCCGATGGTCGGCAAAGCATAGCCATGTTCGCAGCAAAAGTTAAACAGATTTTGTCCCGGAACTTGTGGTCAGATCGTATACGATATTTTGCACAAATTGCGCACGATAGCCTAAATCATGTGCAGATAGCGCTGCGCCTATAATTTGCTCTCTCAATGGCGCTTTTGATAAAGTCATTGTGTTGCAATGGCTTACCTCAAGACACCGAGTCTGGCACGGCAGATGCATCGTCTTTTCCGAACAGGGGAACGCAGATGTCGAAAGCGGCAGAGATCGATATAGTATCCGTTTCGAAGGCCTATGGCGCGACGACGGCGGTCCATGCGATCAGCCTGAAGATTCCGGCTGGCTCCTATTGCTGCTTCCTCGGTCCGTCGGGCTGCGGCAAGACCTCGACGCTGCGCATGATCGCCGGCCATGAGAGCATCTCGTCGGGCGACATCAGGCTCGGCAATGTCGTTGTTACCGATTTTCCGCCGGCCAGACGCGGCACGGCGATGATGTTCCAGTCCTACGCGCTCTTCCCGCATCTCGATTTGATCGACAACGTCGCCTTCAGCCTCAAGATGAAGGGCGTCGACAAGCAAGAGCGCCGGGCCAAGGCGCTCGAGATGCTGAAGCTGATGCAGATGGAGGGTTATGCCAACCGGCGTCCGGCCCAGCTTTCCGGCGGCCAGCAGCAGCGCGTCGCGCTGGCGCGCGCGCTCATCACCGATCCGGAAGCGCTGCTGCTCGACGAGCCACTGTCGGCGCTCGATCCGTTCCTGAAGATCCGCATGCGTGCCGAACTCAAGAAACTGCAGAAGACGCTCGGCATCACCTTCGTGCACGTCACCCACAGCCAGGAAGAGGCGATGGCGCTCGCCGACGTTATCGTCATCATGAATGACGGCCGGATCGAGCAAGCGGCGGCACCGCGCGAGGTCTTCGAGCGGCCGGCGACGGCCTTCGTCGCGCGGTTTATGGGCGATCACAACGTGCTGTCCGGCCGGGTGACCTCCAGCGAGAACGGCGTGCTCGTCATGACCGTACCGGAAGGTCAGAGCTTTTCCGTGCGCGGGACGGGCAGGGAGATCGGCGAGCCTGTCGACATCGGCATCCGCACCGACCGCGTGCGGCTGCAGGTGGCGAGCGAATGGACGCTCGGCTTCGATGGCATCGTCTCCAACATCGAATATCGCGGTTCTTCCGTGAAGATCACCGTTCTCGGTGCCGGCAGCGACGACTTCACCGTCATCGCTGACGACGCTGAATATTTCGCCCGGCCGGTTGCCGTCGGCGACACCGTTTCGCTCAGCTGGGCGCCCGAAGATGCCGTGCTTCTCGGCCGACCTTCTGCATAAACCATCACCATCAAGAACCATGAACCTTCCATATCAAGAAAAGGGGAACTGACATGACGACTGAAACGACATCGACCAAGGCGGAGAAGGGTCTTTCCCGCCGCACGCTGCTGAAGACGGGTGCTGCCGCCGTCGGCGCCATCGCCGGCTCCGGCGCGATTACCGGCTTTCCCACCGTCTGGGCGAAGACGAACATCACGCTTCGCCAGTTCGGCACCGGCGTTTCCAACATCAATGCCATCGCCGAGAAGTGCAAAGCCGATCTCGGCATCACGCTGGAAATGACGGCAACCGATTCCGACGCCGCCGCCCAGCGTGCCGTCACCCAGCCTGATAGCTACGACATTGCCGACATCGAATACTGGATCGCCAAGAAGGTGTTCCCGACCGGCGTCATGCAGCCGATGGATGTCAAGAAGCTGAAATATTACGACAAGATCGTACCGCTGTTCATCAACGGCAAGCTGAAAGCAGACAGCGTCATTGCCCAGGGTACGGCGCCGCATACGGTCGGCTTCGTCGAGGCGCAGGGTTCCAAGAAGTTCGCCAAGGAGCCGACACAGTGGATGACGATGGTTCCGACCATCTACAATGCCGACACGCTCGGCATCCGCCCCGACCTCACCGGCCGTCCGATCACCAGCTGGGCCGATATTCTCGATCCGGCCTTCAAGGGCAAGACCGCGATCCTCAACATCCCGTCGATCGGCATCATGGATGCGGCGATGATCATGGAAGCCTCGGGCAAGATCAAATATGCCGACAAGGGCAACATGACGAAGGAAGAGATCGACAAGACGATCGAGTTCCTGATCAAGACCAAGGGCGACGGCCAGTTCCGCGCCTTCTGGAAGTCGTTCGACGAAAGCGTCAACCTGATGGCCTCGGGCGAAGTCGTCATCCAGTCGATGTGGTCGCCGGCTGTCGCCGCCGTCCGCTCCAAGGGCATCGCCTGCACTTTCCAGCCGCTCAAGGAAGGCTACCGCGCCTGGGGCGGCGGTCTCGGCCTTGCCTCGCATCTCAAGGGCGCTGAGCTCGATGCCGCCTATGAATACATCAACTGGTACACATCGGGCTGGGTCGGCGGCTACCTCAACCGCCAGGGCTATTACTCCGCCTGCATGGACACCGCCAAGCAATTCATGTCGGCCGACGAATGGGGCTACTGGATCGAGGGCAAGCCGGCGCAGGGCGATATCCTGTCTCCCGAGGGCAAGGTCATGGAGAAGGCCGGCGCCGTTCGCGACGGTGGCTCCTTCGAAGCCCGCATGGGCGCGGTGGCCTGCTGGAACTCCGTGATGGACGAGGACCGCTACATGGTCCGCCGCTGGAACGAGTTCATCGCTGCCTAGGCAGGTCGAGAGGGCGGAGAGCTACTGTCTTTCGCGATGCTCAAGACGTCGCTTCGCTCCGCCATCCGACCCTTCGGGCCACCTTCTCCTCGCTGGGGAGAAGAGGGAGTCCGTGGCCACGTCGTGAGACAAAATCAAGGTTCGCGGTGGCCTAGGCGCTGCCGCGAATCTCTTCTCCCCAGCGGGGAGAAGGTGCCGGCAGGCGGATGAGGGGGCGGCACGCACCTTCGTTCCAAATCAGAACGGAGAACCGGATCATGGCGACCATCGCAGCGGAAACGGAGGAGGATGGGCAGGGCGCGCGCGGCGGGCGTGGGCTGAGGCTTTCTCCATCGGCGATATCCTATCTCCAGGCGACGCCGCTGTTCGTCATTCTCGGCTTCTTCTTCCTGCTGCCGATCGCCATGATCGCCGTCGTCAGCTTCTGGGACTACGACTTTGCCGGCCTCTATCCCGATTTCCTGACGATGAACTACACCGAGACGCTCGGTTCGTGGGTGACGTGGAAGACCTATCTCAACACGCTGAAATTCACAGCGATCGTCTGGTCGCTGACGCTCGTCATCGGCTTCTGGGTCGCCTATTTCCTGGCCTTCCACATCCGCAAGACCTCGACGCAGATGATCCTCTTCCTCGTCTGCACCGTGCCGTTCATGACGTCGAATATCATCCGCATGATCTCGTGGATCCCGGTGCTCGGGCGCAACGGCCTCGTCAATTCGACGCTGATCGAGATGGGCATCATCCCCAAGCCGATTGAATGGCTGCTCTATTCCGATTTCGCCGTCGTGCTCGCCATGGTGCATCTCTATACGCTGTTCATGGTGACGCCGATCTTCAACACGCTGATGCGCATCGACCGGTCGCTATTCGAGGCGGCGCGCGATGCCGGCGCCTCCGGCTGGCAGGTGTTATGGAATGTCGTCATCCCGCTCGCCAAGCCCGGCATGGCGATCGGCACGATCTTCGTCGTCACGCTCGTCATGGCTGATTTTTCGACGGTGCAGGTGATGTCCGGCGGCCAAAGCGCCTCGGTAGCGCTGATGATGAAAAACCAGATGTCGCTGCTGCAATATCCGGCCGCTGCCGCCAACGCCGTGGTGCTGCTCGCCGTCGTGCTGTTGATGGTCGCGGCCATCCTGCGTGTTGTCGACATCCGCAAGGAGCTTTGAGATGAGCCACGAAAAACGCGGCCTGGAATTCTACCTGCTGGCGCTCTTCTTCGTCATCTTCGTGCTGTTCCTCTACGGCCCGCTTTCGGCGATCCTGATCCTCTCCTTCCAGGGGCCGGATGGCGGCCTGACCTTCCCGATGAACGGCGTTTCCACCCATTGGTTCTTCAACCTGTTCGAGAAGCAGGCGGTCGGCGATTTCGGCGCCTCCTTCCGCCGCTCCTTCACCCTCGGGCTGATGGTGATGGCGGTGACCGTCGTCGTCTCGCTGCTCGCCGGCCTTGCCTTCCGGCGCCGTTTCCCCGGTTCGACGGCGCTGTTTTATGCCACGGTCGCAAGCCTCGTCGTGCCGTCGATCATCATCTCGCTCGGCATCGGCGTCGTCTTCCAGGAGGGTGGCCTCAAGCCTGCCTGGTATTCGTCGGCCTTCGGCGCCCATCTGACCTGGACGCTGCCTTTCGGCGTGCTGATCATGTTTGCCGTCTTCAACCGCTTCTCGCCGGCTTATGAAGAGGCGGCGCGTGACCTTGGCGCCAGCTCATGGCAGACGTTCTGCCATGTCGTGCTGCCTATGATCGCCCCCAGCCTGATCGGCGTCGGCCTGTTCGGCTTCACGCTCTCCTATGACGAATTCGCCCGCACGCTGATGACATCAGGCACCTACAACACGCTGCCGCTCGAAATCTATGGCATGACGACCAACGTCACGACGCCGGTGCTCTATGCGCTCGGCACGGTGACGACGCTGTTTTCCTTCACAATCATTCTCCTTGCGCTCGGCATCATGACGATGCTCAGCCGGCGGCAGGCAAAGATAAACTGACATGCGCATCCTCATCGTCAATCCGAACACCACGGCCTCCATGACCGACAAGGCCGCGACCGCCGCGCGTGCGGTGGCGGCATCCGGTACGGAGATCATCGCCGCCACCTCGCGCATGGGGCCGGTTTCCATCGAGGGACATTACGACGGGGCCTTAGCGATCCCCGGTCTGCTCTCCGAACTCAAGGAGCGACAGGCGGCGGGTTATGACGCGGCCGTTATCGCCTGCTTCGACGATACCGGACTCGAAGCGGCGCGAACCTTCGCCGATGTGCCGATCCTCGGGCTCTGCGAATCTGCGGTGGTGACGGCGGGCTTTCTGGCGCAGCGCTTCACCGTGGTGACGACGCTGGAGCGGTCGCGGGTGCTGATCGACAATCTGTTGCGCCGCTACGGCATGGGCGACCGCGCCAAGGTGCGTGCCTCCGACATCCCGGTGCTGGAGCTGGAAGATCCGGCCTCGGGCGCGATCGGCAAGCTCAGAGCCGAAATCGAGCGGGCGCTTTTGGAAGACGGCGCCGAGGCGATCGTGCTCGGCTGCGCCGGCATGACCGATCTGGCGCGTGAGCTGCAGGAGATCTACGGCGTGCCTGTCGTCGATGGCGTTGCCGCCGCCGTCAAGCAGGCCGAAGCGCTGTTGTCGCTCGGACTTTCCACCAGCAAGCGCGGCTCCTACGCGTCGCCGCTGCCGAAACCTTTTGCCGGGGCGATGAGCGGTTTCTCGCCGGTCCTCAAGGTCGGCTGAACCGATGTCCGTCTCTTTCGATTTCAAGCAGCTCACCGAGCGCCAACGCTACAAGCTGATGATCGGCACGATCATCCCGCGGCCGATCGCGCTGGTGACGACGGTCGACGAGAATGGCCGGATCAACGCCGCACCCTTCAGTTTCTTCAACTGCCTTTCGGCCGATCCGCCGATCCTTGCGATCGGGGTCGAGAACAATGCCGACATGTCGTTCAAGGACACCGGCCATAATATCCGCATGACCGAGGTGTTCACGGTCAATATCGTCTCCTTGGCCATCGCCGAGGCGATGCATGTCTGCGGCGCCAAATATCCGCGCGGCGTCGACGAGCTGAAGGAAGCCGGCCTGACGGCGATGCCGGGCGAAAAGGTCGCCTCGCCCTTCATCGCCGAGGCGCCGGCCGCTTTCGAATGCCGGCGGCATGTGACGCTGGAGCTCGGCCGCTCACGGCAGATCGTCATGGGCGAGATCGTCTATGCGCATTACCGCGACGGGGTCGTCGATCCGGAAAGGCTGCATGTCGATCCGGCTGCGGTCGATGCGATTGCGCGGCTCGGCGGCGATACCTGTGCCACCATCCGCGACCGTTTCGAGATGCTGACGCCGAAGCTTTGACACAGAGCATTTCCGTTTGCGCAGTTTTGCTGGAATTACTCCAGGGATAGGTCCAAGTTTTTGCTTTACTTTTTTGTTCCTCGCGAGAATGGTCGGCTACGGATCATCGCGGCAGAGGAGCGCTTTACCCATGATAATCGAGGACGATCTCAGCCGGATCGCGGAGCAGGAGAAAGTGCTGAGCTTCGACGCTTTCGACCTGACGACGGCATGGCAGCTCGGCAAACTCCTGCAGGAACTCGCCACCGAGCGCGGCCTCGGCATCGCGATCGACGTGACCCTGCATTCGATGCCGGTCTTCTATGCGGCACTGCCGGGTGTAACGCCTGATAACGTCAACTGGGTCCGGCGCAAGCGCAATATGGTGCTGCGTTATTTCCGCAGCAGCTATGCCTGCGGCCTGAAGCTTCAGAAGGATGGCAAGACGGTCGAGGATAACGGGCTTTCCGGCGCCGACTATGCGCCGCATGGCGGTAGTTTCCCGATTAACGTCAAGGGTACCGGCTGCATCGGCGCGGTCACCGTCTCGGGACTGCCGCAGCGTGACGACCACAATCTCGCGGTCGAGGCGCTGGCGCTGATGCTCGCCAAGGATCTGGATACGCTGCGGCTCGCCCCGACGCTTTGAAGAGGCCTCTCCCGCCGTAATTTTGACAGAAAAAAGCCATGAAAACTGCAAAATCGCGTCGCCGCTCCGGTGACGCGGACTTGTCCTGCGGCTAGGATGCGGCATCGCCCTCCTTCATCCTACCCGGGACGCCATGATCCGTTTGTTTCTTGCGCTTGCCGTCACCATCGGCTTCGGCCTTTTCCTTGTCTCCTGCAATACGCTGTCCAAGGAGGAATGCGTCGCCGCCGACTGGCGGGTAATCGGCGAGAGCGACGGGGCGGCGGGCTACGAGCCGCAACAGCGCTTCGCCGCACATGCGAAATCCTGCGAGCGGATCAAGATCGTGCCCGATCAGACAATCTGGTTTCAGGGATATCAAACGGGGCTGGTGCGCTACTGCACGCCACTCAGCGGGCTTGCGCGCGGCCAGGCGGGCAGCGGCTACGCCAATGTCTGCCCGCCGGAGACCGCGCCCGGTTTCCTGCGCGGCTTCGGCCTCGGCAGGAAGCAGCACGAGCTGCAGTCACGCCTTAGCTCGATGCAGAACGATTATAGTTCGAAGGAGACTGATATCGACGATCTTTCCGACAAGCTGCGGGATGCCAAGGATGGCGACCGCACGGAACTTCGCCGGCGGATCGAGGATCTGGAAGACGACATGCACGACATCCGCCGCGATCAGCGCGACGTGCAGGACGAACTCGACCGTATCAGCAGTGACGTCGGATGGTTCCAGCTGAACCCGAACGCCGAACTGCCGGCGCCGGGTTACTGATCCCCGACCTCAGAGCTTCCCGCCGGCCTCGGCGATGCCCTTTGTCAGGCTGCCCGTTGCCGGGAAAAGCGGAATGAGGCAGGCCTGCAGGGCGTGATAGATATCGCCTTTGCCGGGGAAGAGCGAGTGGGAGGGAACGAGATGTTCCGTCAGCTCCTCGTGCCAGCCGCCGTTCTTGTGATCGATGAAGGCGCGCTCGAGCACGTTCCAGATCTTGCGGTAGCTCTCCTCATGGAAATCGCTGGGCAGGTGCTCGTTGAGGAAATGTGCGGCAGCCGCACCTTCGCAGGCTGGCCACCAGAGCTTGTTGCGCTTGGCGGGCTTGTCGTCCCAATCGAGCGTATAGAAGAAGCCGCCCTTGTCGTTGTCCCAACCGAGCGCCATGGATTGGGCGAACAGCGCCTTGGCCGCATCCGGCATCCATTCGATCCGTTTGCCGCCGAGCGCCCAGAGCTGCAGGATGAGGCGGGCCCATTCCAGCCAGTGGCCGGGCGTCGTGCCGGCCGGGCGGAACATTTCGTTCGGATGATAGTAAGTCTTGTCGAGGTTCCATTCGGCGTCGAAATGCTCGGCAACGCGCCAGTCCACCGAACCGGCGGCGCGGCGGATGACGAGATCGGCGATGCTTTCGGCCTTGGTCAGGTATTCCCTGTCGCCGGTGGCTTCGAAGGCGGCCATCAGTGCTTCGGTCAGGTGCATGTTGGAGTTCTGGCCGCGATAGGCGCCGCCGTCGAGCGGCTGCCAGTCGGCGGTGAATTCCTCGGCGATGGCGCCGTGCTTCGCTTCCCAGAACTTCGTGTTGAGGATCTTGGTGATATCGGCGAGCATGCCGTCGGCAAGCGGATGGCCGATGGTCTTTGCCGCTGAGGCGGCGAGCAGCACGAAAGCATGGCCATAGCCCTGCTTGTCGGAATCGACGGGACCGTCATTGTTGAGCGACCAGAAATAGCCGCCGTTTTTCCGGTCGCGATGATGGTTCCAGATATAGTCCATGCCGTGGTCGACGACGTCGGAGGCTCCGGGGCGCCCGAGCAGCGCACCGATCGAGAAGCAATGCACCGCGCGCGCCGCGATATGGATGCCGCGAACCTGGCCCTCGGCGTCGAGAGGCCTACCTTCGTCGTCGAGATCGTAAAAGCCGCCCTTGGGATTGACCGAATTGTGCTGGAAGAAATCGAAGAGACCGTTCGCTTGGGTCAGCAGCCAGCCGCGGTGATAGGCGCGGGTCGTCCAGTTTCCAAGCACGGCGTTGCCGGTTGCGGGTGCCATGATGCTCCTCCGATTTCGTGCACAAAGCGTTGTAAACGCCTATATAGGGGTCGGACGAGTCTGTCATCCGGCTATCGCATTGGCCCGCAAAGCGGGATCGTTCTTCGGAGGCACGATGCGTCGATTCAAAACTATTACAACGTCCTTTGCGCGTCTGAAAAGACGCGCGGCGCTGTAGGCTTACAAAGCACGAAATTGACAGGCATATATTGACATAAAGATATCTTTATGTGATTTGGACTGTCTGGTCTTACGACGTCAAGGAGCCTTCCCGTGTTTGATAATCTCTTTGGTCCGGAAACGGGCAAACGTGACGGCAGTGAAGTTTTCGCAGCTTTGAGACAAGCCGCGAGCGAGCGCATCCTTGTTCTCGACGGCGCCATGGGCACGCAGATCCAGGGTCTCGGCTATGACGAAGACCAGTTTCGCGGGACGCGCTTCATCGGCTGCGCCTGTCACCAGAAGGGCAATAACGACCTTCTGATCCTGACCCAGCCGGACGCGATCGAAGAGATCCATTACAGATACGCCAAGGCCGGCGCCGATATTCTCGAGACCAACACCTTCTCTTCGACCCGCATCGCGCAGGCCGATTACGAGATGGAAGGTGCCGTCTATGACCTCAACAAGGAAGGTGCGGAGATCGTGCGCCGGGCGGCACAGCGCGCCGAGCGCGAGGATGGCCGCCGCCGTTTCGTTGCCGGCGCCATCGGGCCGACCAACCGCACCGCCTCGATCTCGCCCGATGTCAACAACCCCGGTTTCCGCGCCGTCACCTTCGACGATCTGCGTTCCGCCTATGGCGAGCAGATCGACGGTCTAATCGACGGCGGCGCCGACATCATCCTGATCGAGACGATCTTCGACACGCTGAACGCCAAGGCTGCGATCTTCGCCTGTGAGGAGCGCTTCGAGGCCAAGGGCGTGCGCCTGCCGGTGATGATCTCGGGCACGATCACCGATCTTTCCGGCCGCACGCTGTCTGGTCAGACGCCGTCGGCCTTCTGGAATTCGGTGCGCCATGCCAATCCCTTCACGATCGGCCTCAACTGCGCGCTCGGCGCCAATGCGATGCGCCCGCATCTGCAGGAGCTTTCGGGTGTTGCCGACACCTTCATCTGCGCCTATCCGAATGCCGGCCTGCCAAACGAATTCGGCCAGTATGACGAAACGCCGGAACTGATGGCGGCGCAGATCGACGGCTTCGCTCGCGAGGGCCTCGTCAATATCGTCGGCGGCTGCTGCGGCTCGACGCCGGAGCACATCAAGGCGATCGCCGAGACCGTTGCGAAATACAAGCCGCGGCCGATTCCGGAGCATCGCCCCTTCATGTCGCTGTCGGGCCTCGAACCTTTCGAACTGACCAAGGACATCCCCTTCGTCAATGTCGGCGAGCGCACCAACGTCACCGGCTCGGCCCGCTTCCGCAAGCTGATCACCAACGGCGATTTCACCGCAGCGCTCGATGTCGCCCGCGACCAGGTCGAGAACGGCGCCCAGGTGATCGACATCAATATGGACGAAGGGCTGATCGATTCCGAAAAGGCGATGGTCGAGTTCCTCAACCTGATCGCCGCCGAGCCTGACATCGCCCGTGTGCCGGTCATGATCGACTCGTCGAAATTCTCGATCATCGAATCCGGCCTGAGGCGCGTCCAGGGCAAGCCGATCGTCAATTCGATCTCGCTGAAGGAAGGCGAGGAGAATTTCCTCGCCCAGGCGCGGCTGCTGCACAATTACGGCGCTGCCGTTGTCGTCATGGCCTTCGATGAGACGGGGCAGGCGGACAGCTACCAGCGCAAGGTGGATATCTGCACGCGCGCTTACAAGCTGCTGACCGAAAAGATCGGCTACCCGCCCGAGGACATCATCTTCGACCCGAACATCTTCGCTGTCGCGACCGGCATCGAGGAGCATAATAACTACGGCGTCGACTTCATCGAGGCGACGCGGACGATCCGCGAGCGCATGCCGCTGGTGCATATTTCGGGCGGTGTTTCGAACCTGTCCTTCTCGTTCCGCGGCAACGAGCCGGTGCGCGAGGCGATGCACGCCGTGTTCCTCTACCATGCCATCCAGGCGGGTATGGACATGGGCATCGTCAATGCCGGCCAGCTTGCTGTCTACGACAACATCGATCCCGAACTGCGCGAAGCCTGTGAGGACGTGGTGCTGAACCGCCGTCCCGACGGAACCGAGCGGCTGCTCGAAGTGGCGGAGAAATTCCGTGGCGGCGCGGCACGCGAAGGCCGCGTCCAGGATCTTTCCTGGCGCGAATGGAGCGTCGAGAAGCGCCTCGAGCATGCGCTGGTCAACGGCATCACCGAATATATCGAGGCCGATACCGAGGAGGCGCGCCAGCAGGCCGCTCGGCCGCTGCACGTCATCGAAGGGCCGCTGATGGCCGGCATGAACGTCGTCGGTGACCTGTTCGGCTCGGGCAAGATGTTCCTGCCGCAGGTGGTCAAGTCGGCGCGCGTGATGAAGCAGGCGGTGGCCGTGCTGCTGCCCTACATGGAAGAGGAAAAGCGTCTCAATGGCGGCGAGGAACGCCGGTCGGCCGGCAAGATCCTGATGGCGACGGTCAAGGGCGACGTGCACGATATCGGCAAGAACATCGTCGGCGTCGTGCTTGCCTGCAACAATTACGAGATCGTCGACCTCGGCGTCATGGTGCCGGCGACGAAGATCCTCGAAACGGCCATTGCAGAGAAGGTCGATGTCATCGGCCTCTCCGGCTTGATCACGCCGTCACTCGACGAAATGGTGCATGTCGCCGCCGAGATGGAGCGCCAGGGCTTCGAGATCCCGCTTTTGATCGGTGGGGCAACGACCAGCCGCGTGCACACGGCCGTGAAGATCCATCCCGGCTACAACAAGGGGCAGACGGTCTACGTCACCGATGCGAGCCGCGCCGTCGGCGTCGTCTCCGCACTGCTGTCGCCGGAAACGCGCCAGAGCTATGTCGACGATATCCGCACTGAATATGCCAAGGTGGCGGCCGCCCATGCGCGCAGCGAGGCCGAGAAGGTGCGCCTGCCGTTGCCCCGGGCTCGCGAGAATGCCCACAAGATCGACTGGTCTGCCTACCAGCCGGTGAAGCCGCAGTTCTTCGGCACGCAGGTGTTCGAGGATTACGATCTGGCTGAGCTTGCCAAATACATCGACTGGACGCCGTTCTTCCAGACCTGGGAGCTGCGCGGCCGGTACCCGGCCATTCTCGACGACGAGAAGCAGGGCGAGGCGGCGCGCGCGCTCTGGGCCGATGCGCAGGCGATGCTGAAGAAGATCATCGATGAGAAGTGGTTCCGCCCGCGCGCCGTCATCGGCTTCTGGCCGGCCGGCGCGGTCGGCGACGATATCCGGCTGTTCACGGACGAGAGCCGCAAACACGAGCTTGAGACCTTCTATACGCTGCGCCAGCAGCTTTCGAAGCGGGACGGGCGGCCGAACGTGGCACTCTCCGACTTCGTGGCACCTGTCACAAGCGGAGTACAGGATTATGTCGGCGGCTTCGTGGTGACGGCGGGGATCGAGGAAATCGCCATCGCCGAGCGTTTCGAGCGGGCGAACGACGATTATTCGTCGATCCTCGTCAAGGCGCTGGCCGACCGCTTCGCCGAAGCTTTTGCCGAGCGCATGCACGAGCAGGTGCGACGCGAATACTGGGGCTATGCCAAGGACGAGACGCTCAGCAAGGAGGATCTCATCACCGAAGCCTATGCCGGCATTCGCCCGGCGCCCGGTTATCCTGCTCAGCCCGACCACACCGAAAAGGCAACGCTGTTCAAACTGCTAGACGCCGAAAAAGCAGCCGGCGTGAAGCTGACGGAAAGCTATGCGATGTGGCCCGGCTCCTCGGTCTCCGGCCTCTATATCGGCCATCCCGACTCCTATTATTTCGGCGTCGCCAAGGTGGAGCGCGATCAGGTGGAAGACTATGCGGCGCGCAAGCAGATGGCGGTGTCTGAAGTCGAGCGCTGGCTCGGACCGGTGCTGAACTATGTGCCGCGCAAGACGGACGAGCAGATCGAGGACGCGGCCTGATTGCCGAGTCTTCGCGGTCGCTTAGAGCATGATGCCGAAAAGTGTGAGCGGTTTTCGGACGACATCATGCTCTAACTATATAATGTAGAACAGGATGATTTTAGGCCGACCGGCCTAAAATCATCCTGTTCTATGGCGGCGTCCTCAGAGATTGATTCAACAAATGAAAAGCCGGAAGGGGTTCACCTTCCGGCTTTATGACTTTGATGCCGCTCATAATTACCCCCATTCAGGCTATTTGAATTTGATAGCGGAATTGACGATGAGGTGGTATGCTTAGCCAAGTTAGCTAATGAGAGCGACGATGCAAGTTACCATCCATGCCGCAAAGACCAATCTGTCGAAATTGATCGACGCTGCCCTTTCCGGTGAGGAAGTGGTGATCGCCAAGGGACGCAAGCCTGTCGTGAAGATCATTCCGATTGTGCAGTCTTCCTTCAAGATCGGTCTGCTCAAGGGACAAGTTGTTGGAAATGGCCCCGACTTTTTTGAGCCCATGGATCAAGACGAGCTTGCGCCTTGGGAAGGGGGCGAGTGAACTCGCTCCTGCTCGACACCCATGCTTGGGCATGGTCGCTGATCGGCGATGAGCGGCTCTCGGCCAAGGCAATTGCTCTGATCGAAAAAG
Organism: Rhizobium sp. WSM4643; assembly: GCF_025152745.1. Lineage (NCBI taxonomy): Bacteria > Pseudomonadati > Pseudomonadota > Alphaproteobacteria > Hyphomicrobiales > Rhizobiaceae > Rhizobium > Rhizobium sp. WSM4643. Next base: position 2,920,117 of record NZ_CP104040.1, on the reverse strand, counting down.
CGGAGACGATTTTCGTCAGCCCAATATCGCTATTTGAAATCGGGCAGAAGGTTGATCTCGGCAAATGGCCGGAGATGGAGCCTTTCATTGGCCGGTTGCCGGAACTGCTGCATGAACAGGGTGGCATTGCCGCGGCATTGACACCGGAAATCTGTCTGACCGCAGCCATGATGGACTGGACACATCGCGATCCGTTCGACCGGTTTCTTGCCGCGACCGCCATGCAGAATGGGATACCGCTTATCTCCCCCGATGCGATCTTCGATGATCTTGTCGGAAATCAGCTCTGGATCGCCCGCCTCTGGTAGGTCTTACGTCACTGCAATCGTCAGTTCCGCGACAAAATCATAGGCATCGCCGCGATAGAGCGAGCGGGTGAATTCGACGGCGCGGCCAGAGCCCAGGTAGGAGATACGCTCGATCGACAGGCCAGCCGCGCCGACCGAGACGCCGAGAAGCTGGGCGTCGGCCTCCTTCATATTGGTTGCCGAGATACGCTGCACCGCGCGCACCGGGCGGACCTGGAGGCGTTCGAGCTCGGCATAGAGCGAATTGGTGACGGCTGCGGGATCGGGCAGGAACTCGCCGGAGACGCTGGCATTCTCGATCGCCAGCGGCTGGTCGTCGGCGATGCGCAGACGGGAGAGACGCGAAACCTTGACGTCGGTACCGAGGCCAAGGATCATCATCTCGTCGGGCGAGGGGGTGTGGATGCCCTTATGCAGCCATTCGGAGCGCGAGGACATGCCGCGGCGCGCCATATCCTCGGTAAAGGAGGTAAGCTGCGACAGGCGCTGCTCGACCTTGGAGACCGGCTTGGCGACGAAGGTGCCCGAACCGTGACGGCGCACCAACAGGCCGTCGGCGACGAGTTCGTCGATCGCCTTGCGCACGGTGACGCGGCTGACGGCGGCGAATTCGGCGATGTCGCGTTCCGGCGGCAGCGCATCGCCGTGACCAAGCGTGCCGGTGCGCACGGCTGTTTCGAGCGTGCGGCGCAGCTTGACGTAGAGCGGCCCCGTGCCGGCTGCCTGCAGGCGCTCCAGAGAAAGGAGGGTGGCGAGGTCATCGGTCATGCCGCACCTCTCTGGCCGTCGTTCATGAGCTTGACCGCAAGCTCCACTGCGCCCTGCAGGGCATCGCCCTTCGGTCTGGCAAGCAAAGGCTTGTAACGTTCAGAAAGCCACGGCTCATAAGCTTCGGCAAGACCGCCGAGCAGGCAGATCGACGGGCATTCGGGCCAGAGCAGTGCTTCGAGACTTTCGCCGATCGCCGTTGCCGCCTCCGTGACGATGGCGACTGCCACGGCATCGCCCTTAGCCGCATGTTCGAAGACGGTGGGGGCGTAACGGGCAAAATCCTTCGGTCTTGCCGAATGGGCGAATTCGGCGATGCGCTCGGGATCGTTGCCGTATTCGGTCATGACCGCGTCGGTGATCGGCGATGCCGGGCGCACCCCGTCATGGGCGAGCAGCGATCGTTCCAGGAGATCGCGGCCCAGACGGGCACCGCTTGCCTGGTCGCCGACAACGAAACCCCAGCCGCCGATGCCGTTCAGACGGCCATCCCTACGGGCATTGTAGACCGAGCCTGTGCCGAAGGCGCCGACGATGCCGTCGGCATCGCCCAGCGCGCCCTGCAGGGCGATCAGCGCATCGGTGACAACGCGGCCTTCGGCAAAGGGCAGGGCCTTTTCGATTCGCCTGCCGTAATCGCCGACATTGGCGCCGGCGACGCCGACGACGGCTGCGACGGAGGAAACTGTTTCAGCGGCAAGCCCGGCATCGCCGAGCGCCTGCCGGGCGGATTCGATGATGTTGAGAAGAGAATTTTCCAGATCCGACAAAATGTTGGCAGGGCCGGCTTTGCCGCGGCCGATGACATTGCCGTTCCTGTCCGTGACTGCGGCCCGGCAGCTCGTTCCGCCGCCGTCTATGCCGATTGCAAGCTCCGTCATCGGGCCTCCGAATGTGCCGTTCGCCATCGTTTTCAATACAATACCAAAAAAATACCATTTACCAAGTGGGAATGATGGGGAAAATCCATATTTTTATCATGTTGATATCACTTAATAAAATTTTTAAATCGATTTTATCTGGCCAAAAAGTTAAATTCGGCTGGACAATTGGTATTTTTTTGGCCTTAATTCGGTAACAAGGGAACAGCACTTCGAGGCCCACGAAAATCGGCAGTTAAGCCGAGCCGGAACCGCTTCGAGGATGATCAAGAGAACGACCTGCCGGCCCGTCAAGCTGGTGGCGAGGTTCAGGCATCCATCGGCTTTCCCCCATCATTTCGCCGCTCCCGGTGTAGCCGGGAAGGCGCGCAGTTCGGCCGCAGGCGTCCGCCTTCGTGTCCGTCGAGCTTTCGGGATCGGCATTGCTGACGGTCCTCCAAGGGGCGTTGGGTGTTGCCTCAGACACACCAATTGCTTGTTTCAGATCGAAAACAGCGCCTAGCGGCGCTTAAAACAGGAGAGGGAAATGAAAAACACTGCTCTGAAAAGCTTGCTGCTTGCCTCCAGTCTGCTGACTTCAGCGGGGCTCGTCCATGCAGCCGACGTCACGCTGACGGTCGAAAGCTGGCGTAACGACGACCTGCAGATCTGGCAGGAAAAGATCATCCCGGCCTTCGAAGCGAAGAACCCGGGCATCAAGGTCGTCTTCTCGCCGACCGCGCCGACCGAATACAACGCCTCGCTGAACGCCAAGCTCGATGCCGGCTCCGCAGGCGATATCATCACCTGCCGTCCGTTCGATGCCTCGCTCGAACTCTTCAACAAGAAGCAGCTCGTTGACATCACGAGCCTGCCTGGCATGGAGAACTTCTCGCCGGTCGCCAAGGCCGCCTGGAGCACCGACGACGGCAAGTCGACCTTCTGCGTGCCGATGGCATCGGTCATCCACGGCTTCATCTACAACAAGGATGCCTTCGACAAGCTCGGCATCTCGGTGCCGAAGACCCAGGACGAATTCTACGCAGCGCTTGACAAGATCAAGGCCGACGGCACCTACATCCCGCTCGCCATGGGTACGAAGGATCTCTGGGAAGCCGCCACCATGGGCTACCAGAACATCGGCCCCAACTACTGGAAGGGCGAAGAGGGGCGCAAGGCTCTGATCGAAGGAAAGCAGAAGCTGACGGATCCCGAATGGGTCAAGCCCTTTGAAGAGCTTGCCAAGTGGAAGCCCTATCTCGGCGACGGCTTTGAAGCCCAGACCTACTCCGATAGCCAGAACCTGTTCACGCTCGGTCGTGCAGCGATCTATCCGGCCGGTTCATGGGAAATCGCGCTGTTCAACAGCCAGGCTCAGTTCAAGATGGGTGCTTTCCCGCCACCGGTTCCAAAGGCAGGTGACACGGGCTACATCTCCGACCACCCGGATATCGGTGTCGCCCTGAACGCGAAGAGTACCCATGCCGAAGAAGCCAAGAAGTTCCTCAGCTGGGTCGCTTCGCCGGAGTTCGCCGATATCTACGCCAACTCGCTGCCGGGCTTCTTCAGCCTGAACTCCACCGCGGTCAAGATGTCCGATCCGCTTGCTCAGGAATTCGTTTCCTGGCGCGGCCCGTACAAGTCGACGGTGCGCTCGACCTACCAGATCCTGTCACGCGGCACGCCGAACCTTGAAAATGAGACCTGGGTCGAATCGGCCAACGTGATCAACGGCACGGATACGCCTGCGGTTGCTGCCGAAAAGCTCCAGAAAGGCCTCGACAGCTGGTACAAGCCGGCCAAGTGATGTGATCAGGGGCGGCGTTTGCAGCCCCTCATCCGGCCTGCCGGCCACCTTCTCCCCGCTGGCGGGGAGAAGGAGACTCGCAGCGACCTCCCAGCCCGATATCGTTTCTCAGCAGGGGCGTTTCCTCTCTTTCCAGGTGGCAGAGAGTTAGGGTGAGGCGCAATCGTTTCCACCTGTGCTGCGCCTTGCGGCCAGTCGACAAGAACAGGCAAAAGCCATGAGCGAAACCGACAACGCGGTCGATATCGTCCCGATCAGGCGCCCGGTGCGCTGGCACATCTTCGTCTTCATGCTGCCGGCCTTGATCGTCTATTCCGCCGTCATGGTTTTGCCGCTCATCGAAACGCTCAGGCTTTCGCTCTACAATACGGTCGATGGGCAGCCGGCCTTCGTCGGACTGGCGAATTTCAAGGTGCTGTTCGGCGATGCGCGCTGGGCGCGCGATTTCTGGAATGCGCTGGTCAACAACCTGATCTTCTTTGCCATCCACATGTGCGTGCAGAACCCGATCGGCGTGGCGCTTGCCGCCCTGCTTTCGGTGCCGAAGCTGCGCGGCGTTGCCTTCTACCGCACGGCGATGTTCCTGCCGACGCTACTCTCCTTCGTCATCGTCGGCTTCATCTGGAAGCTCATCCTTTCGCCGATCTGGGGTGTAGCTCCCTGGCTGATGAGCCTTGTCGGCATGAAGTGGGCCTTCGCACCCTGGCTCGGGCAATCCGGTCCTGCGCTGATCGCCGTGTCGCTGATCTCGAACTGGCAATATATCGGCATTCCGATGATGCTGATCTATGCCGCATTGCTCAGCATCCCCGAAGAGGTGATCGAGGCGGCGGAATGCGACGGCATCACCGGTTGGGCCCAGTTCTGGAAAATCAAGCTGCCGCTCATCCTGCCGGCGATCGGCATCATCTCGATCCTGACCTTCGTCGGCAATTTCAACGCCTTCGACCTGATCTATACCGTGCAGGGGGCGCTCGCCGGACCTGACATGTCGACCGATATTCTCGGCACGCTGCTTTACCGCACCTTTTTCGGTTTCCAGCTTCAGCTCGGCGACCGCTCGATGGGTGCGACGATCGCCACGGTGATGTTCCTCATTATTCTCGCCGGCGTCTCGCTTTATCTCTTCGTCATCCAGCGGCGCATGCGTCGCTACCAGTTCTGAGGAGCGCGCATGTCCAAGGCACGCACATCTCCCATCCGCACCGGCCTCGTGCATCTGGCGCTCAGCGCCTATACGCTGGTCGCGCTGTTTCCTGTTTTCCTGACCATCGTCAATTCGTTCAAGGATCGTGCCTCGATCTTCCGCGAGCCGCTGATGATCCCGACGCCGTCGACCTTCAGCCTCGTCGGCTATCAGACGGTGCTTGGGCAGGGCGATTTCGCCACCTATTTCCAGAACAGCTTCATCGTCACGATCGTTTCGATCCTGCTGGTGCTGCTGTTCGGCGCCATGGCGGCCTTTGCGCTCTCTGAGTATCGCTTCCGCGGCAATATGCTGCTCGGCCTTTACATGGCGATCGGCATCATGATCCCGATCCGTCTCGGCACGGTGGCGATCCTGCAGGGCATGGTGGCGGCCGGCTTCGTCAATACGCTGACGGCGCTGATCCTCGTCTATACCGCGCAGGGCATACCGCTGGCGATCTTCATCCTGTCGGAATTCATGCGCACGGTTTCGGACGACCTGAAGAATGCCGGGCGTATCGACGGGCTTTCAGAATATGCGATCTTCTTCCGCCTGGTGCTGCCGCTGGTGCGCCCGGCCATGGCGACGGTCGCCGTCTTCACCATGATCCCGATCTGGAACGATCTCTGGTTCCCGCTGATCCTCGCACCTTCCGAGGCCACCAAGACGGTGACGCTTGGCTCGCAGATCTTCATCGGCCAGTTCGTCACCAACTGGAACGCGGTGCTGGCGGCGCTGTCGCTGGCGATCCTGCCGATCCTCGTCCTCTACGTCATCTTCTCGCGGCAACTGATCCGCGGCATCACGTCAGGAGCCGTCAAGTGAGCCAATCCGAAAAGCCGATCCGCGTCCTCGTTGCCGGCCTCGGCAACATGGGCCGCAGCCATGCGCTTGCCTACCACAACAATCCAGGTTTTGAGATCGTCGGTCTCGTCAACCGCTCGACGCCGCAATTGGAGCCCGAGCTGCAGGGCTATACGATCCATCCCGATTTCACGACGGCGCTCGCCGAGCTGAAACCGGACCTCTGCTCGATCAATACCTATTCCGACAGCCATGCTGATTATGCGGTCGCCGCTTTCGAGGCTGGCTGTGATGTCTTCGTTGAAAAACCGCTGGCAACCACGGTCGCCGACGCCGAGCGCGTCGTCGCCGCAGCGGGGAAGGCCGGGCGCAAGCTGGTGATCGGTTATATCCTTCGCCATCACCCTTCCTGGATGAAGCTGATCGAGGAGGCGCGCAAGCTCGGCCCGCCTTACGTCTTCCGCATGAACCTCAACCAGCAGTCCAGCGGCCCGACCTGGGCGACGCATAAGTCACTGATGCGCACCACCTCGCCGATCGTCGATTGCGGCGTGCATTACGTCGACGTCATGTGCCAGATCACCGACGCAAGGGCTGTCGAGGTGCGCGGCATGGGGCTGCGCATGTCGGAAGAGATCGCCGCCAACATGTATAATTACGGTCACCTGCAGGTGCTGTTCGAGGATGGTTCCGTCGGCTGGTACGAGGCCGGCTGGGGGCCGATGATCTCGGAAACCGCCTTCTTCGTGAAAGATGTGATGTCGCCAAAAGGCGCGGTGTCGATCGTCATGGATCCGAACGCCAAGTCCGACGATATCGACACGCACACCAAGACCTCGGTGATCCGTCTGCACACGGCCGAGACAGGCTCGGACGGCAAGTTCATCCGACCCGATCAGGACATGACGATGGAAGGTGAGCCCGGTCATCAGGCGCTCTGCGACCTGGAACAGGCCTTCATGCTGAGGGCGATCCGCGAGGATCTAGACCTAGGCCGCCATATGGCGGATGCGGTAGCGTCGCTGCGCATCTGCCTTGCCGCCGACGAGAGCGTGCGTACCGGCCAGCCGGTCAGATTATAAGGAAAGACCTGTGGGATCGCTTCAACTCAAATCCATCCGCAAGACCTATGGCACGCATGAGGTGCTGAAAGGCATCGACCTCGAGGTCAAGGACGGCGAATTCGTCATCTTCGTCGGGCCGTCGGGCTGCGGGAAATCGACGCTGTTGCGCAGCATTGCAGGCCTCGAAGACGTCACGTCGGGTGCCGTCGTCATCAATGGCCGCGATGAGACGCTGACGCCACCGGCCAAGCGCGGAATCGCCATGGTGTTTCAGTCCTACGCGCTCTATCCGCATCTGACGGTCAAGGACAATATGGGGCTTGGCCTCAAGCAGGCCGGCACCGCCAAGGACGAGATCGACAAGCGTGTCAGCAAGGCATCCGGCATGCTTTCGCTGGAACCCTATCTGGCGCGACGGCCGGCCGAACTCTCCGGCGGTCAGCGCCAGCGCGTCGCCATCGGCCGTGCCATCGTGCGCGAACCGGAACTCTTTCTTTTCGACGAGCCGTTGTCGAACCTCGATGCGGCGCTGCGCGTCCAGACCCGCCTCGAAATCGCCCGACTGCACCGCAGCCTGAAGGCGACGATGATCTATGTCACCCACGACCAGGTCGAGGCGATGACGCTTGCCGACAAGATCGTCGTTTTGAATGCCGGGGCGATCGAGCAGATCGGTTCGCCGATGGAACTCTACAAACGACCGGCCAATGTCTTCGTCGCCGGCTTCATCGGCTCGCCGCAGATGAATTTCATCGCGGCCGAGAAAGTCGGCGATCACAGTGCCAAGACGATCGGCGTGCGTCCCGAACATATGACGCTGTCGCGCGAGCAGGGGACTTGGGCTGCGAAGGTCGTGCATGTCGAGCATCTCGGCGCCGACACGATCATCTATCTGGAATCCGATCAATGCGGCCTGTTGACGGCGCGTCTTTTCGGCGAGCACCAGTATGAGCCGGACGAGATCGTCTATGCAACACCGGACCAGGCGCATGTCCATCGTTTTGACGTCGACGACCAGGCGATCCGCTAAGCGCATGACAGAACGAAAAAGCCCCGCCAGCCAGCCTGGAGGGGCTTTTTCGTTCCCGCCGCCCGCGGTTCGATCAGCCGAGCACGGGCCGCATGAAGCTGCGTTCATAGCTGACGATGATGCGGTTGCGTTTGTCGAGTTCGAAAGCGGCCTGACATTCCGGATCGTTTGCCATGCGTGTGCGATAGTCCTCGTAGGCGGCAAGGCTCGGGAAGGAAAACAATGCAACGGCAATATTGTTGGCGCCTTCGGACGGCAGGAAATAGCCGTGATGGGTGCCGCCCATCCTGTTGACGATCGGAATCCAGAGCCGGGCATATTCCTCGAATTCGGCAAGCTTGTAGGGGTCGATCATATAACGCAGGTGGCAGGTAATCATTGACATATCCCATCGCGTAAAATGCCGGACAGAGGGCTACCGGGCTCATTTGGTTTGCTCAACTTCTGGCACTGACCTTGGAGAGTTCAAGCGCTTTGCGGTGATGGCTGCATCACGATTGCTGACAAGTCGGCCGGCCTGAAATGAAAAAGGCGCCGTTTCGCGCGCCTTTTGCCTGAGCAGTATTGGCGAAATCAGTCGCGGATGATGAGCAGGTCGGCTGCCATGAATCGCAGCGTCACCGTTTCGCCGGCCTGCGGCGGGGTGGTGCCGGGGCTGTTGAACATGTCGAAGGAGATGACGTTACCGCCGACATTCATGCGGGTGCGGATGACCGACCCCAGGAAGTGGGCCGAAACGACCTGGCCGGTCAGCGCCGTGTCGCTCTTGATGTCGGAGAGCGAGCCCGCTTCCGGGCGTAGCGCCAGCGAGATGGTTTCTCCGGCCTTGTGGGCAGCGACCGACTGCTTCAGCGTTATACCCTGATCGCCGATCTGGATGCGGTTGGTATCGGGATCGACGACCTTGGCCTCGATGAGGTTCAGCGTGCCGACGAAGGAGGCGACGAAGCGCGTTGCCGGCGTATTGTAGATCTCGAAAGGCGAACCGATCTGGTCGGCCTTGCCGGCATTCATGACGACGATGCGGTCGGAAATCGACAGGGCTTCTTCCTGATCATGGGTGACGAAGACCGTGGTGATGCCGAGCTGCTGCTGGATCTGGCGGATTTCCTCGCGCAGCGACACGCGGATCTTGGCGTCGAGTGCGGAGAGCGGCTCGTCGAGCAGCAACACCTGCGGCTTGACGGCAAGCGCACGGGCAAGGGCTACTCGCTGCTGCTGGCCACCCGACAGTTGATAGGGGAAGCGGTCGGCCAGGTGATCGAGCTTGATCAGGCCGAGCATTTCCTTGACGCGGGCGTCGATCTCAGGTTTTGGGGCGCCGGCGACCTTGAGACCGAAGGCGACATTGTCGTGTACCGTCATGTTGGGGAAGAGCGCGTAGGCCTGGAACACCATGCCGATATTGCGCTGGTTCGGCTTCAGCGCGCTTTGGTCCTTGCCGTTGATGGTCAGCGTGCCGCCAGTTGGCGTTTCGAAGCCGGCGATCATGCGCAGAACGGTCGTCTTGCCGCAGCCCGACGGTCCGAGGAAGGAGACGAACTCACCCTTCTCGATCGTCATGTTGAAGTTCTTGACGACCTGAACCGGGCCGAAGGATTTCTGAATGTTGGTCAGCGTGAGAAAAGACATGAGCCAGATACCTTAAGCCTTTGCCGGGCGGGCTTTGCCGACGCGGGAAACGATGTTGAGCAGGCCCATGCTGAGCCAGGTGATCGAGAAGGCGATGACGGCAAGCGCCGAAGGCTCATAGGCCTTGTTGGCGCCGACGAGCTGCAGGTAGGGACCGAAGGCCGGACGGTTCAGAAGTGCGGCAAAGGTGAATTCGCCCATGACGATCGCGAGCGTGATGAAAGCGCCTGAGAGCACGCCGCTCATGACGTTCGGGAAAATGCATTTGAACATGATGGTCGTCCATCGGGCGCCGAGGCTTTCGGCCGCTTCCGTCAGCGTGCGGACGTCGATGGCGCGCATGGCGGTATCGACGGCGCGGTACATATAGGGCAGGGACAGGGTGATATAGGAGAAGACCAGCAGGATGTTGGTGCCGGTCGTCGAACCCGTCAGCGGCAGGTAGGACGACGAATTATACATCCTGAGGTATCCGAAGACGATGACGATTGCCGGAATGACAAGCGGCAGCAGGGTGATGAATTCGACGACCGGACGCATCTGCGGCAGCCGCAGCCGCACCCAATAGGCCGTCGGCACGACGAGCAGCATGCCGAAGACGATGGTGAGCAACGCCATTAGCATGGAATAGCCGAAGGTCTCGCGGAACTGAATGTCGGAGAATACCGACTTATAAGCATCAAGGCTGTATTCGCCGCGACGCATGCGCAATGAAAACTCGATTGTGCCGATCAACGGGATGACGAAATAGGATGCACCCAGAATGACGGCGATCCAGGCTCCGAGACGCTGAGCTTTCATTTCTGCCACCGTTCTGCGCGCATGCGCAGCATGAGGTAAAGGACGTTGGAGACGCCGGTGATGACGATCATGCCGAGCGCGATGGCGTAACCGAGATTGGCATTGTGCAGAACGTCGCCGCGAATCTGCGCATAGAGCAGGATCGGCACGATGTTCAGCGAACTGCCGGTCAGCGCGAAAGCGGTGGCAATGGCGCCGAAGGCGTTGGCGAAGAGCAGCAGCGTCGTGCCGAGCAGGCTCGGCCAGAGGATCGGCAGCGCGACCATCGTCCAGTATTGGCGGTTGGTGGCGCCGAGGATCTGCGAGGCTTCGCGCCATTCCTTCTTCATGCCGTCGAGGGCCGGCGTCAGGATCAGCACCATCAGCGGAATCTGGAAATACATGTAGGTGATGGTGAGGCCGAAGAAGGACAGCAGATTAAAGCCGGTGCCGTAGAGATTGAAGCCGAACCATTCGCGCAGAAAAATCGTCACAAGCCCGGTGCGGCCGAGCGTTGCGAGAAAGGCGAAGGCAAGCGGCACGCCGGCAAAATTCGACGCGACGCCGGAGAAGGTCAGCAGCGTCGAGCGGACGGAGGCGGGCAGGCCGCCGAGCACGACGGCCCAGGCGAGGAAGAAGCCGATCAGCGCACCGCCAAGAGCCGACGCCACCGACACACGGATACTGATCGAGTAGGCGCTCATGATGGATGGGGTAAACAGATCACCGATATTCTTCAGCGTCAAATCGCCCTCGGGCGTCAGGAATGCGCCCGCCACAAGATAAAGCGTGGGGATGATCAGGAACAGCAGGGAGAAAATGATGAAGGGTGCAATGCCCAGCCAGTCGATCACGCGATCTCTGTTGATCAAGGGGGCGCTGCGCACCATAGGCGTTGAAACGGTGCTCATGGAAAAGCTCATCCTGGGGCGTCGGAGTGAGAAACCTCCCCGCCTTGCGGCGGGGAGGCAGGATCAGAGGTTACTTGACGGCGGCGCCGACGACGGAATCCCAATTCTTGGTGATCGCTTCCTTGCCGGCAGACTGTTGTTCGAGCGTCGGGAAGACAGCCTTTTCATAGGATGCAGCCGGCGGCAGCTTGTCGAGCAGTTCCTTCGGGATCTTGTTGTTCTTGGCAAGATCGTTGAAGCGGATCGGGTGGCAATAGCCCTTCAGCCAGCCGAGCTGACCTTCGTCGGAATAGAGGTATTCCATCCAGAGCTTCGCAGCGTTGGGGTGCGGAGCGAAGGCGGAGATAGCCTGGACGTAGACGCCGGCAACGACGCCTGTCTTCGGAACGACGACCTCGAAGGGAGGGTTGCCCTTCAGGCTTTCGCCCCAGGAGAGGGCGTTGTAATCCCAGGCAATGATGATCGGCGTCGAGCCCTGGGCGAACGGAGCCGCCTTGCCGACAACCGGCACGAAATTACCGCTCTTGTTCAATTCGGCGAAGAACTTCAGGCCTTCTTCGCCTGCCTTGGCCGCGTCACCGCCGGATGCGGAAAGACCAGCGGCATAAACGCCCTGGACAGCCTGGTTAGCGGCGCGCGGATCGCCCGCGAGGGCGACGCTGTTTGCGTAGTCGCTCTTCTTCAGATCGGCCCAATCGGCCGGCGATTCCTTGACGAGATCCTTGTTCACGAGGAACGAGAGAACGCCATAATAATCGCCGTACCAGTAGCCGTCGGCATCCTTGGCGGTGCCCGGGATGGAGTCCCAGGTGGAGACCTTGTAAGGTTGGATCAGGCCGTCTTTCTTGGCGGACGGGCCGAAAGAGAGGCCGACGTCGATGACGTCAGGAGCCTGCGGGCCGGTGTTGCCCTTGTTGGCCTTGATGGCTTCGACTTCGTCGCCCGAACCCGCATCCGGGTTGAGCTCGTTGACCTCGAGGCCATACTTGGCCTTGAAGCCGGCGATGACTTCGCCGTAGCCGCACCAGTCGTGCGGAAGAGCGATCGTCGTCAGGGTGCCTTCCTTCTTGGCGGCGGCGATAAGTTCAGCGCTCGGCTCGGCAGCGGCAATCGCGGTCGAAGCTACGATCATCGCAGTAGAAAGCGACAGTAGTCGAGAAATGTTAGAGATCACTGTTGTTCTCCTTCGGGTTTTCAGTGTCTGGCGATGCTGTTAATGAGATTACGTGAAGCTTGTGTGACAGTAGGATGACGTTAATTCTGCTGTGAATAGCGGAGGTTGCAGCAAATGTTTTATTTGCGACAACGCCGTCTGCTTTCGCCAAGATCCGTCATTGTTTTTCTTCTGTTTTAGTCTTGTCCTCCTAACCCGGTTTGCGGAAAAGCCTGGTCTGCTCGAACAGGCCTTCCAGTGTCTTCATGCGTTCCTTCGTCTCGTCCCAGGTCGAATTCTGAACGGCCTCGATCAGCGCTTCGACGATGAAAAGGGTGACGACGGAGGAATCCCAGGCCGACGGCGCCTCGATCCGGACGCGGAAGGCATGCCTGGCGAGCTTGGCGGCCGGCGAGCCCCACTGGTCGGTGAAGACGACGATTTCGGCGCCGCGCTTGCGGGCGGCGGTGGCGAGGCTCACCATCTCCTGCTCGTAGCGGCGGATGTCGAAGATAATCAGGATGTCGCCCGCATTCATGTTGAGGGCATATTGCGGCCAGCTGCTGGAATTCGAAGATAGCAGCGTCGTTGCCGGCCGGATCACCTGCATGTGGGTGAAGAAATACTCTGCAAGCGCGCCGGTGATGCGGCCACCGACGAAATAGAGGCCACGCTTGCGGTCGGAAAGCAGCGCGGCGACGCTGTCGAAAGTCGCGGTGTCGAGATCGGTCAGCGTCTGGCGCAGATTGCCCATGATAGCATCGGCGAAACGGTTGAGAATATGCGTGCCCGGGGCATTCTGCGCCCAGCGGTCGTGCTTGGCGATCGGGTTCGAGATCGTCGCCTCGACTTCCTGATGCAGATGCGCCTGAAAGTCCGGATAGCCCTTGAAGCCGAGTTTCTGCACCATACGCACGACGGTTGGCGTCGAGACGCCGGCGTTCTCGGCGATCGTGGTAATGCTGCCGAGGCCGGAGACCGGATAATTGTCGAGCAGGCTTTCGGCCAGCTGCTTCTCGGCACGCGTCAACACCCCCAAATGCGAGTGTATGACGTCCGAAACCGTCTTCGACGCAACTGTCACGTAACTATGCTCCCCGGGATGGTCTGGCGCCACTTTCCCACTCAAAGTTAACAACGCTGTCACAATCCATGTCAACTACTGTCATGAAAAGAAATTTTCAGCAGATGCTTGACACCGGCCGAAACCTGAAGAATTCTTTTCTTCATCAAGAACTTGTTAAGGGAAAAGGAGTGGCGCCTTTGGTGCTGGCCCGGCCGAAAATCCTCAGTGAAGCGGACGGTGACTGCGTCGGGATCGAACGCATCCACGGCCGGAGCCCGGTGCTTCTGATTTGCGAGCACGCGTCGAATGCCCTTCCAGCCCTTTTCGGCGATCTCGGCCTGCCCAGCGAAGCGCTCTCCAGTCACATCGCCTGGGACCCGGGCGCGCTTGCGGTCGCCCGCAACATATCGGAAGCGCTTGACGCGACGCTCGTTTACCAGCGGTTCTCCCGGCTTATCTACGACTGCAACCGGCCGCCCAGTTCGCCCGGCGCCATGCCGGAGACCAGCGAGATCTACGCCATTCCCGGCAACAGGGATTTGAGCCCGGAAGAACGGCTTGCGCGGAGCGACGCGCTTTACGTGCCTTTCCATGATGCCATTCGCGGGCTGATCCGTGATCGCCGGGCGAGGGAGCAGGACAGCATTGTCGTGACGATGCACAGCTTCACGCCGGTCTATCACGGCCACGAACGCGCCGTCGAACTCGGCATATTGCACGATGAGGACAGCCGGCTGGCCGACCGCATGCTGGAGGCTGCGGCCGAGGCGCCGCTTTACAGAACGGAACGCAACGAGCCTTACGGGCCTGAGGACGGCGTCACTCACACGCTGATCCTGCACGGGCTTTCGAACGGCTTGCGCAATGTGATGATCGAGGTCCGCAACGACCTCATCGCAGACGATATCGGTCAAGGGGTCATGGCCGACTATCTGACAGGGCTGCTCCAGCAAAGCCTGGACACCTGACATAATAAGAAGACCTGAGGGAGCAGTCTAACTGCGAACGTCCGGATGGCGGAAATGCCTCGGACTATTGGCACTGAACCGGCCGCAATTCCGCGGCCGATCGTGAACAGGGGAAAGTCATGTCGGACTATACCGATCAGGATAAGAAGCAGGACGTCCATGTTCTGCATTCAATGGGTTACGCCCAGGAACTCGAGCGACGAATGAGTTCGTTCTCGAATTTCGCGATTTCGTTTTCTATCATCTGCATCCTTTCAGGTGGTATCAATTCGCTCGCGCAGGCGACATCGGGCGTCGGCGGCGCGGCCATCGGCATCGGTTGGCCGGTCGGCTGCATCATCTCGTTGTTCTTCGCCCTTGGTATGGCGCAGATCTCTTCGGCCTATCCGACGGCCGGCGGGCTCTACCACTGGAGCTCTATTCTCGGCACCCGCTTCACGGGCTGGCTGACGGCCTGGTTGAACCTGCTCGGCCTCATCACCGTTCTCGGCGCCATCAACATCGGCACGGCCCTGTTCCTCGGCGGCACGTTCGGCGCCCAGCTCGGTATCGCCGATGCCAGCGGCGTCGTCTCGCCCGGCATGCAGGTTGTCCTGGTCGTGCTCTTCACGATCTTCCAGGCGGCGATCAACCATTTCGGCATCGGCCTGACGGCAAAGCTCACCGACTTCTCCGGTACGCTGATCCTCGTGACCGCGGCCGTTTTGACGATCGCATGCTTCTACTTCGCTCCGACGCATGATTTCTCGCGTCTGTGGACGTTCACCAATTATTCCGGCGAGGCCGGCGGCTCGGTTTGGCCACAGTCGGACAGCATGTGGTATATTTTCGGCCTTGGTTTGCTTCTGCCGATCTATACGATCACTGGTTACGACGCGTCCGCTCACACGTCGGAAGAGACCAAGAAGGCGGCTCTTTCCGTGCCGCGCTCGATGGTATCATCGGTCATCTGGTCGTCACTTGCGGGTTGGGTAATGCTCTCGGCTTTCGTCATCGCCATTCCCGATATGGCCGAGGGCGCAAAACAGGGCTGGAGCGTGTTCTTCATGACCGTCAACGCCATCATGCCGGCCTGGCTGGTGACGCTTCTCTATGTCGCTATCTTCATCTCGCAGTTCCTCTGCGGCCTTGCGACGGTCACCTCCTGCTCGCGAATGATCTTCGCCTTCTCGCGCGACGGCGGCATTCCTGTCGGTTCGAAGACGCTTGCGAGCGTCAGTCCGAAGTTCCGCACACCGGTTGCGGCGATCTGGACGGGCGCGGCTCTCGAAAGCCTGTTCGTCTGGGGCGCGTTGTTCATCTCGGTCGGCGAGGCAAGCCTCTATGTCACCGTGGTCAACGCGACGCTGATCTTCCTCTTCCTGTCCTTCCTCTTCCCGATCGTGCTCGGCATCTTCGCCTACGGCACCAAGAAGTGGCCGGCACCGGGACCGTGGAACCTCGGTAGCGGCGTCTACAAGGCGGTCGGCGTTCTCGCAACCCTTGGCATGATCCTGATCGTCTACATCGCGATCCAGCCGCCGAACGACAAGGTCCTCGGCGTGACCCTCGGCCTCATCGTGCTGGCGATCGTCATCTGGTTCGCGGTTGAGAACCGACGCTTCCAGGGTCCGCCTATCGGCGACATGATCGCCAAGCGAAAGGGCGAGATCGCTGCCGCGGAAGCCGCTGTCGGTGAAACCGGTGCTGTCGCCGTTCCCGGCGAATAATCGGGCGCATTGCGAAGAAACGGGCCGCATCCTGCGGCCCCATCACCGGTCCAACGAAAAGGCATCCGGCCGGCCAATTCCGGCGATGGCATGCCATTTCGTTGCCCCGGTTTCCGATTTTCCCATTTCTCGTTCAGGCGGATCAATCATGAGCAGCTACACAATCGACGATCTCAGGAAGGATGTTGCCGAAGGGCGCATCGACACGGTTCTGGCCTGCCAGGTGGATATGCAGGGCCGGCTGATGGGCAAGCGTTTCCAGGCGGAATATTTCGTCGAGAGCGCCTGGAAAGAAACACACAGCTGCAACTACCTGATCGCCACCGACATGGAGATGGAGACCGTCTCCGGCTACAAGGCGACGAGTTGGGAGAAGGGCTACGGCGACTACACGATGAAGCCAGATCTTGCGACGCTGCGTCGTATTCCCTGGCTCGAAGGCACCGCGCTGGTGCTCTGCGATATGCTTGACCACCATACGCACGAGGAGGTCGCCCACTCGCCGCGCGCGATCCTGAAGAAGCAGGTGAAACGGCTCGAGGATATGGGCATGAAGGCCTACATGGCCTCCGAGCTCGAATTCTTCCTGTTCGACCAGAGCTACGAAGCGGCGCAGGCTTCCGGCTACCGCAACCTCAAGCTCGTCAGCGCCTACAACGAGGACTACCACATCTTCCAGACCACCAAGGAAGAAGAGGTGATGCGGGCGATCCGTACCGGGCTGCAGGGCGCCGGCATTCCGGTTGAGAACTCCAAGGGTGAGGCATCGGCCGGCCAGGAGGAGATCAACGTGCGCTACGCCGATGCGCTCGCCATGGCAGACCGGCATGCGATCATCAAGAATGGCTGCAAGGAGATCGCCTGGTCGAAGGGCAAGGCCATCACATTCCTCGCCAAGTGGAATTACAATGCCGCCGGCAGTTCCTCGCATATCCACCAGTCGCTTTGGAGCCTGGAGGAAAAGCCGCTATTCTTCGACCATACCGGCAAATACGGCATGTCACCGCTGATGCACAATTACGTTGCCGGCCTTCTCTCCCACGCGAGCGAGATTACCTATTTCCTGGCGCCCTACATCAACTCCTACAAGCGCTTCATGGCCGGCACGTTTGCACCGACCAAGGCGATTTGGAGCAAGGACAACCGGACGGCCGGCTATCGCCTGTGCGGCGAAGAGACCAAGGGTATCCGCATCGAGTGCCGCGTCGGCGGCTCCGATCTCAATCCTTATCTCGCCTTCGCCGCGCTGCTTGCCGCCGGCATTGACGGGATCGAAAACAAGCTGGAACTCGAAGCCCCTTTCGTCGGCGACGCCTATGGCGGCAAGGGCGTTCGCGAAATCCCACGCACCCTGCGCGCGGCCACGACTGAAATGACGGAATCGGCTATGCTGCGTAAAGCCTTCGGCGACGACGTGATCGATCATTACACCCGTGCTGCCGAATGGGAGCAGGAAGAATACGACCGCCGCATCACCGACTGGGAAGTGGCGCGCGGTTTCGAAAGAGCTTAATAGGCATTTGCGATTTGCTTGCCCCTCACCCTAACCCTATCCCCGTAAAAACGCTAGGGCATATACATATCTCGCAAAGCCCATCCATCGGCGACGGCTCGAAAGTATTTGAGGCCGTTGAAGAAGGTGATTGGGCCCGGCGGCTTGGCCGAGGCGTAGCCGTTCCAGCCGCCGAGCTTGGCGATGATCCAGGCGGCCCAAGCCAGCGAGGCCTTAGAGTGGGGATTGGACTGCAGCTTGGTTGTGCCCTTGAAACGGCTTTCGAGGGCGGCGAGGGTATCGATCTCGGCTGCCGTGAAGGTCAGGCTTGCCGGCTGGTGATCGCCGCCGCTGCGGGCTTGGACGAGCTGGAGGACGATTGCTGCGGCCTTGGCGGCGATGGCGACGAGCTTTTCCAGCCGTGCCGCCAGATGCAACTGGCTGTCCTCGATCTTGAAGCCTTGGTTCTTCATCACCCGAAAGAACTGCTCGATCATCCAGCGCTGCTTGTACCAGGCGACGATCTGCCAGGCATCGGCCGGGCTGCTGAGCCAATGGGTGGTCAGGAGCAGCCAGTGCAAGGGCTCGACACCGTCGGGGGCGGCCGGTTCAACGATCTCGACCCAGCTCAGCCTGACGCCATCGGGCAGGCCGGCCTCGCGCAGGTTTTGCGGCCGCCGGATCGTCGCTTCGCCGAAGCGCAGGCACACCGTCGCCTGCCGCGCCGGACGGTCGGCGCGCTCGCGCAGATCAATCGTCTGAGTATCGCAAAACGCCACCGTTTCGACCGCGCGGCGCAGTTTGGAACCGTCGATGAGCGCATGGTCATGCATGACGCGCGACAAAAGATCGAAGCGCCGATCGGGCAGGCGCGCCCACATGATGAAGAAGTCACCCTCCCGGTCGGCGATCGCCGTGACCCGGGCCGCACGCGAAAGCACCAGTTTGGCCGCCTCTGCCGTCTCCACCCAGCGCCGCGATTCCTTTTCGTTCAACGGCCGCTCGGCATGCGGCGTAAGCTCTTCGCTACCCCGCGTCCAGACCCGGCCGCCCACCAGGCCAAGGCAGCTGCCGGTGTCGGCATCGAGCGCCAGCATCGGATGCAGCAAAAGGCCAAAGCAATTGCCTTTTTTGATCTTGCCCAATTCCCGCCGGCTGTCCGGCGTCGTCGCAAACTTGATCTCGCTGGTGTCCTGCAGCGCCAGCACGTGGCGACCCTCAACCGCAGACCGGGTCTCCTGGCTCCAGCCGGCAATGATCTCTTCCACGCTCACCGCACTGTTGTTGAGAAAACGCCCGAACCGGATCTCCTGCGAATGGTTGCCCTCGGCCAACTGGCGAAGGCAAACCGTCTCGCGCAGCACAATGCGACGGAGCAGCACCGCCCCCCTTTATCGAGACGACGATCTCCAAACCGGCCCAACGAAAAATCATGCCCTACATCCATCGGCGACGCTCCCAAATCAAAACGTCGCCAAAACAATCATACAGCCCGCAGTAAAGGAATCCGACCCCCGCAAACCGAGTCAATCCGTCGCACCCACTTATGTATATGCCCTAGCGTAAAAACGGGGAGAGGGGACGTGCCAAACGCAGCGTCAATGTTAGGGAATGCCGGTGCGGTATGTCCCCTTCGCCCCGTCTACGGGGAGAAGGTGCCGGCAGGCGGATGAGGGGCCACGGCTTCACGCAAATTTTGAAAGTACGAGGACAGGAAACAGATCATGGCAATGATCCAATGCATTTCACCGGTTGACGGGTCGGTCTATGCCGAGCGCGCAGCCCTTTCTCTCGATGCCGCCAAGGATGTGGTGGCGCGCGCCCGCAAGGCGCAGAAAGCCTGGGCGAAACGGCCGCTCGAAGAGCGTGTGCAACTGGTGCTGAATGGCGCTGCGCGGTTGAACGAGATGGCCGACGTCGTCGTGCCGGAGCTTGCCTGGCAGATGGGTCGGCCGGTCAAGTATGGCGGCGAATACAAGGGCTTCAACGAGCGCTCCAACTATGTCGCTTCGATCGCGGCGGATGCGCTGGCGCCTGTCGTCGTCGAGGAGAGCGAGCGTTTCGAGCGCCGCATCGAGCGCGAGGCGCATGGCGTCGTCTTCGTCGTCGCGCCGTGGAACTATCCCTATATGACGGCGATCAACACGATTGCGCCGGCGCTGATGGCCGGCAATACCGTGGTGCTGAAACATGCCTCGCAGACGCTGCTGGTCGGCGAGCGACTGGTGCAGGCCTTCATCGAGGCCGGCGTTCCCGAGAATGTGTTCCAGAACATCTTCCTCGATCATGAAACGACGTCGGCGCTGATTGCCGCCGGCAGCTTCAATTTCGTCAACTTCACCGGATCGGTCGAAGGCGGGCGGTCAATGGAGCGGGCGGCTGCCGGCACCTTCACCGGCCTTGGCCTCGAGCTCGGCGGCAAGGATCCGGGTTATGTCATGGAGGACGCCGATCTCGAGGCGGCCGTCGACACGCTGATGGACGGCGCGACCTACAACTCCGGCCAATGCTGCTGCGGCATCGAGCGTATCTATGTGCATGAATCGCTCTACGATGCCTTCGTCGAGAAATCGGTCGCCTGGGTGTCGAACTACAAGCTCGGCAATCCGCTCGATCCCGAGACATCGCTCGGGCCGATGGCGCATAAGCGCTTCGCCAAGGTGGTGCGCGAGCAGATCGCCGATGCGGTTTCCAAGGGCGCCAAAGCGCTTGTCGATCCCAAGCTTTTCCCTCAGGATGACGGCGGCGCTTATCTCGCCCCGCAGATCCTCGTCGATGTCGACCACTCCATGGCCTTCATGCGCGAAGAGACTTTCGGTCCGGCAGTCGGCATCATGAAGGTGAAGAGCGACGAGGAGGCACTCGCTTTGATGAACGACAGCCAGTACGGGCTGACGGCCTCGCTCTGGACGCAAGATGTCGAGCGGGCAGGGCGGCTTGGGCGCGAGATCGAAACCGGCACCGTTTTCATGAACCGCGCAGATTATCTCGATCCGGCGCTTTGCTGGACCGGCGTCAAGGAGACCGGCCGCGGCGGCTCGCTGTCGATCATCGGCTTCCACAATCTGACGCGCCCGAAATCCTTCCATCTGAAGAAAGTCACAGCATGAGCAGCAACATCACCGCAAACTGGAGCTATCCGACATCGGTCAAGCTCGGCCGGGGCCGCATCGCGGAACTGGCCGACGCCTGCAAGATCCTCGGCATCAAGAAGCCGCTGCTCGTCACAGACCGGGGCCTTGCCTCGATGGCGATCACCAAGACTGCGCTCGATATCCTAGAAGATGCCGGTCTCGGTCGGGCGATCTTTGCCGATGTCGATCCGAACCCGAACGAGAAGAACCTCGAAGCCGGCGTCAGGGCTTTCAAGGACGGCGGCCATGACGGCGTCGTTGCCTTCGGCGGTGGCTCCGGCCTCGATCTCGGCAAGTGCGTCGCCTTCATGGCCGGCCAGACGAGGCCGGTCTGGGACTTCGAAGATATCGGCGACTGGTGGACGCGTGCGAGCCTTGAGGGGATCGCCCCGATCGTTGCGGTGCCGACAACGGCAGGCACCGGGTCGGAAGTCGGGCGCGCCAGCGTCATTACCAATTCCGAAACCCATGTGAAGAAGATCATCTTCCATCCGAAGTTCCTGCCTGGCGTCGTCATTTCCGATCCGGAACTGACGGTCGGCATGCCGAAGATCATCACGGCCGGCACGGGCATGGATGCTTTCGCCCATTGCCTGGAGGCCTATTCCTCGCCCTTCTATCACCCGATGTCAGCCGGCATCGCGCTCGAAGGCATGCGTCTCGTCAAGGAGTTCCTGCCGCGCGCCTATCGGGAAGGCACGGATCTCGAAGCCCGCGCCAACATGATGGCCGCTGCCGCCATGGGAGCGGTCGCCTTCCAGAAGGGGCTCGGTGCCATCCACGCGCTGTCGCACCCGATCGGCGCCGTCTACAACACCCATCACGGCATGACCAATGCGGTGGTGATGCCGGCAGTGCTGCGCTTCAACCGCAAGCCGATCGAGGAGAAGATCGGCCGAGCCGCCGCCTATCTCGGCATTTCGGGCGGTTTCGACGGGTTCTACGACTATGTGCTGAAGCTCCGCTCGGAACTCGGCGTGCCGGAGACGCTGTCGGCGATGGGAATTGCTGCCGACCGCATCGACGAATTGTCGGCCATGGCGATCGAAGATCCGAGCGCGGGCGGCAACCCGGTTGCAATGACGCTGGAAAATACCAAGGCCCTTTTCAAGGATTGCTTCTGACAAGATAAGAGCGGACCAACAGACTGGCCTGGAAAACCTCGGTTTTCCAGGCTTTTTTCGTTACGGTGGCATCCCTATTTTTAGGGATGTGAAAAATACCGGCTGCAATTTCGCCGCGCGTGTTTCGAATTTGTTAACCATGATTAGAAAGAATGCATTAACCGCACAATGCTCCGATGGTGCGTAAAAGAGCGATTCCGGCTCGCACCATCCCTTCCGAGGACCGAACATGCCTGTCATCACATTCGCAAATACCAAGGGCGGCGCCGGCAAGACGACCGCTGTTCTGCTGCTCGCGACCGAGCTTGCCCGCAAAGGCTATCGCGTCACCATTCTCGACGCCGACCCGCAGCACTGGATTTCGCGCTGGCACGAAATATCAGGTCATGTGCCCAATCTTTCGGTGATCGATTTCGTCACGACTGCGTCGCTGCCGGTGCATATCAGCGAGAACCAGCACAATACCGACTATTTCATCGTCGATCTGCCCGGTGCGCGCAATCCGTTGCTTGCCACCGCCGTCGGCCTTTCCGATCACGTGCTGATCCCGATCCAGGGCTGTGCGATGGATGCGCGGGGCGGCGCGCAGGTGCTCGAACTGCTGCAGTACCTGGATGAGAAGGCCGGCATCAAGATCGGCCATTCGGTGGTGCTCACCCGCGTCAACTCGATGGTGACGACGCGGGCGCTGCAAGTTGTCAAGTCGCTGCTCAGCGAGCGGCATGTGCCGGTGCTCGATACGGCTATCATCGAACGCTCCGCCTTCCGCGACATCTTCGACTGTGGCGGCACGCTGCACACGATCGATCCCACACGCGTCAGCAATCTCGACAAGGCACGGGAAAACGCCACCTGTTTTGCCGAGGAAATGATGCGCAAGCTGCCGGTGAGGCTGACGGCATCCGCCCGCGTGACGAGCCCGATGGTCCGCTCCGCAGCCTGAATATCTCCTGCATGAAACGACAAGGCCGCCGGAGCGATCCGGCGGCCTTGTCGTTTCTATCGCGAGAATGATTTCAATCGACGAATTCGACCGTCACTCCCGGCTTGACCATTTTGGCAAGCTCTGTCGCATCCCAGTTGGTCAGACGGATACAACCGTGGCTCTGGGTGCGGCCGATCTTCGAGGGTTCGGGCGTGCCGTGAATGCCGTATGTCGGCTTGGAAAGCGCCATCCAGACGGTGCCGACGGGGCCGTTCGGACCGGGCGGGATGTTGAGGATCTTGTCGTTGGCACCCTGCTGGAAATTGATCTTCGGATTATAGGTATAACCGGGATTGAGGGCGACGCGCTCGACATTTACCAAGCCCGACGGAGAAGGGGTGTCGGTGGAGCCGATCGATGCCGGATAGGCGGCGAGGAGATTGCCGGCGCCGTCGTAGGCGAAGACCTGCTTGCGGCCCTTGTCGGCGATGATGCGGGCAACTTCGCCGCTCTTCGGCTCGCCCGGATTGACGACCTTGATGATGGTGCCTGCAACTGTGAAATCGGCGCCGGGGTTCATCTCTTTGAGAAAGGCCTCATCCATGTGGAAGCGTTCGGCCAGCATTTCGGTCGTCGAGGTGTAGGCGAGCGACGGCAGCAGCGCCTTGTGCGAATAATCTTCCGGGATCTCGGCGACGAAGGGACCGGCGGCATCGGCCGGCGTGATCGTGTAGCTGACGACGGGCAGGCCGCCGTTCATGCGCAGCTCTTCCAGAATGGCGTCGGTGTCGTTCGGATCGAGCTTCGAGCCGGTCATCTGGTCATAGGCATAGATGCCCTTGGTGACGTTCGAGCCCATATGGCCGTCGATGACGCCCGGAGAGATGCCGGCGCGATCGAGGAAGACCTGCAATGCGACGATCTCGGGCTTCGACTTGTTCTTCAGCGTGATGACGGGCTCATCGGGTGCGGTCTTCGGCTGGTCGGCGGGCGGGATCTGCTGGTCGGGGTCGATCGAGGCATAGTCGCCGCCAGGCTGCGGATTGCCGATGCTGTTGTCATCGGGATAGGGCTCGTCGCCGAGCGGCTGACGTTCGATCGCCGCATCGCGCGGAATACCGCCGGTGACGGCGCCGCGCTCGGAATAACGTGTATCGCCATCGGGATTGTTGTCGGGATAATAGGGATCGTTGCCGTACTGGTCGTTATAGACTTCCCGCGGGCCGGGCCGCGGCGGATAGTAGCCGCGGGCGCGCATTTCGGTGGCGACGACATTGCCATAGTCGTCGATCAGCACGCGATTGCCGCTACGGTCGCGGGCGTAGATATAGCCAGCTGGAACATAATCGAGGATTTCGCCGCTTGGCGTCACAAGCACGATATCGCTCTGGCGGCGATCGCGGAACTGCTGTGCGCCTGCCTCCGGCGCTGTAGCAGCAAGGGCAGCCAGGACGGCCGCGAAGCAAAAGGCCGACTTCAAAAAGCGATTCACGTCTCATACCTCGAACAGTGACTGGCAGACACACACCTGCGAATTTTGACGCTAGTATGGAATTTATGAAAGCGTACTGAACAAAATATGAAAATCACTAAGATTTCCTTTTACTCATAAACGTTTGCGTCCTTGTGGCAGTTCCGCAAAATCCACGATTGCTGCAAATGCACAAGATGGAGACGACGCCGATTGACGAATGGCGACGCAAAACCTAACGCTAGCGCATCCTACTCTCCGAAAATCGGATTGGATTTTCGGAGAGTAGGATGCGTCGATTCAAAGTGTTAGCGTCCTTTGTGCGTCCGAAAGGACGCACGGGCTCTAAAAGCGACAATTCCCCGAGGAGACTGTGATGATCGAATTTGCCGCCGCAAGCGGGCCGCGCCTGATGCTGGACGAAACATCGGTGCTGGATATCGGCGGATGTATCGTCGACGGCGTCGACATCGCGCCGAAACGCGCCATTCCCGACGACGGTGATACGCGAATCGATCACTCGCTCGAGGGCTTTCTCTTCACCTGCGGGCCGGATCATATCCGCCACCGCCAGCCGATCCCGGGCCGGGATGATGGCAAGGTCTATCCGCTGCACGGATCGGCCGCCGGCCATGCGGCAAAGGTGCTGTGGACGAAATTCGAGAATGGCAACGCCGAATGCCGCGCCGATATCGACATCACCACCATCGAAGGATTGCCACAGCGCATCGAGCGGCTGTGGCAGATCGATGGGGCGACCGGCGAGGTGCGGCTCGAGGATCGGGTCGTCAATACGAGCGATCGGACGGTGCCGACCTTCCTGATGTATCACATGAACACTGGCGCTAAATGGCTGGACGAGGGCACACGGCTTGAAGGCCAGATGCTGGAGAATGGCGGTTTCCCCTGGGCATTCGGGGAGGAGCCGGGTGGCATCTTCTGCGTCGCGGCGCCGGCTGCGGAGGAGGGTTTTGCGGAGGTCCGCCTCGGACCGATCGCCGCAATCGGCGGCAGGACGCTGCGCGTGCGCTTCCGCGCCGACACGCTGCCCCATCTGCAGGTCTGGCGGAACCAGAAGGCGCCCGCCGATATCATCGGCATCGAGCCGGTTTCGCATCGCTGGATATCGCGCGACGAGCTTCAGGCAGCCGGCGAGTTCCACATGCTGGCGCCAGGCGAGAGCCGCAGCTATGCGCTAACCTTTGCTTTCCTATGAGCGAAGTGTTGTTGACGCTGGCAGACCTCCGTCGTAGACCTTCAACCCACGATTTTTGAGGAGACAAGACGATGGATATTCGCCAGATCGACGATGAATATTCGGTTTCAGGCCAGATCACGCTGGAGGAGCTCGACGAGATCAAGGCGCTGGGGTTCAAATCGATCGTCTGCCACCGTCCCGACCACGAAAATCCCGACCAGACGTCGTTCTCCGTCATTGAGGCGCGCGCCAGGGAGCTCGGCCTCGAGATCGCCCATGTGCCGGTTGGACCGATGGGCGTGACCGAGGAAGCCGTACAGGGCATGGTCGACGCGCTCGATGAATTCCCGCGGCCAATGCTCGGCTATTGCCGCTCTGGCGCACGCTCGACGGCGATTTACCAGAAGACCCACCATATCCGTAGTTGAGCCCGTTCCGGGGCCGATTTTGCGGCGTTGAACCTCAGCGCCGCCACCTGCCATTCACTCAGGAGACTATAATGAGCATCAAGCGTATCGACGTCGGCTCGCGCATGAGCGGCGCCGTCATTCACGGCAACACGGTCTATCTCGCAGGCCAGGTCGGCGAGGGCGAAAGCGTCACCGATCAGTGCAAGTCCTCCCTTGGCGAAGTCGACCGCCTGCTGGCTGCATCAGGCAGCAGCAAGTCGAAGATCCTGCAGACGATCATCTACCTGTCCGATATCGCCGATTTCGCCGAGATGAACGCCGTCTGGGAAGGCTGGATCGATCCGGCCAATCCGCCGGCCCGCGCCACCAGCGAAGCCAAGCTCGCTGCGCCGAAATACAAGGTCGAGTTCATCATTACGGCGGCACTCGACTAAAGCAACTCCAGGAAAAGTGCGAGCGGTTTTCCGTCCGGAAGTGCGCAAAAACAAAAGTTTAGAGCGGCTCTGCGCTTCTATGAAAAGCTGAACCGTTCTAAGTCGCACCATTTCGTTTGCCTGAAGCCGGTGAGCGCTACGCGTGCTCACCGGCTTTTTGTTTGCGCGATTTCGGAGAGCGTGCGTGTCGGCGTGATCGCTTCGGGATCGAGCTTGACCTCGATGATTGCCGGCTTGCCGCTGGCGCGTGCCCGCTCAAAGGCCGGGGCGAAATCCGCCGTCGTTTCCACCGTCTCGCCGTGGCCGCCATAGGCGCGGGCAAGGGCTGCGAAGTCGGGATTGGTCAGGTCGGTGCTGCTGACGCGGCCGGGATATTCGCGCTCCTGATGCATGCGGATCGTGCCGTAGATGCCATTGTTGACGACGACTGCGATGATCGGCAGGCCATAGCGGATGGCGGTGGCGAATTCCTGGCCGTGCATCAGGAAGCAGCCGTCGCCGGCAAAGCAGATAACCTCGCGCTCGGGAAACAGCCGCTTGGCGGCCACCGCCGCCGGCAGGCCGTAACCCATTGACCCGGAGGTGGGGGCGGCCTGAGTGTTGAAGCGGCGAAAACGATGGAAGCGGTGCACCCAGGTGGCGTAGTTGCCCGCACCGTTGGTGAAGATTGTCTGCGGCCCGGTATTGGCCTCCAGCCATTCCATGATCGGCCCCATATGGACGGCGCCCGGTCCGCTCAAGGGCGGCTTCGACCAGGCGAGATAGGCCTGGTGCAGGCGCGCGGTGCGCTCGGTCCAATGTGGCTTGGCCGGCGCTTCCAGATCGGCGAGTGCGGCGACGAAATCGCTAGGTGCGGCGCAAATGGCAAGATCCGGACGGTAGATGCGGCCGAGCTCGGAAGGGTCGGGATAGATATGCACCAGCGATTGCTGGGGGTAGGGGATATCGATCAGCGTATAGGACGAGGACGGCATTTCCGACATGCGGCTGCCAAGCAGGATCAGCAGGTCGCTCTCCTTGATCGCCTTTGCCAGCGCCGGATTGATGCCGATGCCGACATCGCCGGCGTAGCAGGGATGGAGATGATCGAACAGCATCTGCCGACGGAAGGAGCAGCCGACAGGCAGGTGGAAACGTTCGGCGAAGCTCTGAAAATCGGCGACTGCATCGGCATCCCAGCGCGTGCCGCCAAGGATCACCATCGGACGCTCGGCCTTCAGCAGTCTTACATAGAGATCGTCGATCTGGCGGCGGCCGGGATGGGCCTCGACGGTGGCATAATGCCTGGCGCGGGGTGCTTCGACCTCATCGCGCAGCATGTCCTCCGGCAGCGTCAGCACGACAGGGCCGGGACGGCCGGAGGTTGCGACCGCAAAGGCGCGGGTGACGAACTCGGGAATGCGGGCGGCATCGTCGATCTCGCCCACCCATTTGGCGAATTCGGTGAAGGCGCGGCGGAATTCGACCTCCTGGAAGGCCTCGCGCTCGCGTGCTTCCCGCTGCACCTGGCCGATGAACAGGATCATCGGGATCGAGTCCTGCCTTGATATATGCAGGCCGGCGGAGGCGTTGGTGGCGCCAGGGCCGCGGGTCACCATGCAGATGCCGGGTTCGCCGGTCAGCCTGCCCCAGCAGTCCGCCATCATCGCCGCTCCGCCCTCCTGGCGGCAGACGAGGACGTCGATATCGCTGTCGCGCAACGCGTCGAGCACAGCAAGGAAGCTCTCGCCGGGCACGCAGGAGAGACGCTTGACGCCGTTCGCCTTCAGCGCCTCGACGATCAGTTCTCCGCCCGTCTTCTTCATGACGATGCCTTCTTCATGACGATGCCTTCCTCTCGCGCTCGGCGAGTTCCGCCAGAATTTCTGCCTGGTGTTCGCCGAGACGCGGGCTCGGCCTGACGTAATGTAGCGGCGTCTCCGACAGCACCACGGGCGTCCTGACACCGGGGATCAGGGTGCCGGCGGCATCCTCAAGGTCGATGCGCAGGCCGCGGGCCCGCACCTGCGGATGGGCGAACATTTCCTCGATCGTATTGATTGCGCCTGATGGAACCGCATTCTCCTCGCACGCCTTCAGCAGATCCGCCTTCTGCCATTTCACCGTCTCGGTGCAGACGAGGCGGTGCACTTCGCCGCGATTGCCGACGCGGGCCTTGTTGGTGGCGAAACGCTCGTCACCGGCGATGGTCTCCAGGCCGAGGATGGTGCAGAGGCGGCGGAACTGGCCGTCATTTCCAACTGCGAGAATGAGATACCCGTCAGCCGTCGGCACGACCTCATAGGGCGAGATATTGGGATGGGCGTTGCCGAGGCGGGTCGGCGCCTCGCCGGAAACCAGGTAATTCATGTTCTGGTTGGCGAGCACGGCCGATTGGACATCGAGCAGGGCCATGTCGACCAACTGGCCTTCGCCTGACTTCAGGGCGTGGATCAGGGCGGCTTCGATCGCCGAGACGGCATAGATGCCGGTGAAGATATCGGCGATGGCAACACCTGCCTTCATCGGCTGGCCGTCCGGCTCACCGGTGATCGACATGAAGCCGGACATGCCCTGGACGATGTAATCGTAGCCGGCGAAACTGGCGTAAGGGCCGTTCTGGCCGAAGCCGGTGATCGAGCAATAGACGAGCTTCGGGTTCAGCTTGCGCAGGCTGTCATAATCGAGCCCGTATTTGACGAGGCCGCCGACTTTGAAATTCTCGATCACCACATCGGCGGTGGAGACGAGGCGGCGGACGAGATCCTGGCCTTCGGCGCTCTTCAGGTCGGCGGTGACGGAGCGCTTGCCGCGATTGGCGGCGTGGTAATAGGCGGCCGAGAGGTTATTGCCGTCGGCGCCCTCGACGAAAGGTGGCCCCCATTGGCGCGTATCGTCGCCGCCGTCTGGATTTTCGACCTTGATGACGTCGGCGCCGAGATCGGCGAGCATCTGTCCCGCCCAGGGGCCGGCGAGCACGCGGGCAAGCTCGATCACCCGGATGCCGGCAAGCGGCGGTTTTTTCGTCACGGTCTCCGTCATGTTCCTCCGGCAGGTTCAGAGCATAGTGCCGAAAAGTGTGAGCGGTTTTCGGAATTGTACTCTCATTCTAGATTTACGGCGTCCACGTCGCCTCTGATGTATCGGATACCGGTTTCGATGCAAAGCGCCGCTCGCGCCAGAGGATATAGAAGCCAGACGCCATGATGATTATGATGCCGAGCCATTTGAGCGCGTTCGGGAAGTCGCCGAAGACCAGCCAGGCGAAGATCGTTGCCGAGACGATCTCGAAATATTGCAGCGGCGCCAGCGTTGAAGCCGGTGCTGCGCGATAAGCATAGACGCCAAGGATGCCCGATATCGCGGCCATGGCGCCGACGCCGGCGAGATAGAACCAGGCGCGGCCTTCCGGCATGACCGGATCGAAGATGTCGGAGCCGGTTCCCCGGCTGAGATAAAGCAGGATGATGCAGAAGAGCAGGCCCCAGATGCCCATCTGGAACTGCATCGACCAGGGATCTTCCCTATGCGAGAGCACGCGGGTCATCAGCACGAAGATCGCAATACAGAAGGCGCTGACGACAGGCAGAAGAGCGATGTAGCCGACCTCTTCGAAACTCGGCTGGATGATCAGCATCGCTCCGAAGAAGCCGACGCCGCAGGCCGTGTAACGCCGCCAACCGATCATCTCCTTCAGGAAGATACCGCCGAGGATCGTCAACATGATCGGTTCGACGAAGAAGATCGCTATTGCGTCAGCGACCGCCATGTATTTCAGCGTAGTGACAAAGGAGATCATCGAGATCGTGATGATCGCGCCGCGGATCGCGTGGAACAGGCTCTGGCGCCAGGAAAAATCGGCGAAGCTGCGCCGCCACACGACGATTGGCAGCATGCAGAGCGCTTGCACGGCGAAGCGGGCGGCGGTGATTTCGGCGGACGGGACGGTGAGGATGGCGAGCTTGGCGAAGATATCGATGATCGGCGAGAACATCACCGAGATAAACATCAGCGCAAGCCCCATCGTCACGTCGGAGGCGGACGAAACAGGGCGGGCGGAGGTGCTGTTCATGATGAAATCCCTGTCAGGATATTGGTCGCTCAGGATCCTGCGACGGCCCTGTCGCACCAGTCCGCGAAGGCTGCGATCGCCGCATCCGCGCCGATCTCATTTAGTGTTTCGTGACGCATGTCCTGATATATCTCAGTGCTGATACGGGAGAAGCCTTGCCCTTTCAAATGGTTTGACAGCCAGAGCAGGGCTTTTCCACGCTCCGTCGCAGGATCCTCCCCGCCTCCGACGAGATGGATCGGCATGTCCCGCGGCAGCCGGTCGAGGTGGATTTTCTGCGGCGCGCGGAAGGTCAGCTCGAAGAGATCGAGCCAGAGAGAGACTGAGGCGTCGAAGCCGCAGAGCGGATCGGTGACATACTTGTCGACTTCATCGGGAAGACGCGACAGCCAGTCGAACTCGGTGCGGCGGCCGGGAATGGATTTGCCCCAGGTGCCGAAGGTAAGCTTCGGCAGCAGGCCGCTCGGCACGTCGGAGCCCTTCAGCATGCGCTCGGCAAGCAGGATCGCCTGGGCGGCGCGGCCGGCAAGGCCGACGGCGAAATTCGAATTCCAGATCGCGACGGCGTCGAAGTCGGCCGGAGCCGTGACGGCAGCGTTGAGGGCGATGAGGCCGCCCATCGAATGGCCGAAGAGGATCACAGGCAGGCCGGGATGGCGGGAGGCCGCATAACCGCGCATAGCGATGACGTCGCCGGCCACCTTTTCGACTCCACCCCGCCAGGCAAAGCGACCGATCGGCGCATCGGGTGCCGTCGTCTCGCCGTGGCCTCGGTGATCATGGGCATAGACGTGATAGCCGCGCGCCGCCATCGCCTCGGCAAAGGAGCGGTATCGTTTCGAATGTTCGGCCAAGCCGTGCGATATCAACAGGATGCCACGAGCTGCAGCTTCGGCCTTGGCATGGTGATAGGCCAGCGACGCCCCAGGCACGGCCAGCCTTTGCGTTTCAGCAAACATATGGATCCTCCCGGCGGCAACAGACCAGATCGCTGGGCAATTGCAACATGGGTGCTTGATTATCCGACAATAAATTGCGGCCCTGTTGCGATTCAGGGTTGCGGCCTTTCGATCTTCGTGCTTATTTGTTCCTGTATTGTTCTTTTTTTGGGGGTTGAAATGAGCAGCATGCAGTTGCGTACCTTGACGATTGCCTTGTCGATGGTTGTTGCCGGCGCCGCCGTGGCGCAGGAGGCTGGCGGGCGCACCCGCTTCATTCTGGCGGCGAGCTGGCAGCCGGCCTTTTGCCAGACGAACCAGAAGAAGGCCGAATGCGCAAGCCAGACCGGCGAGCGCCCCGACGCGACGAACTTCTCGTTGCACGGGCTCTGGCCGATGCGGGAGGATTATTGCGGGGTGAGCGCCGAGCAGAAGACCGCCGACAAGGATGGCGACTGGAACAAGCTGCCGGAGGTCACGCTTGCGGCCGAGACGAAGACGGCGCTGGCAAAGGCGATGCCCGGCACGGAATCCGGCCTGGAACGGCATGAATGGGTGAAGCATGGCACCTGCACGAAGATGAGCGCCGACGACTATTTCGGTGTCGGCGTGCATCTGGTGGGCGCACTGAACGCGTCGGCCGTGCGCGATCTCTTCGCTGCCAACATCGGCAAGCCGGTCAAGGCCGACGCGATCAAGGCGGCTTTCGACAAGAGTTTCGGGCCGGGCGCCGGCGACCGCGTCAAGATGAGCTGCCGACGGGCCGGCAATGTCAGGCTGATCAGCGAGCTGACGATCGGGCTTTCGGAAGCCGCCGGGGCGGCATCGGCGAAAAGTACGGGCCTCGCCGATCTGATCCAGGGTGCGGGAAAAACGTCGTTCGGCTGCGACGAGGGCGTCGTCGACGCTGCGGGCTTTTGACCGGAAATCCTGAGTAAACCGGGTTTCGGCGTTGCCCGCAGGCGCTGTTTCGCCTACATAGCGGCACAATCGAAGTTTCCCGCCCGGAGCAGCGCAGCATGGCACGTCAGTTCATCTATCATATGTCCGGCCTTAACAAGGCCTATGGCAACAAGAAGATCCTGGAGAATATCCACCTTTCGTTCTACCCGGATGCCAAGATCGGTATCCTTGGTCCGAACGGCGCGGGTAAATCCACCGTGCTGCGCATCATCGCAGGCCAAGACAAGGAGTATACCGGCGAAGCCTGGCTCGCCGAAGGTGCGACCGTCGGCTATCTGGAGCAGGAGCCGCATCTCGATGCAAACAAGACGGTGTTCGAGAACGTCATGGAAGGCGTTGCCTCGAAGACGGCTGTCCTCGATCGCTACAATGAATTGATGATGAACTATTCCGACGAGACGGCGGAAGAGGGCGCCAAGCTTCAGGACGTCATCGATAGCCAGAACCTCTGGGATCTGGAAAGCCAGGTCGAAATGGCGATGGAAGCGCTGCGCTGCCCGCCGCGCGACGCCGATGTCACCAGCCTTTCGGGTGGTGAGCGACGCCGTGTCGCGCTCTGCCGCCTGCTGCTTTCGCAGCCGGACCTGCTGCTGCTCGACGAACCGACCAACCACCTGGACGCCGAAACCATCGCCTGGCTCGAAAAACATCTACGCGACTATCCGGGCGCCGTGATGATGATTACCCACGATCGCTACTTCCTGGACAACGTCACCGGATGGATCCTCGAACTCGACCGCGGCCGTGGCATTCCTTACGAGGGCAACTATTCGGCCTACCTGCAGGCGAAAGCCAAGCGCATGCTGCAGGAAAGCCGCGAAGACGCATCGCGCCAGAAGGCGATCAGCCGCGAACAGGAATGGATCGCTTCCAGCCCGAAGGCCCGTCAGGCCAAGTCCAAGGCCCGTATCAAGTCCTACGAGCAGTTGGTGGATGCCGCCGAGAAGCAGCGTCCCGGCGACGCGCAGATCATCATCCCGGTCAGCGAGCGCCTCGGCCAGGTGGTCATCGAGATGGAGGGCGTCACCAAGGGCTTCGAGGGCCGCACCCTGATCAACGACCTGTCGATCAAGCTGCCGCCCGGCGGCATCGTCGGTATCATCGGCCCGAATGGCGCCGGCAAGACGACGCTATTCAGGATGATCACCGGCCAGGAAAAGCCGGATGGGGGTTCGATCCGCATCGGCGAAACCGTGCATCTCGGTTATGTCGACCAGAGCCGTGACACCCTTGCGGCCGACAAGACGGTCTGGGAGGAAATTTCCGGCGGCGCCGAAATCATCAAGCTCGGCAAGTTCGACATGAACTCCCGCGCCTATTGCGGCGCCTTCAACTTCAAGGGCGGCGATCAGCAGCAGAAGGTCGGCAATCTCTCCGGTGGTCAGCGCAACCGCGTTCACCTTGCCAAGATGCTGAAGGCCGGCGGCAACGTTCTGCTGCTCGACGAACCGACCAACGACCTCGATACGGAAACGCTGGGTGCCCTTGAAAACGCGCTGGAAAACTTCGCCGGCTGCGCCATCATCATCAGCCATGATCGCATGTTCCTCGACCGGCTGGCGACGCATATTCTGGCTTTCGAAGGCGACGGCCATGTCGAATGGTTCGAAGGCAACTTCGAGGATTATGAACAGGACAAGGTTCGTCGTCTCGGCCCCGACGCCCTCAACCCGGGCAGCCAGGCCCATAAGCGTCTGACACGCTGATTTCACCCATTTTTCGTTTGTGAGAGCCCCGGTTCTGAACTGACCCCGAAAGTTGGACATCCAACCTCGGGGTTCAGTTCATTCGCTGGGGCTTTTTGATGTCGGGCTCTGTCGCAATCTGAGCAGGCAATTTCGTGGAGAGAGCGAATTGCTGCTTGCCACTGCTTTTCAAATCACATAAAGATATCTTTATGTCTTGATTGGATTAGAGATGAGCGAACCGTTGAAGCTTGGACTGGATGCGCTGGTGGACGTCTTGAAGGCGGCCGGCGAGCCCACGCGCCTGCGTCTTCTGGCGCTTCTTGACGGCGGCGACCTGACGGTCACCGATCTTACCGAAATTCTCGGCCAGTCCCAGCCGCGCATCTCCCGCCATCTGAAGCTGCTCGGCGAAGCCGAACTGATCGAACGATATCAGGAGGGCGCTTGGGCCTATTTCCGTCTGAAGCAGGATGGCAAGGCGGCCATGCTGGTGCGGGCCCTGCTCAAGCATGTCTCCGAGAACGATCCGACCATCCTTCGCGATGGCGAGCGGCTGTCGCAAGTCAAGCGTCAGCGCGCCGAGCGGGCGCAGGCCTATTTCAGCCGCAACGCGGCCGAATGGGACGAGCTTCGCCGCCTGCATGCGGCTGATGAGGAGGTCGACGCTGCCGTCATCCGGCTGCTCGGTAACCAGCCGATCGATTCTCTGCTTGATCTCGGCACCGGCACCGGCCGCATCCTCGAGCTTCTGTCCGGCCTCTACCGCCGGGCGATCGGCGTCGATGCCAGCCGTGACATGCTGAGCGTGGCGCGCGCCAATCTCGACAAGTCCCGCATCACCAAGGCCACCGTGCGCCACGCCGATATCCTGAACCTGCCGTTCGAGGGACAGGATTTCGACTTGGTGACGATCCATCAGGTGCTGCATTTCTTCGATCAGCCGGAAATTGCGATCACGGAAGCGGCGCGCATGCTCCGGCCGGGCGGTCGGCTCGTGGTCATCGACCTGGCGCCGCACACGCTCGAATATCTCCGCGACGAGCATGCGCATGTCCGTCTCGGCTTTTCGCACCAGGCGATGTCCGACTGGCTGCGCAAGGCCGGGCTCGACGTCGAGCAGGCCGTCGATCTTCATCCGGGTCAGCAAAGCGGGCAAGGCTTGACGGTCACCGTCTGGCTCGCGCGCGATCCGAGGCGCCTGATGGCTTCGCAGACGAGCGAGGGCGCTGAACCTACATTTGCCGGGAGGGTATAACATGGCTTTGAAAAACGAAGCACGCGACCGCAACGACATTAGAGTCTCTTTCGAATTCTTTCCGCCTAAATCGGAGGAGATGGAAGGCCAGCTCTGGCACGCCGTCGGCCAGTTGCAGGACTGGGACCCGGATTTCGTGTCGGTGACCTATGGCGCCGGCGGCACCACCAAAGCGCCGACACTTTCCACCGTCACGCGGTTCCTGTCGCAGACGCCGCTTGCCACTGCTTCGCATCTCACTTGCGTCGGTGCGACGAAGGAAGAGACGCACCAGGTGGTCGACACCTTCCGCAAAGCCGGCGTGACGCATTTCGTGGCGCTGCGCGGCGATGCGCCAGGCGGCGCCGGCGCGCCCTACCAGCCGCATCCAGGCGGTTATGCCAATGCCGCGGAGCTGGTGGCCGGCCTCAAGGAAATTGGCGATTTCGAGATTTCGGTCTCCGCCTATCCGGAAAAACACCCGGAGAGCCGCGATACGGCGGCCGATATCGACATGCTGAAGCGCAAGGCCGACAATGGCGCCGACCGGGCGCTGACGCAATTCTTCTTCGACAACGACAATTTCGAGCGCTACCTGGAACGGGTGCGCGGCGCCGGCATCTCGATCCCCGTTGTGCCCGGCATCATGCCGATCCAGAACCTGACGCAGCTGAAACGCTTCGCCGGGGCCTGCGGCACAATCATCCCCGCCTTCCTCGACGAACGCTTTGCAGGATTCGACGACAAGCCCGAGGAGCGGGCGAAGGTCGCCGCCGAGGTCGCCGCCGAACAGATCGAGGATCTCGTCCGGCGTGGCATCCATGATTTCCATCTCTATACGATGAACCGCGCGCCGCTGGTTTCCGCCGTGCTCGACAATCTCGGCCTCTCCCGTCCGGCGGCAAAAAGTGCGGGCGCAGCCGCCTGATCTTTGCGCGTCTGAAAGACGCGCGGCGCTGTAAAAGTGAAAAGCGCATGTCGGGCGGGACATGCGCTTTTTCGTTGGCGGATTGATCAGCTATTCAGGAGTTCAGGCACTATCAGTCGTCACACTTTCGTCGGCCGGCTCAGATGAAGAGCATGGACAAGACGAAAGCAAACGCAGCACTGACCAACAGAACATTCAAGGATTGCGTGAGTCCCATGTCTGTCTCCTCGCGTTAACCGGCCGATAATATGTCTGAAATATGTCGGTTGGGAAGCAGATCTTATGCTGCGCTGCAGAACGGTTCGGTGGATAAGTCGAATGGTGCGCTTGCAAGCCTTTGAAATAAATAGATAATTTTCAACAGTTTTTTGTTCACACAATTTAACATGCCGTTAAATCAGGCGATTGTGGATTTACCTGTGCGCCTAAAACATGGCGGATCGGCAACCGGTTGAAAACATACGAAATTCGCAACCGGTTCAAACAGCTTTCGCCAGTAGGCGATAGGCGCGGCCATCGAGAATGATGAGGCCGAAACCGATCAGCCCCATGCCGGCCAATTCGCCAAGTGCGAGCCTTTCGCCGAGGAAAAGCACGCCGAGAAGAATGGCGCTCGGCGGCACCAGCAGCGTGACGAGCGAGGCGTTGGTGGCGCCGGCGGTCGCCATGATCCGGAAATAGAGGATGTAGCCGAAGGCCGTCGACAGTAGCGCCAGCGCCAGGATGGCCAGGAGCGCATCCAGCGGCGGTGCGGCAAGCGCCCAGGGACGATCGGTCAGCAGCGACAGCGGCAGCGCAATCAGCGAGGAGGCGGTCAACTGGCCGGCTGCGGTGACAGGGGCAGGAACATCCTTGAAGCGTTTGCCGTAAGTGGCGGCGAAGCCATAGGAGATGGCGGCAAGCACGGGAAGAAGCAGTGCCCAGAGCGGGGCTTCACCGCCGGCCGACATGCCGGGTCCGATCAGCACGATCGTTCCGATCAGGCCAACGAGGCAGCCGGCGATCTTTGCCGGCGACAGCTTTTCGTCTGAGGTGAAGTAGTTGGCGATCAGCACGGTCCAGATCGGTGTCGTCGCATTCAGGATCGCCGCAAGACCGGCGCCGATGCGGGTCTGGCCGAAGAAGATCAGCGCGTGCGGCAGGGCATTGTTGATGAGCCCGAGGATCAGGAATTCGCGCCAGCGGGCCTTGAGGATCGCATAGAAGTCGAAACGGCCGGCGATATAGATATGCAGCGCCAGCGCCGCGAGCAGCAGCCTGAAGAAGACGAGGGTCAGCGGCGGCACATGCTGGACGGCGATGCGGGCAAAGAAGAAGGAGCCGCCCCAGATCAGGCCGAGCAGGACCAGCAGGCCCCAGGTCCAAGCATTCATCCTGCTGTCCACGTCGCTTCCTCCACCGTGAGCCGCTCGTCTTGCCGAGAGCCGGCACCGGATTTCGACTTGATCCTTTAGCGCAAGCAGCGGATCGCGCCACCCGTTTCTTGCGAAGCGGGCGGCGGTAAAAAGTCAGCGGAGATCAGAGAGCGTTGAGAAGGGCAGGCGTCGCCCAGCCATCGGCGGGCATGCCGAGGCGCTGCTGTTCCTTCTGGATCGCGACACGCGTGCCGGAGCCGAGGATGCCGTCGATCTCGCCGACATCATGGCCAAGCGACTGCAGCTTGGTCTGCAGCGCCTTCATCTGGTCGCTGGCGAGCCCCTGTTCCGGCACGCCCTTGAGATAGGGCTCGGCGCCCGAAAGACGCGTCCCGAAATAGGCAGCCGAGGTCGTGTAGATGAACGACTTGTTCCATTCGAGATAGATCTTGAAATTGGGATAGGCGATGAAGGCCGGCCCCATGCGGCCCTGCGGCAGAACGAGGTCGCCTTCGAGGTTGCCGAATGCGGTATTGCCGTCGCGCGGCTTGACGCCGAGCGCGAACCACTCTCCCGCTTTCATCGTGCCGCCGAGGCCGGATTTTTCCCAGGGCAGATTATCGGGCAGAGTCACTTCCTGCAGCCAGGGCTGGCCGCGCTCGAAGCCGAGATGCTGGATGAATTTCGCCGCCGTCAGGATGGCGTCCGGGCTGCTTTGCTTCAGGCGGATATGACCGTCACCGTCGCCATCCATGCCATAGGCAACGATGTCGCGCGGCAGCATCTGCACCTGGCCGATCTCGCCGGCCCAAGCGCCGGTATTGGTGGCGGGGTCGAGGTCGCCGTGCTGAACCATCTCGACGAGGGCGATCAGTTGCGGGCGGAAGAGTTCCGGGCGGCGGCAGTCATGCGACAGCGTCACCAGGGCGTTGCGGGTGTTGAAATCGCCCTGGACGGCGCCGAAATCGGTTTCCATCGCCCAGAAGGCGGTGATGACGCCCGGCGGTACGCCGAACTCCTGCTCGGCGCGAGCAAAGACGTCGGCATATTGCTTCATCTTCTGGCGGCCGATGTCGAGGCGGGCCTGGCTGACGGTGCGCTGGGAGAATTCGAGGAAGGTCTGCTTGAAGACGCCCTGAGCGCGATCACGGCTCAGGATCTTGGGGTCGATCTCGGCGCCGGCGAAGGCCTCGTCGGCGGCTGCCGCACTTGCGCCGGCTGCGACCGCATCTTTCTTGACGCCGTCGAGGAAGGCTGACAGATCGCCGCCGCAGGGCGCTACCGGGGCTGCGTCTGGCGCCTGCTGGGCGGCCGCGCCGCCT
Organism: Rhizobium sp. WSM4643; assembly: GCF_025152745.1. Lineage (NCBI taxonomy): Bacteria > Pseudomonadati > Pseudomonadota > Alphaproteobacteria > Hyphomicrobiales > Rhizobiaceae > Rhizobium > Rhizobium sp. WSM4643. The sequence continues at coordinate 2,881,401 of NZ_CP104040.1, read as the reverse complement.
GCGAGGGCGAGGGCAAACAGAAGAGCGAGTGCAGAGCGGCTTGTGAGCGAGCGGTGCATGGATGCGGTCCTTATATCAAACAGATTGCCGTCGCTTTCACAGACGAATGTGACGGAAGCAAGAAACATCGCAAGACGTTACTAAGAATTTCTATCCTTGGAAACGGCCGCGACCCAATTGTTCCAGTTCTTTGCGCTGCCGGCGAAGACATTGATATCTGTGGGACCATTGATGCCGGGAATAACGCCGGTCGAGGTATATTGCCAGAAGGCCCAGCGGCGGTCGGAGTAGGTCACCTCGGGATGTTTTGCCACTGAACGGACCCAGAAATGATAATCCTGGAAGTAGCCGGCGAGATTGTCACGATGGAAATCCACCGAGGTATAGATGATCGGGCGCTTGCCGTAATAGGCCTCCAGCCGATCCATGAAACGCTGCATTGCGGCACGCACCGTTTCAGCGTCGGGGCGGTAGCGGCAAGTCTTCGATTCGGCGTTCCATTCGACGTCAAGCACCGGCGGCAGGCGCATGGCCTCCTTCGGCACATTGCGGATGAACCAGTCGGCCTGCTCGTCGGCGGAGGAGCAGAAATAATAGAAATGATAGGGAGCGTGCGGGATGCCGGCGGCGCGGGCCTCGCGCCAGTATTCGTCGAAACGCGGATCGACCCTGTCCTTGCCTTCCGTCGCCTTGATGAAGGCAAAGGCCACTCCGGAATTCTTCACCGTGCCCCAGTCGATATCGCCCTGCCATTTGGAGATGTCGATGCCGTGGATCGCGTTCTCCTGCGGATGCTTCGCCCCGAAATCCTGCGGATCGGTATCCTTGAAGCGTGTCTTCGGTTTGATCGACGCCGTTTCGAGATAGTCATGACCGGAAGAGCTGCAGCCGGCCAGCAGGATGGCCAGGGGCAAAACGCAAAACAAAAACCGGCGCATGGGCGTCCTGTCGTAACTCGAATGATCTCTTTGCCCCACAGCCTGACCTTCGAAGATGACGAGCCCAGCAGAGGAATAATCCTCTTTTCACCATATCAACGTAAAAAATCGGTTAGTTTCAAGCGAATTATAAGCGCTTGCTGATAATGGCGGCCCGCCAGGCATAACCGCCGCCGACGGTATCGAACAACAATATCGCGTTGTTTTCATGGGCTTGCGCTTCCAGAACCTCACGCAGATCGGCGCGCGGGGTGACGTGGAATTTCGCAAGCCAGGACTGCAGCATGCGCCGGAACCAGCCCGGCAAACCTTCTTGCTGGCCGAAATCGACGATGTGCAGCTGGCCGCCGGGATTGAGTGCGGCGATCGATGCATCGACGGCGCGCTCCCAGTCCGGGATCATCGACAAGGCATAGGAAATCAGGATGCGGTCGAAGCCGCTGACGCCGAATTCGCGCGGTGTGAACGCCGTGGCATCGGCGACGCGGAATTCCGGGATCGTCGCCTTGGTGGCGAAGGTCTTGCGCGCCGAAATCAGCATTTCCTGTGAAATGTCGAGGCCGAACAGTTTGGCGGTCGGGAAATGCCTGTGGGCGAAGGCCATGTTGCGCCCGGTGCCGCAGCCGACTTCAAGCAGAGTGCCGCCTTCGGGCACGTCGAGATTGCGGATCGTGCTGTCGCGGCCGAGAAGGTAATATTTGCGGGTCAGGTCGTAGATGTGCCGCTGGTAGCGGTACATGCCATCCATCAGGCTGGCATGTTCATTGCTCTTTCCTGCCGCCTCAGTGCCGACCTTGCTCACGCCTTCTTCCCGTAAATGTGGAAGCCGCCGTAGATTGCCGAACGATCGAGCGCGGTCAGTTCACGCGACTTCTCCTCGAAGTAATCCCACTGGTCGCGGATCACAGGCGCCAGGCGGCCTTCGATAATGCTTTTTTCTGCGGCGGTGCGGAAGATCACGCGGGCGCCTTCGCGCGCCGTGCGGGTGATTTCAGTCCAGACGTCGTTCAGTTGCTCGTCGGTCATCCAGTCCTGTGCGTCGAGCAGGATGTAGCGGTCGCGCGAGGCGGCCGGCTCGCGAGCGAGAAGCTCGGTAAAGCTTGCGTGGTGGACGTTGACGCGGTCGACGTTGGCACGGATCACCTCATAGTGCTCCGACTTCAGATAGGTCGGCAGCGGGCCTTCCGCTTCGGTGCCGTAGCGGCGGCCGAAGGCCTGCCAGGCGAAATAGTTGTCGCTCATCGGGAAATGACAGGCGAGCTTTTCCAGGCGGTGCTTCAAAACCGGCGCGATCGAATGATCGGCCGCAAGGCTTGCGAGCTCGTCATATTGCTGCGGCGGAATGCCGAGGCCGAAGAGCGAGCTCTTGCGACCGGTGATCCAGCGCACGACCGGCTTTTCGAAGAGCGGCGCGATCTGCTCGTCGAAGAACTGGCGCTGCTCGCGGATCGAGCGGGTCTTGGTCATCTCGCGCAGCTTGACGCCATGCAGGCGGGCAAGAAGATGGGCCGCGCCGATGAAGCGGCCGAGCAGACCGGTTTCGTAGATGTTGCGGTCGAAGACGGTGACACGGCGGCGGCCGAATTTGCGGCCGTTCCAGTAGCTGCGGGTCGCCTCATCGAGGCGGGCGGCGAGATGCTGGTCGTAGGCGCGGCTGTTCGACTTCTCGTTCGGCATCGCCAGGAAGCGGACGAGATCGGCATGGCCGGGAAGGTGTTTGAAGGCGGCAAGCTTCAGGCGGTTCAGGGCGATGTGATGCGGGTTGAGATCGACGACGTCGATTGAGGCCGGCGCCTTGGAGAGATAGGCGAGCATGTTGCAGCCGCCAGAACCGATGGTGACGATGCGATGGTTGGGCTTCAGCTCCATCGCCTGCATGTCGAGATCCGGGTCCTCCCAGATCTGCGGATAGACGAGGCCGGAAAAGAGAAGGCCGAAGAGACGCTCGGAAAAGCCATCCTTCGAAAAAGCCTTGTGGCGGAGAAGGGCGTCCTTGAGTTTCCGGTTCTTGCGGAAGCCGGCATCCGGTGCAAATTCTGACATGAGTCTGTCACCTTTTTAGCGTTCAGGGCGTGTAACGCGCCTCTGCTACAGTTTGATGACGCGGGCTGTGGGGCACCGTTCTTCGGAGACTTCGACCTCCTTGGGAGAGCGATCGTTTGCTCTCGCGAAAATCGATTGCCCGCACTCCTGGGAAAGTGATCGCAATGACGAGCCTTCTTCGTTCCGGCCCCTTTCCGGCGCGTGCGATTCCTGCTTCTCTCCCGGCAGGGAGGAATGCCATGCGATTTGTCCTGCGTGTCCTGAAGGCGCTCGCTCTCCTTCTCGTTCTCGTCGTCATCGCTGCTGCCGCCTGGCTCTTCATCCGGCCGCCGGAATTGCTGCGCGTCGGCGACGGTTATGCCGCCAAGATCGTCTGTTCCAACGTCTTCATTGCTGGCCGAGAGGCTGAGGATGTGCTCCATGACGATGTCCAGGCGCCCGGAAATCCGTTGCTGCGGCTGGTGCGCGTCAGCGTCGACCGCGACAACGACCGTGTGACGGCGCGCTTCATGGGGCTGTTTGCGCCGAGTTATGCGCTCTATCGCGGCGCTTTCGGCTGCACGAGCGTGCCGGACGGCAATTTCGAGGCGGCGGCGAATGCGGTGCCCTTCGATCCGCCGGCCAAGGTGCAGGCGAACGATGCATTATGGCCGGAGGGTGAGGGCACCGGCGATCGGCAGGACGGAAAGATCGCCGCGCTGCTTGCCGATACCGGAGTTGCCGGCCCGGCAATGCGGGCGATCGTGGTGGTGCGCGATGGCCGCATCGTCACTGAGGCCTATGGCCCCGGCTTCTCGGCGAAGACGCCGCTGATCGGCTGGTCGATGACGAAGACGGTGAATGCGACAATCCTCGGCCGGCTGATGCTCGGGGGCAAGATCTCCTTCGACGATGATAAGCTGCTGGCGCAGTGGAAGAACGATGCGCGCGCCAGGATCAAGGTTTCCGACCTGCTTGGCATGGAGAGCGGCCTTGCCTTCAATGAGGACTATGGCGACGTCGCCGATGTGACGCGCATGCTCTACCTCAATCCCGACATGGTATCGCTGCCGGCCAATGCGCCGATGGAGGCCGCACCCGGCCAACGCTTCCGCTATTCGAGTGGCACGGCCGTGCTGCTGTCGCGCATCTGGATGGACAGGGTCGGCAATACTCAGGCGGCCTTTTCTTATCCGCACGATGCGTTGTTTTCGCCGCTCGGCATGACGAGCGCCGTGTTCGAGCTCGATGCGCGCGGCACCTTTGCCGGAAGCTCCTATCTCTATGCGACGGCGCATGACTGGGCGCGCTTCGGGCAGTTCCTGCTCCAGGACGGCGTCTGGAATGGCCAGCGGCTGTTGCCGGAGGGTTTCGTCGGCGCCATGCGCACTCCAACGACGGCTTCGAATGGGCGGTATACGCAAGGCCAGGCCTGGCTGGCTGGCCCCGGCGACGGCTCGAGCGCTGAGGCCGGGCTGCCGGAGGATACGTTCTGGCTGACGGGGCATGACGGGCAGAGCATGGCGATCGTGCCTTCCGCCAATCTGGTGGTCGTCAGACTTGGCCTGACGCCGAGCCGGCTCAACTATCAGCCGCAGGTGCTGCTGAAGGCGATCCTGGCGGACCTGCCGCAATCGGGGGCGCCGCAGCAGCAGGCCGGATCGCAACGACAAGCTCAGCCGCTGCCATAGGCTTCAGCCGTTATCTCCAGATTTCAATAATTTCCTTGGGCGATGTCGGTCATGCCCTTGCGCTTGGCGTCGTAATAATAGCCGCGCGCATAGAGGCGGACCGCATCGTCTTCCTTATTGTCGGAGACGAGCCAGGCGCCGCGCAGATATTTCGCGGCATATTTGATGTTGGTCTCGGCATCAAAGAGGCCACCCGGGGCACCGTCATAACCCATGGACTTGGCGGTGTTGTACTTGATCTGCATGAGGCCGAAATAGCCGCGCTTGTTGTAGGCCTTCGGATTATAGCGGCTCTCGCGATGGACGATGCGGTGGAGCAGCGTCTCGGGAATTTCGTAGAGCTTCGAATATTTGGCGATGAGCTTGGTGACGAAGCTCTTCTCGACCGTCGGCGCATCGTCTTTGTCGTCATCGCTGAACATCGGTGGCGCCGTCGGCGGATCGATCGGCCCGGATTCGTCGAAACCGTAGTCCATGCTGGCGCGCGGCGTGGTGTCGACTGCGGCCAGTGCTGCAAGCGCGCTGTTCTGCGGTGTGGCGGCAAAGGCAAGCTGCGTCGTCGGCTGTGCCGGCGTTCCCGGACGCGGCGTCGGCACGACGGACTGGATCGCCGTCATCTCGGGCGTCAGCGGGATCTGCGCATAGGCTGCCGGCTGCATTGTAAGATCGCCAGGCTGAGAAGCTGTCACGGCCGGCATCGCCGTTGCGGTCAGGGAGGAGGATGATGCCTGGGGAATGGTGGCGTCGGCCACGGCTGCACCTTCGGCTGTCGGGATCGCGGCGAGTGTTGCATCTTCGCCGGGTTTCGGCATCGGCACGACGGTCTGGACAGCGGTCAGTTCGGCCTGGGACGTGTATTCGACGCTCGCACATCCCGTTATCATGCCGCAGAGTATCGTGGAAACGACAAGACTGCGTTTCAGGCCGCATAATCCGATCGCTACCATTCCGCCACTTTCGTGAAATCGCGCCGCCCCGGCAGCGTATAAAAGTTACTAAAAACCTTAAGCCCTGGTGACCCCATTAACCTATTCGTGACATTCCGGCAACCACGGAATATTTCTAGGCTGCAATACGGCGATACCCGGCCGTTACGGCACCTGCAGCGATCAGCAGAGTGCCTCCGGTGCGGTTTACGGCGCGCTGGATGCTCGCCTTGCGAATCAATCCGCGCGCGGTATGGGCGAGAAAAGCGTAGGTGGAGGCGTTGAGGATCGCCAGTACAAGGAAGGTCGCTTCCATGATCGCCATCTGCCCGACAAAGGGCAGGGCCGGATTGAGGAACTGCGGCACGAAAGCGACGAAGAAGATGATGCTCTTCGGATTGAGGGCGGTGACGACATAGGCGTGGAGGAAGATCTTGAGCGACTTCTCCTCCGGCAGATTGTCGTTGTCGGCAACCGGTTCGCCGATGATGGGAGCCCGCCAGAGCTTGATTCCCAGCCAGATCAGGTAGGCGCCGCCGATCCACTTCAAGACGGTGAAGAGGGTCGCGGAGGCGGCCAGAACGGCGCCGAGACCGAAGAGAGAAGCCGTCATCGCCGTGAAGTCACCAAGCGCCACGCCGCTCACCGTCGCAAACGCCGTCCTGCGTCCATGACCGAGCGCATAGGAAACGACGAGCAGTATCGTCGGTCCCGGTATGGCCAGCATGATGGCGGATGCAGCCGCAAAAGCGAGCCAAGCTTCAAGTGACATGGTGTCTCCTCCTATTCCTCAGGAATAAGCAAAGACATCATATTAACCATCCGTCAATCACGCTTCTTTGTATTTCTGGCCTATATTGTCCATGACTTCGGCAAACCATCCCGTCGAAAGATCAAAAGTCTTGCCGCCCTTGATGCGCGGGAATTCTATAGTGCGCAATTTACCGTTCTGGCCTTCGTCGTGCCCGGTGACGCCGGAGATTTTATTGAGAGCGCTTTCGACGGCGAGATCGACCATGCTCTGGATCAGCCTGAGGTCGTCGCCGTTGGCAGGCGCGGAGCGAGCGAAATAGCCCGATTTCTGCACGAGGGAACGCTCGGCGTTCAAGAGATTGGCGAACTGCTTCTGGAACCAGGCGCCGACATTGATCGTGTCGATCTTCACATGGCCAAAGGCGTCGCGCTTGACGGTCTCGCCGGCGGCTTCGCGCTCGGCGACGATGGCGTCGAGGCAGGCGCCTTCCGAGACGAAGACGGTAGCGTGGCCGTTGCGGTCCATGCTCTCCTTCAGACGGGCGGCCTCAGCGTCGAGGTCGAAGGCCATCTCAGGAAGGTAGACGGCGTCGATGCTCTTCAGATGTGCGTTCATCATCAGGCCATCGACATACTGGTTGCCGCTGGTGCGCTGGAGATAGGCGCGAGCGGTGGCGGCCGTCAGCCAGCCAGAATGGCGGCCCATCACCTCGTGGATGACGAGAGTGCGCGGCGCGGCCGTCTGCTCGTTGCCGACATTGTCGAAGAAATGCGCGCCAACTTCGGCGGCCGTCCAGGCGCCGAGCGACTGGCGGATCGGTACGATGTCATTGTCGACAGTCTTCGGCAGGCCGACGACGGTCAGATCGTAGCCGTTGGCGGCGAGGTAGGCAGCAAGGTCGGCGGCCGTGGTGTTCGTGTCGTCGCCGCCGATCGTGTGGAGAATGGTGATGCCGTCATTGGCAAGGCGTTCGGCGGCGACCCGCAGCGGGTTCTCGCCTTCCTTGACCAGACCGCGCTTGACGCAGTCGGCGGCATTGGTGAGCTTGACGCGGCTATTGCCGATCGGCGAGCCGCCATAGCGGTGCAGCAGCGGCGCCTTTTCGCGCATCTCGCGGGTGATCTCGAGGCTGTCGCCGATGAGCACACCCTGGTAGCCCGACTTGTAGGCGACGATATCGAGATCGGGCGCGACGTCGCTGTAGCGTTCGATGAGGCCGCCGACAGCGGAAGAGAGACAAGGCGCCAGGCCTCCGGCGGTCAGCATTGCGACTTTCTGCTTGGCCATGATCCCTCCTATGGCGTTTTTGGTGCGGCGGCGTTACCTAGCGCATGGATGCGGCAGGGAAAGGGGCCTGTAAAGTAAAGAATTTACGAAAAGCGCGCCTTTCTGCCGCGTTGGACTGCAAAGGCGACTGGAAGTACGATATAATCGTTTCAAGCCCAATCTGCTTGCCGAGAACTGTTGTGGAAATTTCCGTCGCGCGCACCGGAGTCCACGTGCCGGGCGATGCCGGCGACTGCCGGCCAGGCGCCTTATACGAGATGAAGCGGGCGCGATGAAACGTTTGCTGCGGTGCGACAATTACCAAATCGTGAAAACTGTGTTCGGCCCTACGACCAATAGTCGCCTTGCAAAGGCTGCGATTCTTTGGTCAAGCTGTTTGCCTATAAGTTGACAAGTGTGTGAGATTTTCGATGTCCTTCTGGGAAAAACTGTTGAATGCCATTGGCAATACTGCAGGCAATGCGCTGTCTGCGGTGGTCGAGGCTATCCGCACGGTTTTCGAAGGCGATCCCGAGACCCGGCGTAAGGTGGCTTTCTCCGTGGCGATCATCGCGCTGTCGGCCAAGATGGCCAAGGCCGACGGCATCGTCAGCGAGAAGGAGGTCGAAGCCTTTCGCGAAATCTTCGAATTCCCGCAGGATCAGGCAAAGAACGTCGCCAGGCTTTATAACCTCGCGCGCCAAGACGTTGCCGGCTACGAAGCCTATGCCGAACGACTCTCCACGCTGTGCGTCACCTGTGCGGCCAATTGCACGGTGCTGGAAGACGTGCTCGACGGCCTCTTCCACATCGCCAAGGCCGACGGGCTGATCCACGAGAAGGAACTGTATTTTCTGCGCCATATCGGTGAGATCTTCCAGATGAGCGAGACCCGCTTCGAGCAGATTGCCGCCCGCCACGTCTCGTCCGGCGGCGATCCCTACAAGGTGCTCGGCGTCTCGCCTTCGGATGATTTCCCGTCCATCCGCCGCCGTTACTACGGCCTCGTCAGCGAACATCATCCCGATCGGCTGATCTCGCGTGGCGTGCCGAAGGAATTCCATGTGATCGCCAATGAGCGCATGGCGGCGCTGAACGCGGCCTATGAGGCGATCGAGAAGGAACGCCGCGCCGCATGACCTCTTTCGAGGCCGACTGCAGAAGCGCCCGCGTGCAGCCTTCGCCGAACCATGGCGAACGGGCGGATGGGCGCCGTCCCGACATGATCCTGCTGCACTATACCGGCATGCCGACGGCAGATGGTGCGCTCGACTGGCTCTGTCGCGCCGAGAGCCAGGTTTCCAGCCATTATTTCGTGCATGAGAACGGCGAGGTGGTGCAGCTCGTGCCGGAAATGCAACGTGCCTGGCATGCGGGAAAAAGCAGTTGGCACGGCGAGACCGATATCAATTCGCTGTCGATCGGCATCGAGATCGCCAATGCCGGCCATCCCGGCGGGCTCCCTGATTATCCGAAAGAGCAGATCGCCGCGGTGATCGAATTGTGTCGCGACTGTGTCAAACGTTGGTCGATCGTGCCGGAACGGGTGCTCGGGCATTCCGATGTCGCCCCGATCCGCAAGGTCGATCCGGGTGAGAAATTCCCCTGGGCCGAGCTCCACCGGGCAGGCATCGGCCACTGGGTCGAGCCGGCAACGATCACCGGTGGGCGCTTCTTCCAGCGCGGCGATACCGGCCAACCTGTGGAAGCGCTGCAATCGATGCTGTCTCTTTATGGTTACAGCACTGAAATCACGGGTGAATTCTCCGAAAAAACGGCAGGCGACGTGGAAGCTTTCCAGCGCCATTTCCGGCCCGAACGGGTGGATGGCATTGCCGATTTCTCGACGATCGACACGCTGCACCGGTTGCTGTCGGCGTTGCCGCATTATTCCTGACCGGAAGAGCCGGATATCAGGACGGTTTTTTGGCGACCGGCGAGAAAACCGCCTCGCCACATCATTTCCCTATTATCTCCGCATTACGATGGTCTAAGAACGCCGCTAAGCGGTGCCGGGGGTTGTTTTCAAGTTAAACCGCGGGCGCTATATGAAACGATAAGAATTACCGCGAATCCAGATCCATCCTTGATCTGGTATTCATTATGACAGCGAGGCGCGCCGTCCGGAAATTCTTTGGGTCGGAGTGTTCAAGACTACATGAGAAAACTGATTGTTGTTGCTGCAACATGCGTTGGCATGGTGCTGGCGGGAAATAGCTTTGCCTTTGCGAATGGTTGGGGTGTGCGAGCCGATGCGCCGGTGAAGAAAGTCGAGCGTCCTTCGAAGAAGACAGAGCGTCCGTTGAAAAAAGCGGAGCGTTCGGTCAAGCCCGCGAAGCGTCCGCTCAAGACGGCGGAACGCCCGCTGAAGACGGTCGAGCGCCAGAGCGGCTATCCCGTCGCCGATGTTTCCGGCAATAACTATTCCGCACTGATCAGCAAATATGCGAACCAATATAATGTACCGGTTGCGCTTGCGACCGCGGTCATCCGCATCGAAAGCAATTTCAATCCGAATGCGCGCGGCAGCCACGGTGAAATCGGCCTCATGCAGATAAAGCCTGCCACTGCCCGCATGATGGGCTATTCCGGCAGCGCCAAGGGCTTGTTCGACCCGGAAACCAACATCAAGTACGGCATGAAATATCTGGCTGCCGCCCATGATCTCGGTGGTGGCGAGACCTGCAACACCATCCTAAAATACAATGCCGGTCATGCCGCCACGCGCATGAACCCGGTGTCGAAGACCTATTGCGGCAAGGTCCTAGCGATGCTCGACTGAGCATAGCCAGTCGCGTCGGGACGATATTCCCTTGCGGCATTTTTACGGATATGAATCAGCACGCTTGCCGTGATATCCCGCCTTGAAACGAGGTGGGATATGGCAGTCGATTTCAGGTTCATCATCATCGGATGCGGCATGATGGGTGCCGCCGCCGCACGGCATCTCTCCTCGATGGCCGACGGCATTGCGCTGATCGGCCCGCGTGAGCCGGACCAGCGCAAGGCCCATCACGGCGTCTTCGCCAGCCACTACGACGAAGCGCGCATCACCCGCACTTTCGACGGCAATCTTGCCTGGGGAACCTTCGCCGCCCGCGCGCTCGACCGCTACGGCGAGGTCGAGGCAAGGAGCGGCATTTCCTTCCATTCGGAGGTCGGTTGCCTCTTTGCCGGTCCGACCCCGACGGACGAGCAGGACTATATCAACCGGGCACTGGCCGTCAGCCGGTCGCTCGGCAGCGATATCGAGACCATCACACCGCCGGAGCTTCCCCAACGTTTTCCCTATCTTGCCTTTGACCCTGATTTTAGCGGATATTTCGAGCGTAAGCGCGCCGGCCACATCAATCCGCGGGCGCTGGTGCGGGCGCAGATCAAGCTTGCCGAACAGGGTGGTGTCTCGCTTATCGAGGCAACCGCGACATCCGTGCACGACGCCGGTTCCCATGTAGAGGTGACGGCCGGCGGCAGAAGTTACAGCGCCGAACGTGTGCTGGTCGCCGCCGGCGGTTTTGGCAATTTCCATGCCCTGCTGCCGCGTCCCGTCGATACCAGGGTTATGGCGCGCACCGTCGCTTTCTACGAAATCGGCGAGCGCGAGATGGCGATTTTCGGCGATATGCCGTCGACGATCGTGCTCGGTGACCGGGAAGAGGATCACATCTATATCCTGCCGCCGGTGCGTTATCCCGACGGCAAGACCTATCTGAAACTCGGTGGCGACACCGAGCCGCTTTGCTTCGAGAGGTTGGAGGATGCCGGCGCGTGGTTCCGTTCCGACGGCAGTGCTGCCGAGCGCGATCATCTCTCGCGTATTGCCTTGCAGCTGATGCCGGAGCTAGCCGGCTGCCGCGTGACTTCGGCGCCCTGCGTGGCCAATTTCACGCCGACCGGTTATCCCTATGCCGGATTTACGCAGTCGCCACGCGTCGCTGTGCTGACTGGGGGCAATTTCGTCGCGGCCAAATCCTCCGACGAACTCGGGCGGCTGGGAGCGGTACTTCTGGCGGAAGGACGGCTCGGCGATCAGGATTTCGGCGGCGAACTGACGCCGGTCTTCGCAGCAATTCAAGATGATGCAGCGTCCTTTGCGGGTCTGAAAAGACAGGCGGCGTCGTAGAGACGAAAAGCATGGCAGTCGATTTCAAATATATCGTCGTCGGCCGCGGGCTCATGGGGGCAGCGGCGGCGCGGCATCTGGCGCGGCAAGTGGACGGTGTCGCAGTGATCGGTCCGGACGAGCCTGATGACCGCAAGGCGCATCAGGGCGTCTTCGCCAGCCATTACGACGAGGGGCGCATCACCCGTACCATCGATCCCGACCGCAATTGGGCCCTACTCGCCAACCGTTCGATCGGCCGTTATGGCGAGATCGCTCGCGACAGTGGCATCGACTTCTATCGCGAGGTCGGCTGTGCCGTCGTCGCGCCGACGCAGAGCGATTATCTCGAGAGAACCCGACAGGCCGCCATCTCGCTCGGTGTCGAGACTCGCCTTCTCGATGGGGCCGGCCTGAAGGCCGCTTTTCCCTTTTTCGCCTTTCCTGATGGTGGCGCCGGCGTCTTCGAGGCGAAGGGGGCGGGCCACATCAGTCCGCGCAGCCTGGTCAAGGCGCAGTCGCTGCTCGCCGAAAAGGCAGGCGCCACCGTCATTCGTGACTATGTCGTTTCGATCCGCAGCGAGGGCGGCGTGGCTGTCGTCGAGACATCAGGCGGCCGGATCTGCCGCGGTGAAAAAGTGCTGCTGGCGGCGGGCGGATTTTCCATTGCGGAGAATCTGTTGCCGCGGCCCGTTGCCATGACGGTTTATGCCCGGACCGTGACGCTTTTCGAGGTAAGCGAGGCCGATGCTGCGCGCCTGGCCGCGATGCCGTCGCTCATTCTCCGGGCGCCCGGCATCGAAATCTACCTGCTGCCGCCGATCCGGTATCCCGACGGCAAATTCTACTTGAAGATCGGCGGCGATCCTGACGATATGGCACTCAGCGACGACGCCGATATGCGCGCTTGGTTCAAGACCGAGGGCCGCGATACGGTGCGCGCGCATCTCAAACGCATCGTTGAAGGTCTCGTGCCCGATATCGTGCCGCTCTCGATTTCGACGGCGGCCTGCGTCGTGTCGCATACGGAACGCGGCTACCCGATGATTGGCTACACCTCATCGCCAGAAATCGCGGTGCTCACGGGCTGTGCCGGAACGTCGGCCAAGAGCTCGGACGAGATCGGCCGGCTTGGGGCCGAGCTGCTTTTGTCAGGCGGAATCGGCGGACAGGGCTATTCCACGGATTTCACACCGCAATTTCGCTAGAGCATTTCCGTTTTTCTCCGAACCACGGGGGTGCTCTCTTTTTTGTTGTTCCGCAATTCCGGACGCAAAACCGATGCGCAGTGTTGCTGGAATTGCTCTGAGCGATATCGTTTATTTCGATAGCAATTGCGATCCCTCTCGTTTATGGGAGCCGTGCCAGTTGGCTGGGCAGCCGCGCTTTACCAATGCCGAAAGGCGGTAGGGTGAGGAAAGTCCGGGCTCCACGGAAACACGGTGCCGGATAACGTCCGGCGAGGGCGACCTCAGGGAAAGTGCCACAGAAAGCAAACCGCCTGTCATGACAGGTAAGGGTGAAAGGGTGGGGTAAGAGCCCACCGCATCTCCGGCAACGGAAATGGCACGGTAAACCCCACCGGGAGCAAGACCGAATAGGGATGACGCGGCAGGCCGAAAGGCCTTCCGGCCGGTTTCCAGGCCAGTCATCCGGGTGGGTTGCGTGAGGCAGCGTGCGAACGCTGTCCCAGAGGAATGGCTGCCACGTTCCGGTTCACGCCGGAGCCATACAGAACCCGGCTTACAGGCCAACTGGCGATTACCATCTTAACGGCGCGGCAGCCGGATTTTCCGCGTAAGTCGCTGAAACCGGCTGTTTTCAAGCGAATGTTTATGCATCCATAGGACGGATTTTCATTGTAGCTTTACCAATGCGTGTCATTTGTAAGGTGAGCTGCTAACCCTTTGTTAAACTTAACGGCTTATAAATTTTTGATCATGCGTCCATTGCAAAATGGGCGTATCCCATTGACGCCCATATGGTCCCATGCTATCCCAAATGCGCACTGCACCAGGGCAATCATCTGCCCATTCATCGCAAAGCAAAGGCGTCTTCCTCTCCGGAAGCGTCGGAAGGGTTTTTGCTCATCCGGCTTGCGAAGCTGTGCCTGATATCGGGAGTTTCGGGCGTTTTTTGGTCCGGATCCCTGCGGGAACGGATGTTTCGTGTGATGAGCCGCTTCCTTTCGAACGCGACCAACAGGATCGACGCCAAGGGCAGGGTCTCCGTGCCTTCGGCGTTCCGTTCCGTGCTGGCGCAGCGCAACGTCCAGGAGCTCTACTGCTTTCAGGACTTTGTGTTTCCGGCGATCAGCGTCGGCGGTCCGGATCTTCTCGAAAGATTCGAACGGCAGATTGCTGCGGAGGATCCGTTTTCGCCGGATGCGAACGAGATGTCGCTTCTCATTCATGGAGGCGGGGTCTTCATGAAGCTCGACGCCGAGGGGCGGCTGATGGTCACGGATTTCATTCGGGGCTTCACTGGCATCTCGGACGAAGTGACCTTCGTCGGTCGGGCGGATCATTTTCAGCTCTGGCAACCGCAGGCTTTTGTGGCTGCACAGGCGCAAGCACGAGGGGAGCGCAAGCTGGCGGGCAAGCGCTCCTGAAAGAACGAGGAAACGGAATGGTGGCGAATCCTGGCGGAGGTTCAACTGATGCCGGTGGCGGACCGGTTCGTCACATTCCGGTTCTTCTCGACGAAGTCGTTGCGGCGCTGGCGCCCGCGCCCGGCAAGATCATCCTCGATGGTACATTCGGTGCGGGCGGTTACAGCTCGGCCATCCTTGCCGCCGGCGCCGAGGTGATCGCGCTCGACCGCGATCCGACGGCAATTGCGGCTGGCCAAGAGATGGTCGCTGCCCATGGCGGTCGGCTCAGGCTCGTTCATTCGCAATTCTCGAATCTTGGCGATTACGCGCCGCCGGGCGGGCTCGACGGCGTCGTGCTCGATATCGGCGTCTCTTCCATGCAGATCGACGAGGCCGAGCGCGGCTTCTCCTTCCAGAAAAAAGGTCCGCTCGACATGCGCATGTCGGCCGAAGGCGTTTCGGCCGCCGATGTTGTCAACCGCGCCAAGGTCGCCGATCTCATCCGCATCTTCCATTTTCTCGGTGAGGAAAGCCAGGCGCCGCGCATCGCCCATGCGATCGAGAAGCGCCGCGCCGAAAAGCCGTTCGAAACGACGCGCGATCTCGCCGGCCTCATCGAGCTCGTCACGCCGCGCAAGATGAAGGACAAGATCCATCCGGCAACGCGCGTCTTCCAGGCATTGCGCATCTTCGTCAATGACGAGCTTGGCGAACTGGCGCAGGCGCTGTTTGCGGCGGAGGCGGCGCTGAAACCCGGCGGGCGGCTCGTCGTCGTCACCTTTCATTCGCTCGAAGACCGCATCGTCAAGAAATTCTTCTCCGACCGCGCCGGCAAGGCGTCGGGTTCGCGGCACCTGCCGGTCGCACATGAGCGGGCCGCAACCTTTGCGGTCATCGGCAAGCCGATGGTTTCGGCAAGCGAGGCGGAGGCGGAGATCAATCCGCGTGCCCGCTCCGCCAAGCTTCGCGCTGGCCTGAGGACCGACGCTGCCGCCGAAGCCGCGGATATGTCGCTCTTCGGGTTTCCCAATCTTGCCAGCCTCGGAAAGCTTGGTGGTTGATATGCTGAAAACGTTCGATCTCGTGCTCATCGGCGTCATGACGGCCACTGCCGCCGTAACCTACACGATCAAGCACCGCGCCGAATTGAAGCTCGAGGAGGTTCACCGCCTCGAAGCCGAGATCAAGCTCGAGAAGGACACGATCGACCTTCTCAAGGCCGACTGGGCGCTGCAATCGCAGCCGAACCGGCTGGAGCGACTGGTCAGAGCCTATAATGACGAATTGAAGCTGCAGCCGACGGAATCGACGGCGCTGGTGCATGCCAAGGAATTGCCGATGCTGAAATCCGAGGTTCCCGTGCCTGATGTGACGGAGGCCAAGGTCAGCGCCAAAAGCGCGACCGAGGCCAGCGCCAAGACCGAGGCCAGTGCCAAAGGCGCGACCGTGGCCAGTGCCAAGGGCGCGCCAGACACCGCCAAGGGCGCGCAAGCCATCGCCAAGGCACAACCCATTCCAACGCCTTCGCCGCGCGGTGAGGCAGAGGATGCAGATCAGATCGAAACCGGATCGGTGGAGGAATAATGTCGTTTCTTTCCCGCATCATGGTTTTGAAGAGCCAGGCGCATTTCTCCGCCGGCGTCTATAACCGCTTCGGTGGTCCTTCCCCCGCTGGCTTGGCGATCGAGGGATCGCGCAAGAAGAAATCAGGGCAGGCAAAAAGCCGCGTCGGCCTGCTGATCCTTGGCTTCATGGGTGTCTACGCGGTCATCGGCGGCCGTCTCGTCGAATATGCAATGAAGGACCAGGAGGTCGTCTCCAGCATCCTGCCGCCCGACCGGCTGATGGCCTCGCGCCCCGACATTCTCGACCGCAACGGCGAGGTGCTGGCGACGGACATCCGTACCGTCTCGCTGTTTGCCGAACCGAACAAGATCGTCGACGCCGACGAGGCGGTCGAGAAGCTCGCGACGGTGCTGCCCGAGCTCGACGTCAAGGACACCTACAAGAAACTCTCGGTCAAGACCTCGCATTTCGCCTGGCTGCGCCGGCAGCTGACGCCGAAGCAGCAGAGCCAGATCCTGGCGCTCGGCATTCCCGGGATCGGCTTCCGGCCGGAGAAGCGCCGCTTCTATCCGGGCGGCTCGACCGCCGCGCATATCCTCGGTTACGTCAACATCGACAACCGCGGTGTCGCCGGCATGGAGAAATTTATCGACGACCAGGGGTTGGCCGATCTCGCCTCCGTCGGCATGACCAGCGACCAGCCGCTCGAGCCGGTGCGGCTATCGATCGACCTGCGCGTGCAGAACATCGTGCGGGACGCGGTCGTCAACGCCGTCAACAACTTTCAGTCCAAGGGCGCGGGTGCTGCGGTCATCGACGTGCATACGGGAGAAGTGCTAGCGATGGCATCGGCGCCGGATTTCGATCCGAACGATCCGCAGGAAGGCGCCAAGGAGGGTTGGCTCAACCGGATGACCAACGGCACCTTCGAAATGGGCTCGACCTTCAAGACCTTTTCGCTGGCCATGGCGCTCGATAGCGGCAAGGTGAAGATGACCGACAGTTTCGATGCCAGCAAATCGATCTATATCGGCGGTTTCACTATCCACGATTTTCACGGGCAGCGCCGCTGGCTGACTGTTCCCGAGATTTTCCAATATTCGTCGAATATCGGTACGGCGCGCGTCATCGACATCGTCGGCATCGACGCGCAGAAGGACTATCTGACCAAGTTCGGCCTCTTGACGAAGATGCAGACCGAGCTGCCCGAAGTGAAGATGCCGAGCCAGCCGCGGGTCTGGAAGAAGATCAATTCGATCACAATTTCCTTTGGCCACGGCGTCTCGACGACGGCGCTGCAGACAGGGGTGGCGGCCGCCGCTCTCGTCAACGGCGGCAAGCTGATAGAGCCGACATTCCTGCCGCGCACGCGCGAGCAGGCTGATGAGATCGCCACGCAGGTGATCAAGAAGTCGACCAGCGACGAGATCCGCTATCTCCTTGACTTCAACGGCTACAAGGGATCCGGGCGCGTCGCCCGCGTGCCGGGCTTTTCCGTCGGCAGCAAGACCGGCACGGCCGACAAGGTGGTGAACGGGCGTTATTCGGCGACCCTGAATTTCAATTCCTTCATCGCCGCATTCCCGATCAACGATCCCAAATATGCGGTGATCACCTTCTGCGACGAGCCGAAGACCGGTGAGAAGGCCTATGGCGGAACGATCTCGGCCGGTACCGCCGGTCCGATCGCCCGCGAGATCATCAGCCGCGCGGCCCCCATTCTCGGCATCGAGCCGAAATTCGGGGAGGGCGGATCGGCCTTGCTGGTGTCTTATTGAGTGTGAATGAATATCGACGCCGATTCGCGAGGGGTGAACCGGATTCAAGAGAGAAAAGTGCGTGCGATGAAATTGCGAGACCTGGCCGGAGATCAGTTTCCGGAACTTGAAGCACAGCTCGAAGGCCCGGCAGGCTTGCTTGATATTTCAGGCCTGTCTTCGGACAGCCGCAAGGTGGCGCCGGGCAATGCTTTCGTCGCGGTCGCCGGCACCAAGGCGGACGGCGCAGGCTTCATCGCGGATGCCGCCGGCCGCGGCGCTGCCGTCGCGATCGCCTCCCAAGCCGTCGCTGCTGCGATCCCGGTGCTTGCGGTCAAGGAGCCGCGGCGTTTCCTTTCCATCGCCGCCGCGCGTTTCCATGGCAGGCAGCCCGATACCATGGTCGCCGTCACCGGCACCGCGGGCAAAACCTCCGTCGCTTCTTTCACCCGGCAGATCTGGGCGCATGCTGGCCACGCGGCCGCAATGATCGGCACGACGGGCGTCGTCTCGCCGACGCGCAACGAATATGGCTCGCTGACGACGCCCGATCCTGTGTCGCTCCATGAGCTGTTGGCGGAACTTGCCGGAGAGGGCGTGACGCATGCCGCGATGGAGGCCTCCAGCCACGGCCTCGACCAGTGCCGGCTCGACGGCGTGAAGCTTGCGGCAGCCGCCTTCACCAATCTCGGCCGGGACCACATGGATTATCATCCGACGATCGAGGCCTATATGGCCGCCAAGATGCGGCTTTTCGATACGCTGTTGCCGAAGGGATCGCTGGCGGTGATCTTCGCTGACGATCCGTGGTCGGCGCAGGCGATCAAGGCCGCGACCGATGCCGGTCACGATGTTCGTACCGTCGGGCGAAAGGGTGACTACCTCTCGTTGAAGCGGGTCGAGCACTTCCGCCACAAGCAGACGGCCGAGATCCATATCGGCGGCGAGATCTTCGAGGTGGACATTCCGCTGGCCGGCGACTTCCAGGTCGCCAACGCACTGGTCGCGGCGGGGCTTGCCATGTCGACCGGCGTTGAGGCGAAGGTTGCGATGGCCGCGCTCGAGAAGCTCGTCGGCGCGTCCGGCCGTCTCGAACTTGTCGGCCATACGAAAGACGGGGCGCTCGCCTATGTCGATTACGCCCACAAGCCGGACGCGCTGGAAAACGTGCTGGGCTCGGTCAGACCCTTCACCACCGGCCGCGTCATCGTCGTCTTCGGCTGCGGCGGCGACCGTGACCGCGGCAAGCGGCCGATCATGGGCGAAATCGCCTGCCGACTTGCCGACGTCGTCATCGTCACCGACGATAATCCGCGTTCGGAGGAGCCGGCCTCGATCCGGGCGGAGATTATGGCGGCAGCAAGCTGCGCCTCGGAAATTGCCGATCGCGCCGCGGCGATCCGCGAGGCTGCGGGCATGCTGAGATCCGGGGATACGCTGATCGTCGCCGGAAAGGGGCATGAGGAAGGGCAGACGATCGGCGACGTCACCCTGCCGTTTTCCGATCATGCGGAGGTGCGCAAGGCCTTGGAGGACCTGAAATCTTGAGTTGGCTCTGGACGACCGAAGACATGATCGCAGCGATGGCGGGGCGCCCCTTCGGCACTCCGCCCGAAGGAATCACCGGCATCTCCATCGACAGCCGTTCGATTTCGCTAGGCGAAGCCTTCTTCGCGATCAAGGGCGACCGTGTCGACGGTCACGACTACGCATCGATGGCGATGGCGAACGGTGCCTCCCTTCTCGTCGTCAGCGAGGCGAGGCTTCCCGCCATGGGTCGGCTGACGGTGCCGATGATCGTCGTGGAAGACGTGCTCGCGGCACTCGGCCGGCTCGGCCTTGCCTCGCGCGAGCGCTCAAAGGCCCAGATCATCGCGGTGACGGGATCTGTGGGAAAGACGACCACCAAGGAAATGCTGCGGCATGTGCTGTCGCCCTCCGGCAAGGTGCACGCCTCCGTCGCCTCCTTCAATAATCATTGGGGCGTGCCGCTGACGCTGGCACGCATGCCTGAGGATACGGATTACGGCGTCTTCGAAGTCGGAATGAACCATCCCGGCGAGATCCGGCCGCTGGTGGCGATGATCCGTCCCGATGTCGCCATCATCACGACGATCGCGCCGGCGCATCTCGGCAATTTCAAGAATATCAAGGAAATCGCCGCCGCCAAGGCCGAGATATTCGAGGGGCTCGAACCCGGTGGACATGTCGTGCTCAACCGCGACAACGACCAGTTCAATTTCCTCGACCGCACGGCGCAATCACACGGCATCGAGCATATCCATTCCTTCGGCCAGCATGCCAAGGCCGAATTCCGGCTCGCAGAATTCAATGGCTCCGACGAGAATTCGACGCTGTGGCTGACGATCGGCGGCGAGACGCTGGAAGTTGCGCTCGGCGCGCCGGGCCGCCATATCGCCGAGAATGCGCTCGCAGCGCTCGGCGTCGTCAGGATCGTCGGCGCCGATATGCAGAAGGCGATCGAAGCGCTTGCGACGCTGAAGCCGGAAAAGGGCAGGGGCAAGCGCCACCGGCTTTCGATCGGCAGCGGCAGCGGCAGCTTCACGCTGATCGACGAGAGCTACAATGCCAATCCGTCCTCGATGCGCGCGGCGATCGCGCTGCTGGCGGCTTCCGAGCCGACCGGCCGCGGACGCCGTATCGCCGTGCTCGGCGACATGCTTGAGATGGGCGACTATGCGCAGAAGGTCCATACCGATCTTGCGGTGCCGCTGCTTGCCGCCGGTATCGAACATGTCTGGCTGGCCGGAGCCGAGATGGCAACACTCAAGGAATCGTTGCCGGAAAGCGTCCATGTCGAATATCGCGAGAACACGAGCGAATTGACGGACTATGTGTTGAACTCGGTCGCGCCGGGCGACGTGTTGATGGTGAAATCGTCTCTGGGCATCGGTTTCGGCAAGATCGTCGCCGCGCTCCTTGACAAGTTCCCGCCATTTGCCGACACGCAACGCGAATTTTGATCGGGTAAACAAGGGGACCTGAATGCTGATCTGGCTTGTCGAACTGTCGGAATATTTCAAATTTCTGAATTTGTTCAGATATATTACCTTCCGCACGGGGGCCGCTCTCTTCACCTCAGCGCTGATCGTCTTCCTGTTCGGGCCGACGATCATCAATTCGCTGCGCATCCGCCAAGGCAAGGGCCAGCCGATCCGCGCCGACGGGCCGCAGACGCATTTCAAGAAGGCCGGCACGCCGACCATGGGCGGGCTGATGATCCTCGCCGGCATCATCGGCGCATCGCTGCTCTGGGCCGATCTTTCCAACGTCTATGTCGTCGCCACGCTGCTGGTGACGCTGGGCTTCGGCGCGATCGGCTTCTACGACGATTACCTTAAGGTCACGAAGCAGAGCCATATGGGCTTTTCGGGCAAGGCGCGTCTCGGCATCGAATTCGTCATCGCCGGCATCGCCGTCTATTTCATGATGCGC
Source organism: Rhizobium sp. WSM4643 (assembly GCF_025152745.1). Classification (NCBI taxonomy): domain Bacteria; kingdom Pseudomonadati; phylum Pseudomonadota; class Alphaproteobacteria; order Hyphomicrobiales; family Rhizobiaceae; genus Rhizobium; species Rhizobium sp. WSM4643. Next base: position 2,860,330 of record NZ_CP104040.1, on the reverse strand, counting down.
ACCGCTCTTGCCTCGGGGATTGCCGGCTCGACCTTCGGCTCCTCGATCGCCTTTCCGTTCTTCAAGGACTTCATGATCAATATCGGCATCATGTTCGTCGTCTTCGGCGGCTTCGTCATTGTCGGCGCCGGCAATGCCGTCAATCTGACCGACGGTCTCGACGGGCTTGCCATCGTGCCTGTGATGATCGCCGCCGCCTCCTTCGGCGTCATCGCCTATCTCGCCGGCAACGTGGTGTTTGCGAACTACCTGCAGATCAATTTCGTGCCCGGCACCGGCGAGCTCGCCGTCGTGCTCGGCGCCGTCATCGGCGCCGGCCTCGGCTTCCTCTGGTTCAACGCGCCGCCGGCCGCCATTTTCATGGGCGACACTGGGTCGCTGGCACTCGGCGGCACGATCGGCACCGTCGCCGTCGCCACCAAGCACGAGATCGTCATGGCGATCATCGGCGGCCTCTTCGTCATCGAGACGCTGTCGGTCATCATCCAGGTCGGTTTCTTCAAGATGACCGGCCGGCGCGTCTTCCTGATGGCGCCGATCCATCATCACTTCGAGAAGAAGGGCTGGACCGAGAGCCAGGTGGTGATCCGCTTCTGGATCGTCGCCGTCGGTCTTGCGATGCTTGGCCTCTCGACGCTGAAGCTCCGGTGAGGCAGCGATGATCCCGGTCACGACGCTCAAGGATAGGAAGGTCGCGCTCTTCGGGCTCGGCGGCTCCGGCTTTGCCACCGCCCGGGCGCTGATATCAGGCGGTGCCGAGGTGACCGCCTGGGACGACAATCCAGACAGCGTCGCCAAGGCCGTGGCTGAAGGCATCAGGACGGAGGACCTGCACAGCATCGACTGGAGCCAGCAGGCGCTGTTCGTGCTGTCGCCCGGCGTGCCGCTCACCCATCCGAAGCCGCACTGGACTGTCGATCTTGCCCGCGCGGCCGGCGTCGATATCGTCGGCGACGTCGAGCTCTTCGTGCGCGAGCGCCGCGCCCATGCGCCGGATTGCCCTTTCATCGCCATAACAGGCACCAACGGCAAATCGACGACGACGGCACTGATCGCCCATATCTTGAAATCATCAGGCTACGACACGCAGCTCGGCGGCAATATCGGCACGGCGGTGCTGACGCTCGATCCGCCAAAGGCCGAGCGCTATTACGTCGTCGAATGCTCCTCCTATCAGATCGATCTGGCGCCGACGCTGGACCCGTCGGCCGGCATCCTGCTCAACCTGACGCCCGATCATCTCGACCGTCACGGCACTATGCAGCATTATGCCGACATCAAGGAACGGCTGGTCGCCGGCAGCGACGTCGCAATCGTCGGCATCGACGACAGCCATTCGGCGCTGATTGCCGACCGCGTCGAGCGGGCGGGCGTCAAGGTGGTCCGCATCTCGCGCCGCAACGTCGTGGCCGACGGCATTTATGCCGAGGGCACCAAGCTGATCCAGGCCGCCGGCGGCGCGATGCTGCCTTTCGTCGATCTCGACGGCATCCAGACGCTGCGCGGCAGCCACAATGCGCAGAACGCCGCTGCAGCCGTCGCTGCCTGCCTCGCCGTCGGAGTTTCCGCCGAAGAGATCCGCGCCGGCCTCGCCTCGTTCCCCGGCCTCAAGCACCGCATGCAGCCGGTCGGGCAGCGTGGCCGCGTCGTTTTCGTCAATGATTCCAAGGCGACCAATGCCGATGCTGCGGCGCCGGCCCTTTCGAGCTATGATCGCATCTACTGGATCGCCGGCGGCCTGCCGAAGGCTGGCGGCATTACGACGCTCGCTCCCTATTTTCCGCGCATCGCCAAGGCCTATCTGATCGGCGAGGCGGCGGCGGAATTCGCCGCGACGCTCGGCGAGGCTGTTCCTTACGAAATATCGGACACGCTGGAGCGCGCCGTCGCGCATGCGGCCGCCGATGCCGAACGCGACGAGAGCGCCGCTTCGGCCGTGATGTTATCCCCGGCTTGCGCAAGCTTCGACCAGTATAAGAATTTCGAAGTCAGGGGTGAAGCCTTCGTCGGCCACGTGGCGGCGCTTGACGGGATTGCGATGCTGATCGGTCCGGCAACAGGAGAGAAATGACATGGTAAGCCGCGCGGAACGTGGGCCTCTGGCCGATTGGTTCTGGACCATCGACCGCTTCTTCCTGGCAATGTTCATCTTCCTGATGGGTATCGGATTCATGCTGTCGTTCGCGGCATCTCCTGCGGTCGCCGAACGCATCGGGCTCGAGCCTTTCCACTTCGTCAAGCGCCATGCGGCCTTCATGATCCCCTCGATCGGCGTCATGCTCGGGCTGTCGTTCCTGACGCCGCGCCAGGTGCGGCGAACCGCGATCCTGATCCTGATCGTCTCGGTCGCGATGATGGTACTGGTGCTGTTCGTCGGGCAGGAGGTCAAGGGTGGCAGGCGCTGGATCTGGATCGCCGGCCTTTCCATCCAGCCATCGGAATTCATGAAGCCCGCCTTCGTCGTGGTCTGCGCCTGGCTGTTTGCCGAACATGCGCGCCAGCCGGAGATCCCCGGCAATCTCTTTGCCATCATTCTGTTCGGCATCGTCGCAGCCCTTCTCATCGCGCAGCCGGACCTCGGCCAGACCATCCTGACCACGGCCGTCTGGGGCGGGATGTTCTTCATGGCCGGCATGCCATGGATCTGGATCATGCTGCTCGGTATCGGCGGCGCCGGCGGCCTGCTCAGCGCCTACTACGTCTTCCCGCACGTTGCGTTGCGCATAGACAAATTCATGACCGGCGAAGGCGACACGTTCCAGATCGACACCGCGCGCGAGGCGATCATCCGCGGCAACTGGTTCGGCCAAGGACCGGGCGAGGGGATCGTCAAGCGCATCATCCCGGATGCGCATACCGACTTCATCTTCTCGGTCGCGGCCGAGGAATTCGGCATCGTCTTCTGCATGGCGCTCGTTGCGCTGTTTACCGTGCTGGTGCTCCGCGGCCTGTCGCATGCCTATCGCGAGCGCAACGACTTCAACCGTTTCGCCGTCGCCGGCCTGGTGCTGCAGATGGGCATTCAGTCGATCATCAATATCGGCGTCAATCTCGAATTGCTGCCGGCGAAGGGCATGACGCTGCCGCTGATTTCCTACGGCGGCTCGTCTATGGTCGCGATCTGCGTCACCGCCGGCTTCATTCTGGCGCTGACGCGCCATCGACCGGAAAAACGGGCGCAGGACCGGAGCCTCTTCCGCGTCCCGCACGGCATGCCGGCGGAGTAGAAGACTATGAGCAAAGGCATCGTGCTGCTTGCCGCCGGGGGAACCGGCGGCCATGTGTTCCCGGCGGAGGCGCTGGCCTTCAAGCTGAAGGAGCGCGGCTATTCGGTGCATCTCGTCACGGACAGCCGGGCTGAGCGCTATGCCGGCAAGTTCCCGGCCGAGGAAATCCATGTCGTACCGTCGGCGACGATCGGCTCGAAGAACCCGGTTGCTGTCGCCCGCTCGCTATGGACGCTCTGGAGCGGCATGCGGGCGGCGAAGAAACTGATCCAGCGGTTGCGGCCGATCATCGTCGTTGGTTTCGGTGGTTATCCCACCGTGCCGCCGCTGCTCGCCGCCACCCGGCTCGGCGTGCCCTCGATGATCCACGAGCAGAATGCGGTGATGGGGCGCGCCAACAAGGCCCTGGCAACCCGCGTGCAGGCCATCGCCGGCGGGTTCCTGCCGGAGGGAGGCGCTGCCTCTCCAGACAAGACGGTGACGACGGGCAATCCGGTCCGCCCGGCGATCATCGCTGCGGCCGAGGTGCCGTACACGCCGTCGCATCCCGGCGAGGCCTTCAACCTCGTCGTCTTCGGCGGCAGCCAGGGCGCGCAATATTTCTCCAAGGCGCTGCCGACGGCGATCAGCCTGCTCGACGAGGCGCTTCGCGTGCGCCTGCGCATCACCCAGCAGGTGCGTCCCGAGGATATGGAAATGGTCAGCGGCTGCGTCGCCAAGCTGGAGATGGGAGCCGATATCGCCCCCTTCTTTACCGACATGGCCGAGAGGCTGGCGAGGGCGCATCTCGTCATCTGCCGTTCGGGCGCCTCGACGGTTTCGGAAATCTCCGTCATCGGCCGGCCTGCCGTGCTCGTGCCTTACCCGCACGCTCTCGATCACGATCAGGCGGCGAATGCGGCGGCACTTGCTGCGACCGGCGGGGCAAAGGTGATCGCCCAGTCGGAGCTTTCGCCGGAGAAGATCGCAGCGATCCTGACGGCTGTCATGAACGATCCGGAAAAGCTTTTGCACATGGCGGCGGCGGCGAAACGCGCCGGGAAACCCGATGCAGCGAACTTGCTTGCCGACATGGTTGAGGCTATTGCCGCCAGACGGACAATTGCAGAATTCAAGAGGACACGCGCATGAAACTGCCGAAGACGATCGGCCTCGTCCATTTCATCGGCATAGGTGGCATCGGCATGAGCGGCATTGCCGAGGTGCTGCACAATCTCGGCCATAAGGTGCAGGGATCGGATCAGGCCGACAGCGCCAATGTCCAGCGCCTGCGCGACAAGGGCATCGAAGTGTTTGTCGGTCACCGAGCCGAAAACCTGGGTGAGGCCGAAGTCGTCGTCGTCTCGACGGCGATCAAGAAGAGCAATCCGGAACTCATCGCCGCGCGCGAAAAGCTGCTGCCGGTGGTGCGCCGCGCCGAGATGCTGGCCGAGTTGATGCGCTTCCGCAATGCGATCGCCATCGGCGGCACGCATGGCAAGACGACGACCACGTCGCTGGTTGCCGCGCTGCTCGAAGCCGGCGGACTTGATCCGACCGTCATCAATGGCGGCATCATCAATGCCTACGGCACCAATGCCCGCATGGGCGAGGGCGAGTGGATGGTGGTCGAGGCCGATGAATCGGACGGCACCTTCCTGAAGCTTCCTGCCGATGTCGCGGTCATTACCAATATCGACCCGGAACATCTCGACCATTACGGCAATTTCGACGCCGTGCGCGCCGCCTTCCGGCAGTTCGTCGAGAATGTGCCGTTCTACGGGTTCGGCGTCATGTGCCTCGACCATCCCGAGGTGCAGTCGTTGGTCGGCCGCATCGAGGATCGCAAGATCATCACCTATGGCGAAAACCCGCAGGCCGACGTGCGTTTCATGAATGTGCGCATCGACGGCACGCGCTCGATCTTTGACGTCCAAATCCGTCGCCGCCGCACCGGCCAGGTTATCGAGCTCAAGGGGCTGGTCATGCCGATGCCGGGGCGCCATAATATTTCCAACGCAACGGCGGCGATCGCGGTTGCCAACCGGCTCGGCATATCGAGCGCCGATATCGCCAAGGGGCTTGCCTCCTTCGGTGGCGTCAAGCGCCGTTTCACGCTGACCGGTGAGTGGAACGGCGTGCAGATATTCGATGATTACGGCCACCATCCCGTCGAGATCAAGGCGGTGCTGCGCGCCGCCCGAGAATCCTGCAAGGGGCGTGTCATCGCCGTCCACCAGCCGCATCGCTTTAGCCGTCTTGCGAGCCTGTTCGAGGAATTCGCCGCCTGCTTCAACGATGCCGACAGCATCTTCCTGGCACCCGTCTATGCGGCGGGCGAGGATCCGATCGAGGGTATCGATTCCGTGTCGCTGGTCTCGCGCATCAAATCCGGCGGCCATCGCGACGCCCGCTTTCTAAGCTCGGCGGAGCTTTTGCCGCAGATGGTCGCGGAGGTTGCAAAGCCTGGCGATTTCGTGGTTCTGTTGGGGGCTGGGAGCATTACATCCTGGGCGGCGGCGCTGCCCAAGCAACTGGAAGGCCTATCGGGAAAGTCCGTATGAAACAGGTGAATGGGGAAAAGCTTCTCGCGTCTCTCGGAGACGGTGTAAAGGATATCCGCGGCCGTATCACGCCGGATGCCCCGATGGATCGTGTCACCTGGTTCAGGGCCGGCGGTCTGGCCGAGCTGATGTTCCAGCCGCATGACATCGACGATCTCATCGCCTTCCTGAAGATATTGCCGGAAGAGGTGCCGCTGACGGTGGTCGGCGTCGGCTCCAACATCCTGGTACGCGACGGCGGCATTCCGGGCGTCGTGCTGCGCCTGTCGGCCAAGGGGTTCGGCTTCGTCGAGCTCGCCGGCGAAAACCGGATTCTCGCCGGCGCCATCTGCCCGGATAAGCATGTGGCGGCGATGGCGATGGACAACGGCATCGGCGGCTTTCATTTCCTCTACGGCATTCCCGGCGGCATCGGCGGCGCGGCGCGCATGAATGCCGGGGCTAACGGCGTGGAGACGCGCGAGCGGCTGATCGAAGTCCATGCGGTCGACCGCAAGGGCGATAAGCATGTGCTTTCCAATGCCGAGATGGGCTACTCCTACCGGCATTCGACCGCATCGACAGATCTGATCTTCACCTCCGTGCTGTTCGAGGGCTATCCGGAAGAGCGCGCGCAGATCCGCGCCGAGATGGACGCGGTGCGCAATCACCGCGAGACGGTGCAGCCGGTTCGCGAAAAGACCGGCGGCTCGACCTTCAAAAACCCGACCGGCCATTCGGCCTGGAAACTGATCGACGAGGCAGGCTGCCGCGGCCTCGTCATCGGCGGAGCGCAGATGTCGTCGCTTCACTGCAACTTCATGATCAACATGGGGCAGGCAACCGGCTACGACCTCGAATATCTCGGCGAACAGGTGCGTCGCGAGGTCTTCGAAAAAGACGGCATCAAGCTCGAATGGGAAATCAAACGCCTCGGCGTCTTTATGCCCGGCCGCGAAGTGCGTCCGTTCCATGGCGTGACGAGCGAGTAACGGTTACGTCACCGCAAGCTTCAGGCCTTCGCGCGGCGTGACGACGGGCGACCAGCCGAGCACGTCTCGGGCATGGGATATATCGACCTGCAGGGAGCCGCAAAGACGCTGGTAGACCGCGGCCTTTCCGGTGACCCTGGCGCCCATCTGCAACAAGGCGGGGGGGAAGGGGAGCAGCATCGGTTTAACGCCCAAACCTGCGGCAATCCCTTCGATAAGCCCGGGAGTCGAAAGATCTTCTCCATCGCCCGCGAGAAAGGTCTGGCCGGCTGCGCCGGGATGCTTCATCCCGGTGATGATCAGATCGACGAGATTTGGAAGCGCGACTAGCGTCCGGCGGTTCTTCAGCGACGCGAAGGGGAGCGGTACCTTCTTCCTGACAAGTCCGACGAGCAGGGCGAAATTGCCCCTCGCGCCGCGTCCATAGACGAGCGGCGGGCGAATGACCACGACTTCCATGCCTGTTCGGGCGGCAATTTCATGCAGCCCGATTTCACTTTCCAACTTTGAAATGCCATAGGGATCGATCGGCATTGGCGTATCGTCGTGCCGGAAGGGTCGATCGTTTTCCTCGCCATTGACCTTGATGCTGCTGATGAAGACGAACCTTTTTACGCCCGCGCGGGCGGCCTGCTCGGCGAGGTTCAACGTAGCGGCGGTGTTGATCCGACGAAATTCCGCAAGCGGATCGGCTGCGCTGTCGTTCATGATGTGAACACGAGCGGCGAGATGGACGATGACATCGATACTCTCGAGAACTGCTGTCCAATCGGTTTCGCTTGTTATCTCGATGGGGAAATGCCGCACAGAGGTCGGGAAGCTGGCGGCCGCAGATCGCGTCGTTACCGCAAGCTCGCATATCTGCTCTCCATGCAGTCTTTCGACGAGAGGCCCACCGACAAAGCCGGCCGCGCCGGTAATGAGGCATCGCATGATCTGCTCCCCGTTTTGCCGTGAGTGTTCCGGTTAACCGGAAGTGCCCACGGCATCAATAAAAAAGCCGCGACATTGGCAAGTCGCGGCTTGTTGTTTGCTTGCTGCTCGAGGCTTAGACTTCCTCGCGGCCCGACAGCCGGATGCAGACCAGCGAGATCACGGCGGAGGCGGCAAGGTAGTAGCCGACATAGTCCAGGCTGTAATGGGTGGCGAGCCAGGTGGCGATATAAGGGGCGAGCGAAGCGCCGAAGATGCCGCCGAGGTTGAAGGTCATCGAAGCGCCGGTATAGCGCACCATGGTCGGGAAGGGAGCGGCAAGGGCAGCGCCGATCGGACCATAGGTGAAGCCCATCAAGGCGAGGCCGATGATCGAGCACAGGAAAGCGCCTGTAAGACCGCTGGTCAACAGCGTCGCGTAGAAGAAGCCGAAGATCACGATGGCAATCGTCGTCAGCGTCAGGATGAGGCGGCGCGAGTAGAGGTCGGAGAGCCAGCCGGAGAGTGGGATCGTCAGGCCGAAGAAGACGACGCCGACAAGCTGGACGACCAGGAACTGCTCTCTCGTATAACCGAGCCCGCCCTTTTCCAGGGGTGTCGTGCCCCAGGAGAGCGTGAAGACTGTCATCAGGTAGAACAGCACGAAAGTCGCGACTGCAATAAAGGTGCCGAGGATCAGGCTGCGCAGATGACCGCGAAAGACCACCTCGATCGGCACGGCGACGCGCTCGTGCTTTTCGACGGCTTTGCGGAATTCCGGCGTCTCGGCGATCTTGAGGCGGACATAGAGGCCGACGGCGACGAGGGCGAGGCTGGCGATGAAGGGAATGCGCCATCCGTAGTCGAGGAAATCCTCGTTGCTCATCGTTTCCGCCAGGATGAGGAAGAAGCCGGAGGAAAGGATGAAGCCGATCGGCGCGCCGAGCTGCGGGAACATGGCGTACCAGCTGCGCTTGCCGGGAGGAGCGTTTTCGGTGGCAAGCAGAACGGCGCCACCCCATTCGCCGCCGAGGCCGAGGCCCTGACCGAAGCGGCAAAGCGCCAGCAACAAGGGTGCTGCGATGCCGATCGCATCATAGCCCGGCAGCATGCCGATCACGACCGTCGAAAGCCCCATCGTCATCAACGCGGCGACGAGCGTCGCCTTGCGGCCGATGCGATCGCCGAAATGACCGAAAATGACGGCGCCGATGGGGCGGGCGAAGAAGGCGATCGAGAAGGTGACGAGCGACTGCAGCGTTGCGGCGTTCGAATCGCTTGCCGGGAAGAAGAGGTGCGGGAAGACGAGGACGGCTGCCGTCGCGTAGACGTAGAAGTCGAAGAATTCGATGGTGGTGCCGACAAGGCTGGCGATGAGGACGCGCGCCGGGGAATTGACTTGCGTGCTGTTTGAGGCAGGAGTCGACGATGCGGAGATCGCGTCAGTCATTTTCATTCCAATCAGTATTTTATGAATCGCCTTGGGAGGCTGGCGGGTCTTAACGCAATTTCAGGTCTGAGAAAACGTCAAAACATGCAGTGGGTACAGGGGACGCGGCCCGCATGCGCTACCTGCTGCATCCCCCAACGTCATCTCGAATTCTTGGATTTTCCTTCCTTGCGTGAGGCTTGCCACGGCGGCGCCCGCGCTTGACCGGAATCGAATTGTAGCGGATTCATTGCTAATCCTATGGTTGAGGGCGGAGGAAATATCCATGCAAAAGAGTCTTGTCGCCGAGTTTCTCGGCACGTTCTGGCTGGTCTTCGGCGGATGCGGCAGCGCAGTGCTGGCCGCGGCCTATCCCGAACTCGGGATTGGTTTTGTCGGCGTAGCCTTTGCGTTCGGTCTGACGGTGCTCACCATGGCCTATGCCGTGGGCGGCATTTCGGGCGGTCATTTCAATCCCGCCGTCTCGCTTGGCCTTACGGTTGCCGGACGGTTTCCCGCGGCGCGCCTCGTACCCTATATCGTCGTGCAGGTTGTCGGCGCCATCGCCGCGGCGGCGCTGCTTTATCTCATCGCCAGCGGCAAGGCGGGTTTCGAACTCGGCGGCTTTGCCGCCAACGGATATGGCGATCATTCTCCGGGCGGTTATTCACTGCTTTCGGCGCTGCTGATCGAAGTGCTGCTCACCATGTTTTTCCTGATCATTATCTTGGGATCGACCAGCAGCCGGGTGCCTGCGGGCTTTGCGCCGCTTGCGATCGGCCTCGGGCTGACGCTGATCCATCTCGTTTCTATCCCCGTGACGAATACCTCGGTCAATCCGGCGCGTTCCACCGGCCAGGCGCTTTTCGTCGGCGGCTGGGCGCTGCAACAGCTCTGGCTGTTCTGGATTGCGCCGCTTGCGGGCGGGGCGCTCGGCGGGCTGGTGTGGAAATTCCTCGACGACGCCGACTGACTGCAAGATACCGATCAATCTCATTGAACCCGCACAGTTTTTCTGTGTGGGTTTTTCTGTTTTCGCCGATCGGCGGCGTCTTCGATCTAACAGTCCTGAAGAAGAGAAGGTTAAAAATCAAGGGCGCCGCAAGGTGAAGTTAACGAAAGTAAACACTTCATTAACCATAATGATGCTCTAATGCACTCAGGTCGGACAAAGGCCTGAAACGGCGCAGACAGCTTCGCACAAGCGTCGATTTCGAAAATGGAAGTTATTTTTGGGGGTGTTGATGAGTCGCAAGCATGTCGCTGTCCTGATGGGCGGATTTTCCTCGGAAAGGCCTGTCAGCCTTTCCTCGGGAAAGGCTTGCGCAGAAGCTCTTGAAGCGGAGGGTTTCGACGTGACGCGCATCGATGTGGCGCGCGACGTTTCCGAAAAACTCGCCGCGCTGAAGCCCGATGTCGTCTTCAATGCGCTCCACGGCCCGTTCGGCGAAGACGGCACCATTCAGGGCATCCTCGAATATCTCGAAATCCCCTATACGCATTCGGGCGTGCTTGCCTCAGCGCTGGCGATGGACAAGGACAAGGCGAAGCTCGTTGCCGGCGCCGCCGGCATTCCGGTCGCCGAATCGCAGGTGGTCAACCGTTTCGCCTTTCCCTCGACGCATCCGATGAAGCCGCCCTATGTGGTGAAGCCCCTCCGCGAGGGGTCGAGCTTCGGCGTCGTCATCGTCACCGAAGATCAGGCGCATCCGCCGCAGATCGTCAGTTCGCCCGAGTGGCGTTACGGCGAGGAAGTGATCGTCGAGCGCTATGTTTACGGTCGCGAACTCACCTGCGGCGTCATGGGTGAAGCTGCGCTCGGTGTCACGGAAGTGGTGCCGCAGGGACACAATTTTTATGATTACGACTCCAAGTATGCGGCGGGCGGTTCAAAACACGTCATCCCCGCGAAAATTTCACCGAATATTTACCAAAAAATACAAACATTGTCCCTAAGGGCGCATCAGGCAATCGGTTGTCGCGGCGTCAGTCGGTCCGACTTTCGTTACGACGATCGTTTCTCCGAAGACGGCGAAATCATCTGGCTGGAGGTCAATACCCAGCCAGGGATGACTCCAACCTCGCTCGTGCCCGAAATGGCCGGTCATGCCGGCTATTCCTTTGGTCAGTTTCTCCGGTGGATGGTGGAGGACGCGTCTTGTTTGCGTTGACGGTCAAGAGGATAGGGCGCCCCAGCCATCATGCCGTGCTTCCGATCATGGAAGCCGAAGAGCGGTTCGTGCTGCCGCGACCATTGCGCCGGGTCACGCGCTTCCTGATCAGCCTCTGCAGCGGCCGCATCTACATTCCTGTTCATACGGGCACGGTCTCGGCGCTCGCTTTTCTGGCTGCGACGGGGCTTTACGGCATGTCGCTCGGCGGTCACACGGAAGCCGTCGCGCAGGCGACGACGACGGCCGCGGGTTTTGCCATCGAGGATGTCAAAGTCTCCGGCAATTCGGAGACCTCCGAAATCGAGATCCTGCAGCTGATCGGCCTTGACGGCACGACCTCGCTGGTCGCCCTCGACGTCGATGCCGCCCGCAGGAAGATCGCCCATCTTCCCTGGGTCGAAAATGTCGAGGTCCGCAAGATTTATCCGAAGACGATCGAGGTGAAGCTCAAGGAGCGCCAGGCCTATGCGATTTGGCAGCACGGGCAGGAGCTTTCCCTGATCGAGAAGAACGGCAGCGTCATTGCGCCGCTGCGCGACAACAAGTTTTCGGCGCTGCCGCTCGTCGTCGGCCGCGATGCCGAAACGGCGGCGGCTTCGCTCGACGTAGCCTTCTCGAAGTGGCCCGACGTGAAGGCCCGCGTGAAGGCCTATGTCTGGATATCGGGCCGTCGCTGGGACCTGCACATGGACAACGGCGTCGTCGTCAAGCTGCCGGAAGACGGTATCGACCAGGCACTGGCGACGCTTTCGAAATTCGACAAGGAGCATCAGCTCCTGGAGCGGGACATTGCCGCAGTCGATCTCAGGCTGGCCGACAGAACCGCGATCCAGCTGACGCCCGAGGCGGCGATCCGCAGGCAGACGGCAGTGACGGAGCGTACGAAAGAATTGAAGAAGGCGGGGCAGAATATATGAGCTTGTTCGGTTCATCCCATTTCGGATTGCCGCGCCTGAAGCCGCTTTCGTCGAAGCGGTCGCATGTCGTTTCGGTGCTCGACATCGGTTCGACCAAGGTCGTCTGCATGATCGGCCGGCTGACGCCGCGCGAGGAAAGCCAGATCCTGCCGGGCCGCACGCACAATATCGAGATCATCGGCATCGGCCATCAGCGCTCCCGTGGCATCAAGACCGGCGTCATCGCCGATCTCGACGCGCTGGAAGGCGTCATTCGCCTTGCGGTCGACGCGGCGGAGCGCATGGCGGGGCTGACCGTCGAAAGCCTGATCGTCAACCTGACGGCTGGCCGCCTCGGCAGCGACATCTACACGGCGACGATCGATCTCGGCGGCCAGGAAGTCGAGCTCAACGATCTGAAGAAGGTGCTGTCGGCCGCTTGCCAGCAGTCGCTGCGCCAGGACCGTTCGGTGCTGCATTCGCTGGCGACCGGCTTCTCGCTCGACGGCGAGCGCGGCATCCGCGATCCGCTGGCGATGTACGGCGATGCGCTCGGCGTCGACATGCATGTCGTGACGGCGGAGCGCTCGGCGCTGAAGAACCTCGAGCTTAGCGTCAACCGCGCGCATCTGTCGGTCGAGGGCATCGTTGCGACGCCCTATGCATCGGGTCTTGCGGCTCTCGTCGACGACGAGGTCGAGCTCGGCTGTGCAGCGATCGACATGGGCGGCGGCACGACGACGATCTCGGTCTTTGCCGAAGGCAAACTCGTTCATACGGATGCTGTCGGCCTCGGCGGCCATCACGTCACCACCGACCTGGCGCGCGGCCTTTCGACCCGCATCGAGGATGCGGAGCGCCTGAAGGTCGTGCATGCCTCGGCCCTTTCGAATTCCTCCGACGAGCGCGAGCTGATCTCGATCCCGCCGATCGGCGAGGATGATCGCGACCAGCCGTCACAGGTGCCGCGAGCCTTGGTTTCGCGCATCGTGTCGGCCCGAATCGAGGAGACGATGGAACTGATCCGCGACCGTATCCAGCGCTCAGGCTTCAGCCCGATCGTCGGCAAGCGCGTCGTGCTGACCGGCGGGGCGAGCCAGCTGACCGGCCTTGCCGACGTGGCGCGGCGCATCCTTGCCCGCAACGTCCGCATTGGTCGTCCGATGGGCGTTTCGGGCCTGCCGACGGCGGCCAAGGGGCCGGCTTTTTCGACGGCCGTCGGCCTGATGATCTATCCGCAGGTCGCGGACATGGAGACACATGCGTCACAGAGCGGTCTGCTCATGTCGCTTGGGGGAAATAACAGCCGCATAGCCCGCATGGGCCAGTGGCTGAAGGAAAGTTTCTGAAATTGCGTAATTGGCCGGCGTGGCGATGCGGCCAGAGAGAGAAGGAACAGGTACCATGACCATCAAGCTGCAAAAGCCTGACATCACAGAGCTGAAGCCGCGCATCACCGTGTTCGGCGTTGGCGGCGGTGGCGGCAATGCCGTCAACAACATGATCACCGCAGGCCTCCAGGGCGTCGACTTCGTCGTCGCCAACACGGATGCGCAGGCGCTGACGATGACGAAGGCCGAGCGCATCATCCAGCTCGGCGTCAACGTTACCGAAGGCCTCGGTGCCGGCTCGCAGCCGGAAGTCGGCCGCGCGGCTGCCGAGGAGTGCATCGACGAAATCGTCGATCACCTGAACGGCACGCATATGTGCTTCGTCACCGCCGGCATGGGCGGCGGCACCGGCACGGGTGCTGCTCCCGTTGTCGCCCAGGCCGCCCGCAACAAGGGCATCCTGACGGTCGGCGTCGTCACCAAGCCGTTCCATTTCGAAGGCGGGCGGCGCATGCGCCTGGCCGAGATGGGCATCCAGGAACTGCAGAAGTCTGTCGATACGCTGATCGTCATTCCGAACCAGAACCTCTTCCGCATTGCCAACGACAAGACGACCTTCGCCGATGCCTTCGCCATGGCTGACCAGGTTCTCTATTCGGGTGTTGCCTGCATCACCGACCTGATGGTCAAGGAAGGTCTCATCAACCTCGACTTCGCCGACGTCCGCTCGGTGATGCGCGAGATGGGCCGCGCGATGATGGGCACCGGCGAAGCTTCCGGCTCCGGCCGCGCGCTGCAGGCCGCAGAGGCTGCGATCGCCAACCCGCTGCTCGACGAAACCTCGATGAAGGGCGCCCAGGGCCTGCTGATCTCCATTACCGGTGGTCGCGACCTCACCCTCTTCGAAGTTGACGAAGCCGCGACCCGCATCCGCGAGGAAGTCGATCCTGACGCCAACATCATCCTCGGCGCCACCTTCGACGAATCGCTCGAAGGCATCATCCGCGTCTCGGTCGTCGCAACCGGCATCGACCGGGCGATGAACGAAGCCGCCGAGCGGAACCTCCAACCGGCAGCAAGGCCCGCTATCCGTCCCTCCGCGGCTGTTGCTCCGGCAGCGGCCGCAGTTCAGCCTGCCCCCGTGATGCAGGCACCGAAGGCCATGGATCCGATCGCGCAGACCATCCGCGAAGCCGAGATGGAACGCGAGCTCGAAATTCCGGCCCCGCGTGCTGCCGCACCGCTGCAGCAGCCGGCGGCACAGCAGGAGACCTTCCGTCCGCAGAGCAAGATCTTTGCGCCGGCACCGGAAGCTCCGGCAATGCGTCCGGCACCGGTGCAGCAGCAGGCTCCGGCGCCCGTCATGAGCCAGCCGGTGATAAGCCAGCCGGTCCAGCAGCAGCCGGTTCGGCAGGAGCCGATCATCCGCCAGGCGCCCGAACCGATGCGCATGCCGAAGGTCGAGGATTTCCCGCCGGTCGTCCAGGCCGAACTCGACCACCGCACCCAGCCGGCCTCCGCGCATGCGGCGGAGGAGCGCGGTCCGATGGGCCTGCTCAAGCGAATCACCAATTCGCTTGGCCGCCGCGACGACGACGCCGTTGCCGCCGATATGACCGCCGCGCCGCCCGCCGCTTCGCAGCAGCGCCGTCCGCTGTCGCCTGAGGCAAGCCTCTACGCACCGCGTCGCGGCAACCTCGACGACCAGGGCCGCGCGGTTCCGCAGGCCCGGATGATGCAGGAAGACGACCAGCTGGAAATCCCGGCATTCCTGCGTCGCCAGTCGAACTGAGGCCGTGATCGGCACCGTTTATGCCCGGGATCAAGGTCCCGGGCATTGCTATTTTTCTGCCGGTGATTCGCAAACGATTTCAATTGCGTGACTTCGTAACAAAGCGAAAGAAACAGTGATTTGGATTGGAATAAGCGCACGTAAGTATGGTGCAACGAAACTGCCCCATGAGACCTTTCAACAGGCTCCGGCTGCAGAATAAACGATGACGCGCCGATCGGACATACCGCCGGTGCGGAAGAATAAAGGCAGAATTTATGGCAATTGGCTTGCTGGGTTTTCAAACGACAGTATCGCGTCCCGTGACGCTTTCGGGCATCGGAGTGCATTCGGGCGCTGAAGTCTCGATCACTCTGAACCCGGCGGAATCGGACACCGGCGTCGTTTTCCAGCGCCTGCATGACAATGGCGACATTACCGAACTCAAGGCTGTTTCCTCGCAGGTCGGCAATACCGACCTCTGCACCGTGCTCGGCTTCTCACCCGCCCATTCGGTCGCGACGATCGAGCATGTCATGGCCGCCGTCTATGCGCTCGGCCTCGACAATGTGGTGATCGAGGTGCCGGGCTCCGAAATGCCGATCATGGATGGCAGCTCGCTGCCCTTCGTCGAGGCGATCGAGCAGGTCGGTCTCGTCTCGCTTGGCGTCAAGCGCCGTTATATCCGTATCACCAAGCCGGTGCGAATCGAGCATGGCGGCTCCTGGAGTGAATTCCGTCCCTATGATGGTACGCGCTTCGAAGTCGAGATCGATTTCGACTGCCCGCTGATCGGCCGGCAGAAGTGGGCCGGCGACATGACAGCCGCCGTCTTCAAGACGGAACTTTCCCGCGCCCGCACCTTCGGCTTCATGCGCGATGTCGAACGCCTCTGGGCGTCGGGCCACGCGCTCGGCTCCTCACTCGAAAATTCCGTCGTCATCTCGGACGACAACACCGTCATCAACGTCGAAGGGCTGCGTTACGCCAAGGACGAATTCGTCCGCCATAAGACGCTCGATGCCGTCGGCGATCTGTCGCTTGCCGGTGCCCAGTTCATCGGCTGCTACCGCTCGTATCGCGGTGGTCACAAGATGAATGCCAATGCGCTGAAGGCGCTGCTCGCCGATCCCTCCGCCTATGAGGTCGTAGAGACGTCGACGCCGCGCCAGCGTGTCGCTGCCCGCGAGCTGATCGCAGTCAGCGCTTCGGAATTCGCTCCCTGGTCGGCATGACCTCCAGCATATTCTCAAGACCAGGCCGCCTCTTTCCCGGAGGCGGTTTTTTTATGTCCGACCGCGTCTGCGGCGATAACCGATGCTTGGCTGCCACAGGTCGGGAAGAAGTTGAAAAGGCGGTCATTCTTCGGCCGCTGCCACAAAAATGCGTTAATGCCTTATCATTGCGTTGCTCTTGATGCACATTTGTGGCTAGAAACGCCAGCGAGGCGTGGCTGCCGTGGAGAGAGCGGCAGCAGTGGGGTTCTTTCGAATGGGTTATGCAGGATCTGAAGGTATGATGAAGACAGCGCGCGCTTTGTTCGCATCGCTTCTGGTGCTCAGCGCAGGCGCCTCGATCTCCGGTTGCCAGTCGGATCCCGATATCGACATCACCAAGCTCGGCCTCGAAACCGATCCGCCTGACGTGCTCTACACCCAGGGTCTTGCCAATATGAAGGCCGGCAACATGGCGGAAGCGGCGCGCAAGTTCGACGCGATCGACCGCGAAAACCCGTTCTCCGAATGGGCGCGCAAGGCGCTTGTGATGAGCACCTTCGTCAAATATCGCCAGGGACGTTTGGACGATGCGCTTGCTTCCGGCAATCGCTACATGTCGCAATATCCGAAGTCCCAGGATGCTGCCTATGTGCAGTATCTTATCGGTCTCACCTATTCCAAGCAGATCGTCGACGTGACGCAGGACCAGCGCGCCTCGGCCAAGACGATCGAGGCGATGCAGGCCGTCATCGACAATTATCCGAACTCCGAATATGTCGACGACGCACAGGCCAAGATCCGCTTCGCGCGCGACCAGCTCGCCGGCAAGGAAATGCAGATCGGCCGCTACTACATGGAGCGGAAGGAATATCTCGCCGCGATCTCGCGCTTCCGCATCGTCGTCGAGAAATATCCGAATACGAACCAGATCGAAGAGGCCTTAGCGCGTCTCGTCGAAGCTTATTACGCCATGGGCATCGTCGACGAGGCGCAGACAGCCGCTGCCGTTCTCGGTCACAATTATCCCGACAGCCAGTGGTATGCTGATTCCTACAAGCTGCTGCAGAGCGGCGGTGCCGAGCCGCGTGAAAACAAGGGCTCGTGGATCGCGGCGGCGGGCAAGAAACTTCTTCTCGGTTCCTGAGGCCAATGCTGATCCAGCTTTCGATCCGCGATATCGTCCTGATCGAGCGGCTGGATCTTGCCTTCGAGACCGGCCTCTCCGTGCTGACGGGCGAGACCGGGGCGGGCAAATCCATCCTGCTCGACAGCTTGTCGCTGGCGCTCGGCGGGCGCGGCGACGGCGGCTTGGTGCGTCATGGCGAAGACAAGGGCCAGGTGACGGCGGTGTTCGACGTCGGCATGGAACACGGTGCCCGCACACTGCTGCGCGAAAACGGCATCGATGACGAGGGCGACTTGATCTTCCGCCGCCAGCAATCGGCGGATGGGCGCACCAAGGCCTATGTCAACGACCAGCCGGTCAGCGTGCAACTGATGCGCCAGGCCGGCCAGATGCTGGTCGAAATCCACGGCCAGCACGACGATCGCGCCTTGGTCGACACCAACGCTCACCGCACGCTGCTCGATGCCTTCGCCGGCCTCACCGACGAGGTTTCGGAGGTCTCCCGGCTCTACCGCCTGTGGCGCGATAGCGAGCGGACGCTGAAGAAGCACCGCGAGAAGGTGGAAAGTGCGGCGCGCGAAGCCGATTACCTGCGCTCTTCCGTCGCGGAACTTGAGAAGCTTTCGCCGCAGGATGGCGAGGAGGAAGAGCTCGCCGATCGCCGGCAGAAGATGATGAAAGCCGAGCGAATTGCCGGCGATATCGCCGAGGCGTCGGAATTCCTGAACGGCAATGCCTCGCCAGTGCCCCATATTGCCTCGCTGGTACGCCGGCTCGAGCGCAAGAGCCATGAGGCGCCGGGACTGCTCGAAGACACAGTGACGCTGCTCGATGCCGCGCTCGACCAGCTTTCCAACGCGCAGATGGAAGTCGAGGCGGCGCTGCGCAAGACCGAATACGATCCGAGAGAGTTGGAGCGGGTGGAGGAGCGGCTTTTCGCGCTTCGGGCCGCCTCGCGCAAATATTCCGTGCCCGTCACCGAACTGCCGGCGCTTGCCGTGCGGATGATCGCCGATCTTGCCGATCTCGACGCCGGTGAGGAGAGGCTTGCGCGGCTGGACGCCGAGGTTGGTCTCGCTCGGGAAAGTTACGATGCGGCGGCGCGCGCGCTCTCCGACAAGCGCCATCACGCCGGCGCCGCACTGGCTGGGGCCGTCATGGCCGAGCTGCCGGCGCTGAAGCTCGAACGCGCCCGGTTCATGGTCGAGATCAGCACGGATGCGGGCGATGCGCTCGCCGAAGGCATCGACGTCGTCGAGTTCCATGTCCAGACCAATCCGGGCACGCGGCCGGGCTCGATCATGAAGGTCGCCTCGGGCGGCGAACTGTCGCGTTTCTTGCTGGCGCTGAAAGTGGCGCTCGCCGATCGCGGATCGGCCCCAACGCTGGTCTTCGACGAAATCGACACCGGCGTCGGCGGCGCGGTGGCCGATGCGATCGGCCAGCGGCTGAAGCGGCTGTCGGAGCGTGTGCAGGTGCTGTCGGTCACGCATGCGCCTCAAGTCGCGGCCCGTGCGGCGACGCATCTGTTGATTTCCAAGGGACCGTCAGCCGACGGTTCTGAAAAGATTGCCACGCGTGTGGCGACGATGGCGCAGAAGGACCGCACCGAGGAGATCGCCCGTATGCTGGCCGGGGCTTCGGTCACCGAAGAGGCGAGGGCGGCGGCGAAGCGGCTGCTGGCCGGCAACGGCTGACTTTCTATCGACGCACTTCCGGCTTGGGCAGGCGGGATAACAATCATCCTGCGGCGCGATATGGGCTGAAGCTTCCCGATCGGCAGCGAGCTCAGCCATGCGGCTTTTCCATTTCAGCGACGATCCCGGTATCGAGGCGTTCGAGCCACGCCCGGTTCGCATCCCGTCTGACCGTGCGCCCGGCCGGAGATGGCTGAACGGTCCGCTCGTCTGGGCAATCGATGCCGATCATGATTTCCTGTATCTCTTTCCGCGCGATTGTCCCCGCATCCTGCTCTGGGCGACAGCCGATACGCCAGAGGCCGAACGGCGGCACTGGCTCGGCGACTGGCGTGCTGCGGCTTTCATCGAGCGCCGGTGGCTGGAAAGGCTCGAAGCGGAGACGATCCACCGTTATGAGATGCCGCCCGAAGGCTTCGAGAATCTAGATGATGCGGGCATGTGGGTGGCGCGCAGACGCGTCATTCCCATGGAGAGGACCGCCATCTCGCGGCTCGACCAGGAGTTTGCGCCGCGCAGGGTGGAGCTTCGGGTCGTCGATAGCCTGCGGCCGTTGAAGAACCTCTGGGACACCAGCCTGCATGTCAGCGGCATCCGGCTGCGCAATGCCAGGGATTGGGAGTAGGCGCAGGAAACCAATCTTCCCGATGCAGGATATCCAGCCTCTCTTTTCATCCGGCAATTTTGCTCTAAAAACAATCCAGATTTTCTGGCCAGATTCTCTGGAGTAATATTCCATGTCCACCGAAGGTTCCACCGTCGACACGTTGACGATCGAAGAGGCTGCCGCCGAGCTCGAACGGCTGGCAAAGGAGATCGCGCATCACGATGCTCTCTACCACGGCAAGGACCGGCCGGAGATTTCGGATGCCGATTACGACGCGCTGAAGCGCCGCAACGATGCGCTGGAAATGCGGTTTCCCGAGCTGATTCGTGAGGACAGCCCGTCGCGGCATGTCGGTGCAGCGCCCTCCGTCACCTTCGCGCCTGTTGTTCATGCGCGGCCGATGCTGTCGCTCGACAACACCTTCTCGCAGGAGGACGTGCAGGATTTCGTCGCCGGCGTCTATCGCTTTCTCGGCCGGCTGCCGGACCAGTCGATCGCCTTTACTGCGGAACCGAAGATCGACGGCCTGTCGATGTCGATCCGTTACGAGAACGGCAGGCTGGTGACGGCCGCGACGCGCGGCGACGGCACGACGGGCGAGAACGTCACTGCCAACATCCGGACCATCGCCGAAATCCCCAACGAGCTGCCGAAAGGCGTGCCCGCCGTCGTGGAGATCCGCGGCGAAGTCTATATGGCCAAGAGCGACTTCCTGGCACTGAACCGGCAGATGGAGGCGGAGGGCAAGCAGACCTATGTCAATCCGCGCAACACCGCGGCCGGGTCGCTACGCCAGCTCGACGCCAAGGTGACGGCGAGCCGCAAGCTGAAATTCTTCGCTTATGCCTGGGGCGAGATGTCGGAGATGCCCGCCGATACACAGTTCGGTATGGTGCAGACCTTCAAGGACTGGGGTTTTCCGGTCAATCCGCTGATGAAACGGTTGAACTCGGTCGCCGACATCCTGACGCATTATGACGAGATCGGGCTCAAGCGCCCGGATCTCGACTACGACATCGATGGCGTCGTTTACAAGGTCGACAGTCTCGAACTGCAGGCCCGTCTTGGCTTCCGCTCGCGGAGCCCGCGCTGGGCGACGGCGCACAAGTTTCCTGCCGAACAGGCTTTCACGATCGTCGAGAACATCGACATCCAGGTTGGCCGCACTGGCGCGTTGACCCCGGTGGCGCGTTTGACGCCGATCACCGTCGGCGGCGTGGTCGTCACCAATGCGACGCTGCACAACGCGGATTACATCCAGGGCATCGGCAATAGCGGTGAACGCATCCGCGACGACGAGCACGATATCCGCATCGGCGATACCGTCATCGTGCAGCGCGCCGGCGACGTCATTCCGCAGGTACTCGACGTCGTCATGGAGAAACGCCCGGCCGAGGCCAAGCCCTATGAATTTCCGAAGACCTGCCCGGTCTGCGGTTCGCATGCGGTGCGTGAAAGACATGAGAAGACCGGCAAGCTCGATTCGGTCACCCGCTGCACCGGTGGTTTCATCTGCAGGGCGCAGGCGATGGAGCACCTGAAGCACTTCGTTTCGCGCAACGCCTTCGATATCGAAGGGCTCGGTTCGAAGCAGATCGACTTCTTCTTTGAAAACGAGGATCCGTCGCTGCAGATCCGCACCGCGCCCGATATCTTTACGCTGGAGGAACGGCAGCGGAATTCATTGACCAAGCTCGAGAAGATCGACGGCTTCGGCAAGGTCAGCGTCGGCAAGCTCTATGGCGCGATCAACGAGCGGCGCAGCATAGCGCTCCATCGCTTTATCTACGCGCTCGGCATCCGTCATGTCGGCGAGACCACGGCGAAGCTGCTGGCGCGTTCCTACGGCACCTATGCGGCATTCGAGACGGCGATGCGGGAGGCCGAGACACTTTCCGGCGACGCCTGGAACGATCTCAACGCCATCGAGGGCGTCGGCGAGGTGGTCGCGCGCGCCATCGTCGAATTCTACAAGGAGCCGCGCAACGTCGAGGTGATCACCCGACTGCTTGAGGAAGTGACGCCCGAGGAGGCCGAGCAACCGAAGACGGCAGGCAGTCCGGTTGCCGGCAAGACGGTGGTTTTCACCGGCTCGCTGGAAAAGTTTACCCGCGACGAGGCAAAGGCGAGGGCCGAAAGCCTCGGCGCCAAGGTGGCGGGATCGGTCTCGAAGAAGACCGACATCGTCGTCGCCGGCCCCGGCGCCGGCTCCAAGCTCGACAAGGCGCGCGAACTCGGCGTGCAGACGATGGACGAGGATGAATGGCTGGCGCTGATCAGCGGCTGAGGGGCTGACGGCAAGCCGCCAACCCGTTTGCTCATAGCCTGAGCCGCGCCATCGTATAGGCGTCGACATACTCGCCGGATCGAAAGCCGAAGGCCTTCAACAGGCCTTCCTGCTCGAAGCCGAATTTCCGATAGAGGCCGATGGCGACGTCGTTGTCGGTGTAGACGGTCAGTTCAAGCCGTTTGATATCGAGCCAGTCGTCGGCAGCGTCGATCATCGCGCCGAGCAGGATCCGCCCGAAGCCGCGGCCGGTGAAATCGTCATGCACGCCCATGCCGATGCTGGCGACGTGCTGCCTACGGCCGGAGAGGCGGTTGAGGCCACCATTGCCAACGATCTTGCCATCCAGGGTGATGACGAGGTTGAGCGCGCCCGGCGACGGATTTTCCATGTGTTTGCGAACTTCTTCGACCCGCTGGTATGGCGGCCGCAAGGTGCCGGCCCGGTAGCCCGGCAGATTTAGGAGATCGGTGATCTCCTCCGCATCGGACAGGCGGACGGCGCGCACGAGGACGCCATCTGGCAGGCGCGCTCGGCCGCGAGGTTCATTCTCTTCGTTTTCGGACATTCATGCTCTCCATCGGTTTTACGAGGAGAGCCGGTTTCCGAAACCCTGCTCGCCTCGGCAGGGTTTTCGGGATGATCGGATCGCTGCTAACGCGCCATCGCTCCCGCGTACCCTTCGAGGGTCGTGGTGTGATGAATAAGCGCTGCCATGGTAAGGGAAACGATCATGGCAGCAAGTTTCGGTATGTGGGCTAAAAAGTCAACCTTGCGTCGTGTCGAATTTGCACGGCCGCAAGCGGGGCGGTATTCCTGTTCCCGAAGAAACGATTCGGGTTGCTGCATTGAAGACCATCGCAATTGACTTCGAGACGGCGAACGAACAGCGCGGCAGCGCCTGTTCCGTCGGCCTTGCCTGGATCGAGGACGACAGAGTGATGCGCGTCGAGGAGCGGCTGATCCGACCGCGGGACATGCGCTTCTCCGGGATGAACATCGCAATCCATGGCATCCGGCCGGAGCATGTCGAAGATGCGCCCGAGTTTCCCGAGGTGATGGACGAGTTCGAGGAAGATTTTCGCGGCGCGACGATGATCGCGCACAATGCCGCCTTCGATTTCAGCGTCTGGCGGGCGAGCCTCGATCTCTACCGGCAATCCTATCCGGATCTTACCTATCTCTGCAGCCTGAAGATGGCGCAGCGAATCTGGCCGCATTTCGTCTCGCACCGGCTGAACCTGATCGCCGAGCATCTCGGCCTGCGTTTCGTGCACCACAACGCCGCCGAGGATGCCGCGGTCTGCGCGGCGGCGGCGATCGAGATGGCGAAAGCGGTAAAGGCCAATGCCGTTCACGCGATACCGGCGCTGATCGGCATGCGGCCCGGCCGGCTGACGGCGCGGGCCTACGAGCCCTGCACCTGCCGGAAAGGCTGATCCCTTCCGCGAGCTCCATTTCTTGCAAAGCATGGGTGCATGCTTATCTAGAATGCGGTTATTCAGGGAGCCGCCATGTCCAGACTGCGCAATCTTCTCCTCGCCGCCTTCTCTTTCGCCGCCGTTTCCGCAGGTACTGCCTCGGCCGAAGTCGTCGGCAAGGTCGGGGTCGACTGGATCGGCAACGACATCATCGTCGAGGCGGTCTCCGACCCCGAGGTCAAGGGCATCACCTGCCACGTCACCTATTTCGACCGCAGCCTGATCGACCGGTTCAAGAACGGCAACTGGTTCGAGGACCCGTCCAACAATTCCATTGCCTGCCGGCAGACCGGCCCGATCGAGATCGGCAATATCGACCTGTCCAAGGATGGCAGCGAGGTGTTCCGCCAAGGCATGTCGCTGATCTGGAAGACCCTGGTCGTCAACCGCATCTACGACAAGACGAACGACACGCTGATCTATCTCGCCCATTCGCGCGAACTGACCGACGGTTCGGCGAAGATGTCGATCTCGACCATTCCGCTCTATGGGCAGAACGTTGTCTGGAAGAATGGGAGGCCGCAGTGATCAGCGCGTCCTGAATGGGCGGAAATAAGCGCGGATATCTTCGGCCAGAAGCTCGGGCCGCTCCATGGCGGCAAAATGGCCTCCCTTCGGTATTTCGGTCCATCGCCTGACGTCATAGACGCGTTCGACCCAAGAGCGTGGCGGCTGGGGCAATTCCCTTGCGAAATGCGCCACGCCGAGTGGCGGCAGGACGCGTTCGTTCGCCTTGAAATGCATCGGCCGCTTTCGGCTTTCCTTGTAGAGCCTAAGCGACGAATCCAGGGTGCCGCTGAACCAATAGATCGAAATCTCGATCAAGAGGGCGTCGAGAGAGAACGTCGTCCTGATATCGCCGTCGCTCCACGCCTGAAATTTTTCACTGATCCAGGCAGCTAGGCCAATGGGCGAATCCGTCAGTGCATAGGCAAGCGTCTGCGGCTTCGTTCCTTGCATGTGGGCGTAAGCGCCTTCGCTATCGGCCCATTGCGCGGCGCGTTCGAGAAAGGCCTGTTCCTCCGTCGAAATCGGTGCCTGTCCCGCGCCCAGCGGCGGCCGGTAGCTCCCCGGAATATAGTTCAGGTGCAGCGCTGTCGTATTCTGTGGAAACCGGTAGGCGAGCCAGCTCGAAACGGCCGCGCCGATATCGCCGCCTTGCAGGCAGAAGGTCTCGTATCCCAAACCCTGCATCAGTTTCAGCCACAGTCCCGATATTTCATAGGGGCCGATCCCGGCTGAGCCTGGCGCCTGCGAGAAGCCGTAGCCCGGAAGGGACGGCACGACGACATCGAATGCATCAGCAGGGTCGGCGCCATGTGCTGCAGGATCCGCCAGCATTGGGATAATCCCCTCCATTTCGAAGAAGGAGCCCGGCCAGCCGTGCGTGAGGATGAGTGGCAGTGGCGAGGGCCCTTTTCCTCTCTGGTGGACGAAATGAATCGACAGGTCATCGATCTCGGCAATGAACTGCGGAAGCGTGTTGAGGCGCGTCTCCTGCGCGCGCCAGTCGAAATGGTCTTTCCAATAGGCGAGGAGCTCCTTGAGAAAAGCGAGACTTGTTCCATCTTCCCAGCTGTCGGCGTCGAGTGCTGGCGGCCATCGCGTCGAGCGCAGGCGCCGTTGCAGGTCGTCGACCCGTTCGTCGTCGATGTTTATCTTGTAGGTGCTGACACGCATGGAAGGCTCCTGACCGGGCACTTTATCGGAGGGGGAGGTAGTCTCCGTCCGAGCAATTGGAAGGTGACGGCGTGTCCGTCTGCTTGCGGCACCTTGCGCTGCCGGTCCGTTAAATACAAAAAAACCGCCCGCAGCGATCGGCTGCAGGCGGCCTTCCGATCGAGGAGCGGTTGTTCTTATGCGGCCTGTGTCAGCTCGTCGGCAATAACCGTGTCGAGGTTCAAGAAGCAAACCATGGTCTTTTCGAGAGCGACGATGCCGCGGCAGAAGGCGCGCTGGGCTTCCGGGATGATTTCCGGCGGCGGCTGCAGGTCTTCACTCTTGATGGTCATCATGTCGGAAACCTGCTCGACCAGCAGGCCGACCAGCTTGCCGGCGATGTCGGTGACGATGATCGCCGAGCGCTCGGAGGGCTCGGTCATCTTCATGCCGAGGCGGCAGGCCATGTCGATGACGGGGATCACCGCACCGCGCAGATTGATGAGGCCCAGCACGTAGGGCGGGGTGTGCGGCATCGGCGTCACCGGCGCCCAGCCGCGAATTTCGCGGATAGCCATGATGTCGATGCAGAATTCCTGATCGCCCAGGTGGAACGAAACGATTTCGAGATAAGCGCCCGACTGCTTGATGGCGTTGTTGTTCATGGTCAGAATTCTTCCCAGTTGTCTCCGGCGGGAGAGGCGATGCAGAACCGCTGTTAAATATAGATGTGACGGCTTAAGTCTTTCCTAACGATATGTATTTTCCGATTATCCGCCGCTCTAAAGGCAAGCTATTCACAAACATGCCATTTTTGATCCGCGCAGATTCCCGACGTCGGATTTCGCTGCCGTTGCAGTTTCTATCGGTGAGACAATTAACCACCGGTCAGAAAACATATTCTTGAATTGCGCGCGTCCGGTCGAGGCTATAATCACGCGGGGCAAGGGCGGGCCGCGCGTTCTCCGCCCGGATCGAGGATCATGCCAATGAAGACATTCCGCATCGCCGTCTGGGTCGGTGTCCTGATACTTGCCGGGTTTCTTGGTGCCTACACGCTCAACCTGACGAAGTCGAGGGACATGGTGGCCGAACCGCCCTTCGGCGTGCCCTTCACTCTGGTCTCCCAAAGCGGGCAGCCGATCACCGAGCAGGCGTTGCGCGGTAAGCCGACGGCGCTGTTCTTCGGCTTTACCCATTGCCCGGAAGTCTGCCCGACGACACTTTTCGAGTTGAACGGATGGATGGAGAAGGTGGATCCGAAGGGCGACAAGCTACAGGCCTATTTCGTGACCGTCGATCCGGAGCGCGACACGCCTGAGATCATGAACGAATACGTCTCCAATGTTTCCAAGCGCATCATCGGCATTTCAGGCGCGCCTGACAAGATCGCCGACGTCATCAAGGGTTTCCGCGTCTACGCCAAGAAAGTGCCGGTCGACGAGAAGGATCCGAACGGCGACTACACGATGGATCACACCGCCTCGGTCTTCCTGCTCGATTCGGCCGGGCGGTTTTCCGGAACGATCGCCTATGGCGAAAACCCGGACACGGCGGTAAAGAAGCTGGAGAATCTCGCCAGCAAGGGGTGACAGCTTCAGCGTGATGGGGCGTTGGCTCGACCGGCGGCGGGCAACGGAAACGGGAAAGACCGCCTATCGTGAGTGAAATCCGCCTTTACGTGACGACGACCGAAAGCAAGGCCGAAGAGATCCTCGACCTTCTGAGCGCGGTCTTCGGTGAAGAAGACTTTGCCATCGGCACCACGGAGATCGATGAGAAGAAGGATATCTGGGAAGCCTCGATCTACATGATGGCCGAGGACGAGGCTGAGGTGCATTCCCGCGTCAAGGACGCATTGAAGGCCTCTTTTCCCGATGCCCGGCTGGAGCGGGAAGTCATCCCCGAGATCGACTGGGTGGTGAAATCGCTGGAGGGGCTGAAGCCCGTCCGGGCAGGGCGCTTCCTGGTGCATGGCTCGCATGACCGCGACAAGATCCGCCCCGGCGACATCGCCATCGAGATCGATGCCGGCCAGGCCTTCGGCACCGGCCATCATGGCACGACGGCGGGCTGCCTCGAGGTGATCGATGCCGTGGTGCGCTCGCGTTCGGTCTGCAACGCGCTCGATCTCGGCACCGGCAGCGGTGTACTGGCGATTGCGGTGCGCAAGCTCAGGAACATACCGGTGCTGGCGACCGACATCGATCCGATCGCGACGAAGGTGGCGGCCGAGAACGTGCGCCGCAACGGCATCGCCTCGGGCATCGTCACCAGGACAGCGCCGGGCTTCCACTCGACGGCCTTTTCCGAGCACGGTCCCTTCGATCTCATCATCGCCAATATTCTCGCGCGGCCGCTGATCCGCATGGCACCGAAGCTTGCGACGCATCTTGCGCCTGGCGGATCGGTCATTCTCTCCGGCATCCTTGCCGGGCAACGCTGGAAGGTGATTGCCGCCTATAATGGCGCGCGGCTTCGCCACGTCAGAACCATCTGGCGCAACGGCTGGGTGACCATCCACCTCGATCGGCCTTGATGAAGGCGAGAGTGGGGAGGCGAATGCGGTGTCCCTCTTCTCCCCAGCGGGGAGAAGTGCCGGAACGATAGCGAGGCGATGAGGGGGTGAGCGGCGAAGCCGCGAATGCGCAGAGCGCAGCGAAGGGCAATGAATTGCCTGCCGTGTGGCCTCCTCGTCCGACCCTTCGGGCCATCTTCTCTCCGAGGGGAGAAGAGAGAGCAAGCTGCGACCGATCATTCCACAGGATAGCGTACCTCCCAAGCCTTGTTGAAGATAAGAAAAAGGCGGTGCCGATGGCACCGCCTTCGACCGGTCTATCCGGTCAATGCCCGCGAGCTCAAGGGGAGGAGCGCTCAAGCGGGCTCTACTGCATTCCAATAGGCCGGTCCGGGAGGGAGGAGACGGACTGGCTTTCAGGCTTAGAACGCGTAGCTGGGGGCGCCCTTGTGGCGCGTGGCCCGCTGGCCGGCGCCGAGCAGCTTGAGGCTGTCCTCGTTTTGCGGGCGGCGGGCGCCGATCACGTGACGCACGGTCTGGCGTTCGCCAGCCTGCACCGGGCTGCTATATGCGAAGCGCGAGAGAGAGGCAGTCATTTCAAGAATTCCTTTGTTATAGGTTCATCGCGAACCGTTCGATGACGCCTATATAGCCATTCTGAAATGCGGAGGCAGAGGGTTTCGCTCATGGGAGCCATGCGGCCAATGCATAAAGCGTGCCAAATTAACTTTTGGCGTCACAGTTCCGTCAAAATGTTGAGCGGTCCCAGGGCTTTCGACTCGCTTGGTCGCTTTTTCTCCCCATCAGTTGAAATTTCGCTAACATGGCCGGCATCCCATTAACCGGATTCGTCTCAATCATTCGGGTTTCCAGCATGTTCCAGTCTTTCGAAGTCACTTCCACGCCGCAATTCGGCAGGGATCGCGTATCGGCGCTGCGCGCCGGTTTCGATTCGCTCGGCATCGACGCCTTTCTCGTGCCGCGCGCCGACGAGTTCAACGGCGAATATGTTCCCGCATGTTCGGAGCGCTTGGCATGGCTGACGGGCTTTACCGGGTCGGCCGGTATTGCGCTCATCCTGCGCACGCAGGCGATCGTCTTCGTCGACGGGCGCTATGTGACTCAGCTTGCCGAACAGGTCGACGGTTCGGTCTTTTCGGGCGGCGACCTCGTGAACGAACCGCCGCACCTCTGGCTTGCCGCAAACGGCGGCAAGGGCCTGCGGCTAGGCGTCGACCCATGGCTGCATGCGGGTGCAGAGGTGCGCCGTCTGGAAAAGGCGCTTTCGCAGATTGGCGGCACGCTGGTCTTCCTGCCGCACAATCCGCTCGACAGGCTTTGGAGCGACCGGCCAACCGAGCCGCTCGGCGCGGTCAGCATCCAGAACCTCGCGCAGGCCGGCATGCTGGCCAGGGACAAAATCGCGACGATCGCCACCGATCTTTCGAAGAAGAACCTTGCGGCGGTGCTGATCGCCGATCCCTCTTCGGTTGCCTGGGCCTTCAATATCCGCGGCGCCGACGTGCCGCACACGCCGCATCCGCTGGCGCGCGCCATCATTCATGCCGACGGCCGGGCAGAGCTCTTCCTCGACAAGCGCAAGACCGGCATCGAGCCGGAGGCCTATCTCGCGCAGATCTGCACACAATTGCCGCCCTCGGCGTTGGAGGAGAGGCTTGCCGCCGTTTCGCGAGATGGCGGCCGCGTGCTGATCGACCCTGATATCGCCGCCTATGCGCTGGCGGAGATCATCCGTAAGGCGGGCGGCGAAGTGGTGGAGGGCGCCGATCCCGCCAAGCTGCCGCGCGCGGTGAAGAACGACGTCGAGATCAACGGCTCGGCCGCCGCACATCTGCAGGACGGGGCGGCGATGGTGGAATTCCTCTGTTGGCTGTCGCAGACGAAGCCTGGCACGGTGAGCGAGATCGCTGCTGCCGAGCATCTCGAAGCGGCGCGTGCCCGCGTCGGCCAGAGCATGCAGAACCCTCTGAAGGACATTTCCTTCGACACGATTTCGGGCGCCGGCGAACATGCGGCGATCATGCATTACCGCGTGACGACCGAGACCAACCGGTTGATCGAGGCCGGCGAACTCTTCCTGATCGATTCGGGTGCGCAATATATCAACGGCACGACAGACATCACCCGCACCGTCGGCATAGGTACGGTATCGGAAGAGCATCGGCGCTTCT
Source organism: Rhizobium sp. WSM4643 (assembly GCF_025152745.1). Taxonomy (NCBI): domain Bacteria; kingdom Pseudomonadati; phylum Pseudomonadota; class Alphaproteobacteria; order Hyphomicrobiales; family Rhizobiaceae; genus Rhizobium; species Rhizobium sp. WSM4643. The sequence continues at coordinate 2,830,292 of NZ_CP104040.1, read as the reverse complement.
TCACGCTGGTGCTGAAGGGGATGATAGAGATCAGCACGGCACGTTTCCCGAAGGGCACGCGCGGCTGCGACCTCGATCCGCTGGCGCGCATCGCGCTGTGGCGGGCCGGCGTCGATTTCGCTCACGGCACAGGCCACGGCGTCGGCTCCTATCTCTCGGTGCATGAGGGGCCGCAGCGCATCTCCAGGCTTTCGACGCAGGAACTGCTGCCCGGCATGATCCTTTCGAACGAACCGGGTTATTATCGGCCCGGCAGTTTCGGCATCCGCATCGAGAACCTGATCTATGTGCGCGGGGCCGAGGAGATCGAGGGCGGCGATGCGCCGATGCTCGGATTCGAAACGCTGACTTTCTGCCCGATCGACCGCAGCCTTGTCATTCCCGAGCTTCTGACCCACGACGAACTGCACTGGTTCAACGACTATCATCGCCGCACATGCGAGGCGCTGATGCCGCTCATCCACGATCACGATGTCAGGGCGTGGCTCGAAAACGCGACGCTGCCGCTGGAATATTGAGAAAACGGCATCACAGCGTCGGCGACGTTGTAATGCCTTGAGTTTCTGCGCCGGCTTTCGGGCCGGTGCTCAGGCGCCGATCGTGTGGCGCCAAGTCATCACGACGATCCAGGCGGCGACCAGCATCCATGTATGGGTGAAGCGCAAGCCGATGAATAGGGCGGCGATCAGCGCCAGCTTCGATTCCCAGCCGCCGATGAAGAAGGCGGGTGCGACGAGCGTCGTCAGCACGGCCGCCGGAACGGCATTCAGCGCCGCCTCCATGCGCGGGGGGATACTTTTCATTCGGGTGATGAGGATATAGCCGCCGATGCGGGTGGCGAAGGTGGCGGCGGCTGCGGCGAGGATAACGAGCGCCATGTGAAGATCGAATTCCATGGCTCAGACCTCGTGCACTTCGGATTGAAGGGCGTCGGCTTCGAGATCTTGCGGTTGCGGCGGCAGCGGCAACAGGGCGGCAAGCACGATGCCAACGGCGGCACCGAGGCTGACATGCCAGGGCGAGCCGACGTAGCGGTAGGCGAACACGGATGCCACCGCGCTGACGAGCGCCACGGGCAGGAAATTGTCTCGCTTGCGGAAGCCGAGAACGATGCCGAGGAAATAAGCCGGCAACAGGATGTCGAGGCCGATGGCCTTGGGATCACCGATGAAGCCGCCGAGCAGGCCGCCGGCGATGCTGATCAGCACCCACGGAATGTAGATGATGATGGCGAAGCCGAAATACCAGGCGAAGGTGAGTTGCCGGCCGGCCTCGGCGCGCTTGACTGCTTCGGCGAATTGCGGATCGACGAGGAGAAAAAAGGTAAAGAATTTCTGCACCGGCGTGAAATGGCCGATGTAGCGCGCCAGCGCCGCCGAATAGAGCACGTGGCGGAAATTGACGGCGAGGATCGACAATACGATCAGCCAGGCGTGGACGTTGTGACCGAAGAGTTCGATGCCGACCATCTGGCTGGCGCCTGCATAGACGGTGGCGCTCATGAAGGCGGCTTCGGAAAGCGACATGCCATTTTCGACCGCCAGCGCTCCGAAGAGAGCGCCAAAGGGCGCCGATGCCAACGCAACGGCGGAGCCGCCCCGCAAACCTTCAACAAAGTCGGCGCGATTCATGCGATCTTGTCCAGTTGGAATTCAAGTTTTCCCTTATGGTCTACGGCTTGCGACGGCAATTGAATTTCCTTGATTGACCAATCGATTTTGCTGAACCATCAAAGTCCCGATCGCATTCGGCAAAGAGGAAATCATGAAAAAGATCGAATTTTCCAAGGAAGAAAAGGCTGAAATCGTTTCGCGCATCCGCGCTTATTTCGGCCGGGAACTCGATCCCATCGGTGCATTGCCGGCTGAATTCCTGCTTGACTTCTTCGCCGAGGAGATCGGGCCGTACTTTTACAATCGAGGGCTACGAGATGCCCAGGCCGCATTATTGCAGAGAATGGACGACGTAGCTGAGGATATCCATCTGCTTGAGAGGGAGGAAAAATTCTAAAGCGCGTCGCGATCTTCAAATTCGCTTGTCGCGCTTAAACCGCTGCACAGTTTCGCGCGACATGCTTCAGCGCCCTGAAACCAAAAGAGGCCCTCACTTAACGCCAATTTATTTCTGCGCCGATATGGTCGTGACGCTTTCGTTCACCGGGTTGCGTCTTATGGCCGTGATTGTCTCTGTTATCGATGAACCTCGATCCGCCAAGCTCGGCAAGGCGTTGATCCTTATGGTCTGGCTTGCGCTGGCGTCTGCGCTCTGCTTGTCCGAAACGGTCTGGCGTGACGAGGTTCGTGCGTTGTCACTCGCGCTTCAAGGGGATAACTTCATCGATATGCTTCGCCGGATGCGTGGTGAGGGTCATCCTGCTGTCTGGTATATTCTGCTGCGCGCCGCCTATGCCGTGGTCGGCTCACCTGTCGTCCTGAAGATCGTCGCACTGACGATTGCAGCGACCGCGGCCTATCTCCTTGTTTTCAGGCTGAAACTGCCGCTTTCCATCATGCTTCTGTCGCTGTTCGGCAGCTTTTCGATTTTCGATTATGCCGCGATGTCGCGAAATTACGGCATCAGCATGCTGGTGATTTTCCTTATCGTCCTCAGTTGGGAGAAAGGAGCACGCAACGGGATATTGCTCGGCCTGTTGTTTGCCCTGCTGGCAAATACGAACGTCCATTCGGTCGTCCTCGTCGGCGGCTTCCTCGCCTATTGGTTTTTCGATTTAATTCTGGCCCGGCCAAGGCCGCCTCTGACGGCATATCGGGCCTTTGCGACCGCCGCTGCCATTGCCGCGGTTGGAATTGTTTTATGTTTCGTAACAGTCTATCCGACCTTCAACGATACGGGGCAGAACGATCTCAGCGGCGAGAATTTCGCTTTGCTTGTCCTTCGCGCTTTTGCCCTGACCAGTTCCCATTTTATGGCGTTCTATCCCAACAGCGTCCTTGAACTGGTCGTTGCGTATCCGTTGGCCGCCCAGATTTTCGCAGCGTTGATGTCCGTGCTCATCTACGGCAGCCTGTTGGCGCTGGCGAACCAATGGCCGGCGATGATCGCAGCGGGACTGGTTCTCTTGGGGCTTTCGCTGCTTTTTACGCTTGTCTATCCCGGCGGATACAGACATCAGGCGCTCTGGCTGGTTTTCATGATCGCGATCACTGCCGTAGAGTCTCAGCGCGACGGGGCGGGCGTTGCAGGCATCGAGTCTGTTGGCGGCATCGTAAAGTTGGGGCGCCTGTGCTTCCTGATATTGCTGGCGCTACAGGTCGTGTCCGGCGTCGAGAAGGTCCACCAGGCCTTCATAGCCGAAATACCCCTGAGCCGAAGCAAGGATCTCGGTGCGTTCATTCAATCGCGCCCCGATCTCAAGGATGCGGTCATCATGGCGGATCCCGACTATCTGGTGGAAGCCTTGCCCTATTACGTCCGCAACCGCACCTATCTTCTGCGGGAGGAGCGGTTCGGCACCATCGTACGATATACCCGGAATGCGCGGCTTTCGCTCAGCCTTGCCGATATTCTGCAAACGGCACACCGATTGCAGCAGAGTGAGCGTGTCCCTGTTGTCATCCTTCTTTCACAACGACTTGATCAGATTACTGCGCCCGTTTCCCTGCGTGAAAGCTACGTTTGGCGGTTGATTCTGACGCCGGAAGATATTTCTGATTTCCAGAGCGCGACAAGCCTCGTCAAGCGTTTCGGCGCGGTTGTCGGAAGCGATGAGACGTTCGACGTCTACGTCCTGAAATAATCTACCGGCCGGCAGCTTATTTACACACGTCCACGCATTTGATCATTGTGACTTGCGTCCGCATTTCGTCGATTGTGGCGGCAACACCTTCGGGAGTGGCGCCGCGATTGGAGCGCGAATAGACGAACAAGGGCACGAGCCTATAGACGGGACGCGACAGTGCCCGCGGCCCCGCAATCGCAAAGGCGCGTTCAGCCTTCACGCTTCATCCGCTCCCGGCGTTCGATCTCGGCCTCCGAGGGCTGCGCCAGCTCGAATGTGCCTGTCTTGATTGCGCCGGCGCGCTCGTAGACGCTCATGATGACGCCCGTCGTCGATATCGTGTTGGCAGTGAGCTTCAGCGCCTGCGGCTTGGCGCCTTGACCGAACAGGCGTTTGCCCTGGCCGAGGACGAGCGGAAAAGTCAGGAGCCGGAATTCGTCGATCAGGTCATGCGCCAATAGGGTCTGCAACAGGCCGCTGCTGCCCTGTGTCAGGAGGACGGGACCGTCCTCTCGTTTCAACCGGGCGATTTCGGCGGCGGCTTCGCCACGCAGGGCGACGGAATTTGCCCAGGTGAGCGGCTCCGTGGAAGTGGTCGCGACATATTTGGTCACGGCGTTGAAGACCTTGCCGATTGGATCGTCTTTCCCGACGAAGGGCCAGTGCGCGGCGAAGATTTCGTAGGTCTTGCGGCCAAGCAGCAGTTCGAAGGGATCGGTAAAGATCCCGCCCATGAACTGGCCCATCGGCTCGTCCCAATAATTGACGGTCCAGCCGCCCTGCGTGAAGCCGCCGGTCGGATCCTCCCGCGGCCCGCCCGGCGCCTGCATGACACCGTCCAAACTGACGAAGGCTGCAGCAACTAGCTTTCTCATCTCTCAACTCCCATTGTTGGTGTGTTCAGAGCCGAGGACGGATTAACTTGCACCGATCCGACATTCGACGCGGTTTTTTCTGGCGGTATCCGAGCTGAATTAGCCGGCCAAGGCCTTGACGCTGTCGATGATCGCGATGCCATGCGCCCGCATCTCTTCGATGGCGGCGGCGACGCCTTCGGGCGTGATGCCGCGGCTTGCGTCCTCGATGAAGCGCACGTGGATACCAGGCATCATCTCCAGCGCGTCGAGCGCGGAGAACTTGACGCAATAGTCGGTCGCCAGTCCGCAGACGTCGAGGTCGGTGACGCCCTGATCCTCGAGGAAATCGGAAAGGCCGGTCGAGGCATCGCGGTCATTGTCGCGGAAGGCCGAATAGCTGTCGATATCAGGATTCTCGCCCTTCTGCTGGATCAGGTCGATCTCTTCGGATTTGAGTTCGGGATGCAGTTCGGCATCAAGCGTACCCTGAATGCAGTGGTCAGGCCACATCATCTGCGGCTTGCCCGACAGTTCGCCCATCTCGAAGGCGGCGGCACCCGGATGGGCGGAGGCAAAGCTGCCGTGGCCCGGCGGATGCCAGTCCTGCGAGGCGACGATCAGGTCGTATTTGCCGCTGTCGATCAGTCTGTTTGCGACGGGAACCACCTTGTCGCCGTCAGGCACCGGCAGATTGCCGCCTGGACAGAAGCCGTTTTGAATGTCGACGAGCAGCAGCGCTTTCATCAAGGCTCAATCCCTTCGCTTATTGCAGTGTAGGACGCTAAGCACACCGAATGGATCAACTAGTGGATTTCCAGGCGCGAACGCGCAAGTGTTAATTCTGGCGCTAGCGGCAGTAAGTCGTCAAAGCAGAATGCTCTAATGCAATCATTGCGATAGCTGGTGGCGGTTCTCGTGGTGAAATGGAACGGAGCGGCAAGGCACGTGCATGATTTCCGGATCGCAGACACGGCCGACGACGGTGGCAAGTGCCGCCAAATCGATCTGCCTGCGTGGACACTTTTGTGCGGCATCGATGGATCGAGGCTCCCCCGGCAGAGCCCGGATTTCAGCCAGCTAGACCGCCGCCACGTCTTCGGTTGCGGAATCGCCTGCTGCGGCGGAAGCGCCGTAGGTATTGCGGTAGGCCTGAAGGGCCGTCTGCATGTCGCTCAGCACTTTGGTGAGGAGCGGATCGCTGTCGCCCGAAGTCTTGATGCTGTTCGGTTCGGCGGCAAGAAATTCGGATTCGGTCAACTTGCCGTCGCCATTCGTATCCATCGCGGCGAAGACGCCCTTGGAATTGTCGTCGCTCTGATCGCTGCCGTCGGCCTGATCGTCGCTGCTGTCGGTCTTCTGCATGGACAGCATCAGCGACAGAATGTCGGCGGTGATCTTCTTGACGATATCGGTGCCGCTGTCGTCGCCGTCGGTCGACGCCATGGCCGATGTCGAGGACTGCGAGGCGGCGGCCAACTCGTCCGCCGATATGACGCCGTCGCCATTCTTGTCCAGACTGGAAAGCGGAGACTGGTACTGGGTCATTGTGCTGCCGAGAGATGAAACACTGGTCACTTGAACCTCCTTCGAAAAGTTCGTCGTGAAGCCCGCCTTTCATGGGTGGGCAGCCTTTGGGCTAAGCTGATTTGCGCAAGGCGTCAAAGCGACGTTTTGACAGGGTAGAAGTGCGATTGACGGCGCGGGGCGACGCACGTTAACCTTTCGGTTACCAAAGTTGTTTCATTGGAATTATTGGCTTTTTTTAGCGATTGCTTCGTCTGGGGGCGATTAAATCCATGTCCGTGTTTGCCTGAAATTGTCGTAATGAAGCGTGCGGAGGAGCCATGGGCGGAGTGCCGGGGTTTGCGCGGCTGCGACATTTCGTCTGCTTCCTGTGAGGGCGATGTCAGGTCGAGCTTGCTCTGGATCATGATTTCTGCCTTTCTTACCCTCAGCAGCGGGAAGCGAAGCCATGTCCGAGCCGGATCCCGACGAAAAGATCGATGCGACATTTCGCAACGGGTCGCTGACAGCGGCCGGGATCATCCTCGGTTTCTCGCTCAATTTCATCAGTGTCTGGGTTTCCAACCCCAACGACTGGAGTCGCATCGATATTCCGCCGATGCTGTTCTTGACGATCGGCATCGCCATCCAGGTGAAGGTCTTTGCCGATCTGCTGGCGCGCGACTCTCTCTTTGCCGTCAAATATGATCGGTCTCGCCGGCTCTTCCTGATCGGATTGGGAATCGTCGCCACCGGAATCGGCATTGCGCTGATCAACGATATTCTTGGGATCGGAAGGATGCGGATGCTCGGGTAAACGTTCTCGCGTCGTGCCGAGGTGAGATCACACGCGCTCGACGAACCCGTCCAAGACCCGCTTCTGTCCGGCCCGGTCGAACTCGATCGTCAGCTTGTTGCCTTCGATGCCGGTGATGTTGCCGTTGCCGAATTTCAGGTGGAACACGCGGTCGCCGAGGGTGAATCTCGACGGTTCCGACGAGGTCGATTTGGCAACCAGCTCGCCTTCGATCGTGCGCCCCTTCGGGCCGCTCTCGCCGTAGCCGATGCGTTCGACGGCGTGGCCGGAGCGGGTGCCCCAATTGTCGCGTGTGGCGTCGGTCTTGTTGGCCTGGGCGCGTTTCCAGCCGGGCGTGGAATAGGAATTGGCGAAGGGTTCGGCCTTGTCGAAGCGGGACTGGCCGTAGCCACCGCGGCCGTACCCGCCGTAGCTCTGTTCCATTTGAGCGACCTCGACATGGGTGTCCGGCAGTTCGTCGAGGAAGCGTGAGGGCAGGGTCGATTGCCAGAGGCCATGGATGCGGCGGTTGGAGACGAACCAGATGTGGCAGCGATGCTTGGCGCGGGTGATGCCGACATAGGCGAGGCGGCGTTCCTCCTCCAGGCCGGCGCGGCCGCTCTCGTCCAGCGAGCGCTGGTGCGGGAAGAGGCCTTCCTCCCAGCCGGGCAGGAAGACGGTGTCGAATTCCAAACCCTTGGCTGAGTGCAGCGTCATGATCGAGACGGCATCAAGGTTCTCGTTGGTCTCGGCATCCATCACCAGCGAGACGTGTTCGAGGAAGCCGCGCATCGATTCGAAGCTTTCCATCGAGCGGATCAGTTCCTTGAGGTTCTCAAGGCGGCCCGGCGCTTCGGCGCTCTTGTCGTTCTTCCACATGTCGGTATAGCCGGACTCTTCGAGGATCTGCTCGGCCAGCTCGGTATGCGGTGTGTTTTCAAGCAGTTCCTGCCATCGGCGGAAAGATTGAATCACGTCGAAGAGCGCCTTTCGCGCCTTCGGCTTCAGCTCGTCGGTCTCGATGATGTCGGCGGCCGCCGCAAGCATCGGGATATCGCGGGCACGCGCATAGTCGTGCAGCGCGCGCACCGTCGTATCGCCGAGGCCCCGCTTCGGGGTGTTGACGATGCGTTCGAAGGCGAGGTCGTCGGAGGCTTGCGCAACGAGGCGGAAATAGGCCAAGGCGTCGCGGATCTCGAGGCGCTCGTAGAAGCGCGGGCCACCGATGACGCGGTAGTTGAGGCCGAGGGTGACGAAGCGGTCTTCGAATTCGCGCATCTGGAACGAGGCGCGCACGAGGATCGCCATGTCGTTCAAGAGATGCTTGCCGCGCTGGAGCTGCTCGATCTCCTCGCCGATGGCGCGGGCTTCCTCCTCCGAATCCCAGGAAGCGTGGACCTGCACCTTGACGTCGTCCGGATCGGAGCGGTCGGTGAACAGCGTCTTGCCGAGACGACCCTCATTATGGGCGATCAGATGGGCGGCGGCACCAAGGATATGTTCGGTCGAGCGATAGTTGCGCTCGAGCTTGATGACCTTGGCGCCGGGGAAATCCTTTTCAAAGCGCAGGATATTGTCGACCTCCGCGCCGCGCCAGCCGTAGATCGACTGGTCGTCGTCGCCGACGCAGCAGACGTTCTGCGGCTCGCCTTTGGATCGCTGGGCGAGAAGCCTGAGCCACATGTATTGGGCGGTGTTGGTGTCCTGGTACTCGTCGACGAGGATATAGCGGAAGCGGCCGTGATATTCCTTCAAGAGGTCCGGGTTCTTGCGGAAGATCGCGATCGGATGCATCAGCAGGTCGCCGAAATCGCAGGCGTTCAGCGTCGTCAGGCGCGCCTGATAGGCGAAATAGAGATCGCGGCCGCGGCCATTGGCAAAGGCGCGAGCGTCGCCCTCGGGGATATCGGCCGGGCCGAGCCCCTTGTTCTTCCACGTGTCGATCATGCCGGCGAACTGCTTGGCCGGCCAGCGCTTGTCGTCGAGACCCTCGGCCTGGATCAACTGCTTGATCAGGCGAACGACGTCGTCGGTATCGAGAATGGTAAAATCGGAGCGCAGGCCGACGAGCTCGCCGTGGCGGCGCAGAAGTTTGACGCCGATCGAATGGAAGGTGCCGAGCCAGGGCATGCCTTCGACGGCGCCGCCGACGAGCAGCGCGATGCGCTCCTTCATCTCGCGGGCGGCCTTGTTGGTGAAGGTGACGGCGAGGATCTGCGAGGGAAAGGCGCGGCCGGTATTGAGGATATGGGCAATGCGGGTGGTGAGCACCCGCGTCTTGCCGGTGCCGGCGCCGGCGAGCACGAGGACGGGGCCTTCCAGCGTTTCGACGGCTTCGGTCTGCTCGGGGTTCAGCCCGGTGAGGTAATCCGGCCGCTTGCCGCCGTCGCGGGCCGCCATGGCGCGTGCGGCGATGCCGCCACCGGCGGCGGGCGCCCTTTCGGCGGGTGCGGCAGGCGGCTGCGGCTTGCGCGCCATCTCGCCCGGCTCTTCGTCGAAGAAGGGCATATCGTCGAAACTATTGCTCATGGCGCGTAATGTAGTGATTCGGGAAGGAAAGACCAGAAAAGATGTTCTGCTTTCATTCCCGAGCCACCGCTATCCCAGGCGGCATGTTACAGGCGGCAAGGCCGCCGCCGAGCCCGGCTGTGGTCGAGATGCGGGCGGGCAGGGCTAAAATTCCGATCGCGGCGTGTCGGAACCGGCGCCAGTAAGGCGTCCTTGAGGCATCGGACAGCAGTCCGGATCAACACCCGTCAACAAGGAGGCCGTTTTCATGCCGAAGGTCGTTTCAAATCTCTGGTTCGCCGAGGAAGCGCGCGAAGCCGTCGAATTCTACGTGTCTGTTATCCCGGACTCCAGGATCGGCCGCACCACCATACTTCAGGCGGAAACGCCGAGCGGGCCTCCCGGCAGCGTCGAGCTGATCGAGTTCACGCTCGCCGACCAGTCCTTCCTGGCAATGAAGGCCGGCCCGCTCGATAGCTTCAACCATTCCTTCTCGATTGCGATCCTCGTCGAAGGTCAGGCCGAGATCGATCGAATATGGGAGGCATTCCTCGCCAATGGCGGCACGCCGGAGGCCTGCGGTTGGCTGAAGGACCGCTGGGGCCTTTCCTGGCAAATCGTGCCGCGCGTGCTATCGGAGATGATCGCCGACAGCGACCCTGAGCGGGCAAGGCGCGTGACCGAAGTGATGCTCGGCATGGTCAAGATCGACGTCGCTGCGCTCGAGAATGCGTTCAACGGCTGAGAGGCCTGTGGAGACATGATCGCAAATCAGGCGCATGATAGTCATGCGCCTGTTTCTCTAAGAATATCCCCAAAATTCGATGACATACGGTCCGTCGCGCATCGATATTCACCGATCGAAGCGGGTTCGCCGCCTGCCAATCGCTGGCTTTCGTGATCTCGAATCACGGGCGACATTGCACACCTTTTTCATCTTTCTGTCACGTCGTGAAATGTGCTGATACCGCGATGGCGGCTTTCTCAACTATACTGACCGACAGTTTCGTACAGTAATTAAAGAACCGGTGGATGCACAATTTTGTGCATTGCTAGAAATGGCCGGTGAGCGTGGAATAACCGAAGAAACTATTGATTCTCAGGAACGTCATGGCCATCTCGATGGTTATAGGGACACCTGAAGCCTGTGGCATTAACCTTGAATGGAGGGCCCATGCTGAGCGAATCCGTATTTGATGCGTTCACCCGCAGTTATGATGCGCGTCGCGAAACCGATATGTCGATCGCGGAATATCTCGACCTTTGCAAAAAGGAACCGCTTGCCTATGCCAATGCGACCGAGCGTCTGCTCGCCGCGATAGGCGAGCCGCAGATGGTCGATACCGCCAAGGACGCGCGCCTCGGCCGGATCTTCATGAACCGGACCATGCGGATCTATCCGGCCTTTGCTGGCTTCCACGGCATGGAAGAGACAATCGAACGCATCGTTTCCTTTTTCCGGCACGCCGCGCAGGGGCTCGAGGAGCGCAAGCAGATCCTTTATCTGCTCGGCCCGGTCGGCGGCGGCAAGTCATCGCTGGCGGAGCGGCTGAAGCTGCTGATGGAGGTTCATCCGATCTACGTGCTGAAGGCGGGTGACGAGATCAGCCCCGTTTTCGAAAGTCCTCTCAACCTGTTCGACCCGGACACGATGGGATCGCTCCTCCAGGAGCAATACGGCATTCCCCTGCGGCGCCTGAGCGGACTGATGAGCCCGTGGTGCCTGAAACGGCTCGACGATTTCGGAGGCGATATTTCCCGCTTCCGCGTCGTCAGAGTACAGCCTTCGCGGTTGCGCCAGATCGCCATCGCCAAGACCGAGCCTGGAGACGAGAACAATCAAGATATCTCGTCGCTGGTCGGCAAGGTCGATATCCGCAAGCTGGAGACCTATTCCCAGAACGATCCCGATGCCTACAGCTATTCGGGCGGGCTCAACCGCGCCAATCAGGGCGTGCTCGAATTCGTCGAGATGTTCAAGGCGCCGATCAAGATGCTGCATCCGCTGCTGACGGCGACGCAGGAGGGGAACTATATCGGCTCCGAGAATATCGGCGCCATACCCTTCTCCGGCATCGTCCTTGCGCATTCGAACGAAGCGGAATGGCAAACCTTCAAGGCCAACAAGAACAACGAGGCCTTCATCGACCGTATTTGCGTGATCAAGGTGCCCTATTGCCTGCGCGTCACGGAAGAGCAGAAGATTTACGAGAAGCTGATCGAGGGATCGGAACTCGCCGATGCGCCGTGCGCCCCCGCGACGCTCGAAATGCTGGCCCGCTTCTCCGTGCTTTCTCGTCTGCGCAAGCATGAGAATTCGACGTACTTCTCGAAGATGCGCACCTATGATGGCGAGAGCCTGAAGGAGACGGATCCGCGCGCCCGCAGTGTCCAGGAATATCGGGATGCCGCTGGCATCGACGAAGGCATGGACGGCATATCGACCCGCTTCGCCTTCAAGGTGCTCGCCTCCACCTTCAATCACGACACCACGGATATCGGCGCCGATCCGGTTCATCTGATGTATGTGCTGGAGCAGTCGATCCGACGCGAGCAGTTTTCCGACGATGTCGAGAAGCGCTATCTGGAATTCATCAAGGCCGATCTTGCGCCGCGTTACGCAGAGTTTATTGGCAATGAGATTCAGAAGGCCTATCTTGAGTCCTATGCGGATTACGGACAGAACCTGTTCGACCGCTACGTTGATTATGCCGATGCCTGGATCGAAGATGTGGATTTCAAGGATCCCGATACCGGCCAGCTTCTCGACCGCGAGCTCCTCAACCAGGAACTGACGAAAATCGAAAAGCCGGCGGGAATTGCCAATCCGAAGGATTTCCGCAACGAAATCGTCAAGTTCTGCTTGAGATCACGGGCAGCCAACGGCGGAAAGAATCCGTCATGGACGAGCTACGAGAAGATCCGGGAAGTCATCGAGAAACGAATGTTCTCGCAGGTCGAGGATCTTTTGCCGGTCATTTCCTTCGGTTCGAAGAAGGATTCGGAAACAGAAAAGAAACACAGCGAGTTTGTCTCGCGCATGGCTGCGCGGGGCTACACGGAGAGGCAGGTTCGGCGCCTCGTCGAATGGTACATGCGCGTCAAACAGGCAAGTTAATGTGGAGCCAATATGCACATTGTCGACCGTCGGCTAAATCCGCGCGGTAAAAGTCTGGAAAATCGGCAACGGTTTCTTCGGCGCATGAAGGGCGCCGTGCAGCAGGCGGTAAAGCGTTCTCTGCAAAACCGGAACATTCGCGATGTGCTCGACGGCGGGGAAATCAGCCTGCCGATCGATGGAATGGCCGAGCCGAACTTGAGAAGGGGCGATGGCGGCATTCGCGACCACATCCTGCCTGGAAACAGGGCCTTTGTCGAAGGCGACATTCTTCCGCGCCCGCCGGGGAGCAGGGGCGGAAAACCCAAGGATGCGGGCGAAGGTGACGGCGAGGACGGCTTCCGCTTTGTGCTGACGCGTGAGGAATTCCTCGATGTGTTCCTGGACGATCTGGAACTGCCCGATCTTGCCAAGCGGCGTTTAGCCGAAACCGAGGAGGAAACTCCCTTCCGTGCCGGCTATTCCGTGTCGGGATCGCCGTCCAACATCGCCGTCGGTCGCACGACCAGGCTCGCGATGATGCGCCGTGTCGCGCTTCACCGTCCGCGCCGCGAAGAAATCGAAGCCCTGCAGCGGCAGATCGAGGAATGCGAGGACGACGAGAGCCGGCTGGCGCTTGAGGCAAAACTCAAATCTCTGACGGAAAAAAGCCGGCGCATTCCCTATATCGATCCGCTCGACGTGCGGTATCGCCGCTTCGAAAACGAGCCGAAGCCTGTGGCAAAGGCCGTGATGTTCTGCTTGATGGACGTCTCCGGCTCCATGTCGGAACACATGAAGGACCTGGCGAAGCGGTTCTACCTGCTGCTCTACCTTTTCCTGTCGAAACGCTACAAGAAAGTGGAGATCGTCTTCATCCGCCATACCGACAAGGCCGAGGAAGTCGACGAGGAAACCTTCTTCTATGGTCCGGCAACCGGCGGCACGCTGGTCTCCAGTGCGCTAGCGGCAATGCGGGCGATCATCGCGGCGCGTTTTGATCCGGCGGAATGGAATATCTATGGCGCCCAGGCATCGGACGGCGACAACGCCCATTCCGACGGGAACCTGAGCGGACAGCTGCTGCGCGAGATTTTGCCGCTGTGCCAGTATTTCGCCTATATCGAGGTCGGCGAAGAAGGCGGTGACTCCTCGATATCACGCTCACCGCTTTGGATGCTCTATGACGGGATCCGTTCCGAGCTGCAGCCGCTTTCGATGCGCAAGGTCTGCCGGCGAAACGAAATTTTCCCTGTTTTCCATGATCTCTTCCAGAAACGTGACGCACAGTCGAAGGTGACGCCATGACCATGACGATGAGGCCACGAGAACGGCTATTGTTCGAGGGGGCCGACTGGGACTTTTCAACACTTCAACGCATTCACGACGCCTGCGAGGAGATCGCGCTCGGCGAACTTGGCCTCGACGTCTATCCGAACCAGATTGAAGTCATCACCTCGGAGCAGATGCTCGATGCCTATTCCTCGACCGGCATGCCGCTCTTCTACCGCCATTGGTCCTTCGGCAAACACTTCGCGCATCACGAAGCCTTCTACCGCCGCGGGATGCGCGACCTCGCCTATGAGATCGTCATCAACAGCTCTCCCTGCATCTCCTACCTGATGGAGGAAAACACGGCGACGATGCAGACGCTCGTCACCGCGCATGCGGCCTTCGGCCACAACCATTTCTTCAAGAACAACTATCTCTTCAAGCTATGGACCGATGCCGAGGGCATCCTCGATTACCTCGATTTCGCCAAGGGTTATATCACCCGCTGCGAGGAGCGTTACGGCGAGATGGCCGTCGAGCGCACGCTGGATGCAGCCCATGCACTGATGTCGCACGGGGTGCATCGATACGCGGGCAAGACCACGATCGATCTTCGCCAGGAGGAGAAGCGGCAGCAGGAGCGCCGCGCCCACGAGGAGCAGATATTCAACGATCTGTGGCGCACTGTCCCTGTCGGCAAGGCTCGGAAGGCGGGCGACAGCGGTTTGGAAAAGCGCCGCGCCGCCCTCGGTCTTCCGCAGGACAACATCCTTTATTTTCTCGAAAAATCAGCGCCGCGGTTGCAGCCGTGGCAGCGTGAAATCCTTCGCATCGTCCGCCACGTCGCACAATATTTTCATCCCCAGCGGCAGACCAAGGTAATGAACGAGGGAACCGCCACCTTCGTCCACTACCAGATTATGAACCGGCTTCACGAGCGGGGGCAGATCAGCGACGGAAACTTCCTCGAATTCCTGAAGTCGCACGCCAACGTCGTGTTCCAGCCGAGCTATGACGACCGGCGGTTCTCGGGCTTCAATCCCTATGCGCTTGGCTTTGCGATGATGCAGGATATCGAGCGAATCGTCACGAAGCCGACGGAAGAGGACCGTGCATGGTTTCCCGATATTGCGGGACGCGGCGACGCGATGGCCGTCCTGCGCGACATCTGGGCCAATTACCGGGACGAAAGCTTCATCAGCCAGTTCCTCAGCCCGAACCTAATCCGGCAGTTGCGGCTGTTCCATCTCTACGACGATCCGGAGCAGACCGAGGGGGTTCTGGTTTCGGCGATCCACAATGAGCGCGGATACTTGCGGATACGCCGCCAGCTCTCCCGCGAATACGATATCGGCTGGACCGATCCGGCCATCGATATCGTCGACGTCGACCTCGCCGGCGACCGCCGCCTGTTGCTGCAGCACATCGTCGTGAATGGCTGCTATCTTCAGGAAGCCGACATGAAACTGGTCTTGCAGCATCTTGCCGATCTCTGGGGCTACGAGGTCCTGCTTCAGGAAATCGATGATTCCAACAGCGTCGCGAGAGAACACACGGCGAGCCCGCGCAAGATCATTCAGTAACCTGGCGTTTTTCTTGAAGTGCCGGACTTAGATAGATCTGGAGCCGTTACGGTCTTGCAAAGCGAGGCTATCCGAAGGCGCTGTCAGAACGGATCAAGCATTTCCTGCTCCGGGTCGACGTTGTTCCTTGGGATCACGACGTCACGCGAGCTTATGGCGACCTGCGCGCTGCCTGTGAAGCCAAAAGCGTGACCCTGTCGCCCCTCGATATGGTGATTGCCGCTCATGCGGTTGCAACTGCCGCAACCCTCGTCACATGCGACAAGGCTTTTGCTTGTGTTTCGGAGCGTTTGAAGGTCAATGACTGGGCGAATGAAGAAAGCTGAATCGTCCACGCCGCCTCTCATGCCGGGAAAACGCGAGTCGACGATCAACAATTATCGGTGGTAACGAACACAAAGGCTTAGTAACTTACCGCCGCTGCAATAGCCCATGATCTCCAATCGACCAGTTTTAGCCTTTGCAGCGATCTTTCCCGAGGGCGGATAGCGCGGAGACGAGAGACCATGAGTGACACGCGGCGCAAGCTGACGACGATCTTCTGTGCTGACGTGCAGGACTATACGCGGCTGATGGGTGCTGATGAGGAGGGGACGCTCGCAAGCCTGAAGCGCTGCCGGGAGGCGATGGGGCGCCTGATCGAAAGCCATGGCGGCCGCGTCATAAATACCTGGGGCGATGGGCTGATCGCCGATTTCCCGAGCGTGGTCGAAGCGGTGCGCGCGGCCGTCGACACCCAGAACGAACTCGCTGGCTTCAACGCCCGCCGCCCGGCCGACGGGCGCATGCTCTTCCGCATCGGCATCAATCTCGGCGACGTGATCGTCGAAGGCGACGACATCTATGGCGACGGGGTCAATATAGCGGCGCGGTTGCAGGCGTCGGCTGCGGCCGGCGGCATCGTCATATCAAGTTCCGTTTACGACCAGGTCCGCAACAAGGTGGCGGTTGGTTTCGAGTTTCTCGGACCGTTGATGGTGAAGAACGTCGATGAAGGCGTGCCGAGCTACGCGGTGAAGATCGGCGACGCCAAGGACGAGACGCCGCCCGCTCAACGATCCGGCTCCGCGCGTCCGCAGCCGCAGCGCAGCCGCAGCGGCGGCGGTTATGGCGGCTGATATGGCCGAGGCAAGGCTGGCACCGCGCGGACGCAGGCTGTACGGCGTGCTCGCCGTCATCGCCGCTGTCCTGATCGGCATCAATCTGCTGTCATGGCAGGGCGTCTTCTGGGCGCGCTTTCCCGTGCTTGCGCTGGCCGCCGTCGCGGCGCTCGCCTGGAACCGCGATCAGACCCTGTTCAACCGCAAGATCACCTCGTTGGCGATCCTGGCGCTCGGCATTGCCGGTATCAACCTCTTCACTTGGACGGGGCAGTTCTGGGCGGTGTGGCCGATACTGGGCATTGCGGCCGTGATGGGCCTGCGGTGGTCGATGCGCCGATAGACATCCAACCCGCATCGCAAGGGATTTGTACGATATCTCGGCCGATAACGGCGGTGTCAAGGACATGGGCGAGTGTCCGTTCAAGCAAAAGTGAGCGGTCGGATTATTTCCATTCTCTGCTGATATTACAAATCGGTAATGCCGGCCGCTTATGCTTGCCGGTGAGCTGCAGACGCGCGATATTGTCGCATCAGAGGGGAATCTTGATCCCCAACGCCTCTTTCGACCGACCCTGGTCCAACCTCGAGTCCCTCCGGAGACGTGAATGGCCTTTTGGAAGCAGTTTATACTGTCGCTCATCGCCATTGTTGCCGGCTTTGCCGCGTGGGTTTTCTTTGTGCCCGGCGCCGGCGATATGATGCGCGATGCAGGCATCCCAGACAGCATCGTTTCCAAGATCGCGCCGAAGGCTGAAGAGACAGCGGATGCCGACGCTCCTGCCCGGGCGCAAGGGCAGCAGCGTGGCGACGGGCAAGGGCAGGGACAGAACCGCCGAGGTGGCGGCGGGCGCAACAGCGCCATTCTCGTCGCCACGCAGGCTGTCGTCCAGGGCGTCGTCAACGACCGGCTGAACGCCATCGGCACGGGTGACGCGATCCGCTCGGTCGCGGTCACGCCGCAGGCATCGGGCACGATCCGCGAAATCCTCATCAAGTCGGGCGATAGGGTCAAGGCCGGGCAGGTGCTCGCCAAGCTCGACAGCGAGGAGCAGGTGATCGCCCGCGGCCAGGCCGATGTGGCGGTCAAGGCCGCCGTCGAGAAATCCAATCTCTATCACAACATCAAGTCCAGCGTGTCGCGCATGGACGTCTTCGATTCCGAGATCGCCGAGCAGGGCGCTCGGTTGCAACTGCAGGCCGCGGAGCTCAATCTCGCACGACGTAATATCACCGCGCCGATCGACGGCATCGTCGGCATCGTACCGGTCAATATCGGCGACAACGTCACGACGAGTATCCCGATCGTCACGCTCGACGACCGTTCGGAAATTCTCGTCGATTACTGGGTGCCGGAGCGCTTCGCCAATACGGTGTCGGTCGGCCAGCCGGTCGAGGCGATGTCGGTCGCACGGCCGGGACAGGTGTTTTCGGGCGTGGTCGAAGCCGTCGATAACCGCATCGACGCGGCAAGCCGCACGCTTCGCCTACGCGCCAAGATCGACAATAGTTCGGATGAACTGCGCGCCGGCATGTCCTTCAACGTCAGCATGAAATTTGCCGGCGACAAATATCCGGCGGTCGACCCGGTCTCCGTGCAGTGGGACTCGCAGGGCTCCTTCGTCTGGCAGGTCAACGACGACAAGTCACGCAAGGTGCGGGTCAGCATCGTGCAGCGCAACCCGGATTTCGTACTCGTCAAAGCCGACCTCAAGGACGGCGACGTGATCGTCACACAGGGCCTGCAGCGCGTGCGTGAGGGTGGGGCGGTGCGTGTCAACGCCGATGTCGCCGCGAATGCGGAGGTCGTCGCCCGATGAGCGCGACCGAGATTCATCAGGACAGAGCCTCGGGCAAGCAGAGCTTCACCGCGCTTTTCGTTCGCCGTCCGATTCTGGCGCTGGTGTTCAACACGCTGATGGTCGTTGCCGGCCTTGCCGCCTATGTTGGCGTCGAGGTGCGCGAACTGCCCGATGTGGACCGTCCCGTCGTCACCGTGCGCACCACCTTCGACGGCGCATCGCCGCAGACGATCGACCAGGAGCTGACCAAGGTGATCGAGGGGGCGGTCGCGCGCGTCAGCGGCCTGAAATCGATTTCGTCGACCTCGTCCTTCGGTCAGAGCCGGGTGACGTTGGAATTCTCGGATGCGATCGATCTCTCGGTCGCCGCCAACGACGTGCGCGACGCGATCGGCCGCATTACCCAGAACCTGCCCGACGAAGCGGATGCGCCGCAGATCGTCAAGGCGGATTCGGATTCCTCGGCGATCATGCGCCTCGCCGTCACTTCCACCAAGCTCAACATGGACGACCTGACCCAGCTGGTCGAAAACGAGGTGATCGATCGCCTCGCCTCCGTCGACGGGGTTGCCGACGTCGAGGAATATGGCGACCAGGAGAAGGTGTTCCGCGTCGACGTCGACCAGGGGGCTCTCGCCAGTCGCGGGCTGACCATCGGCGACCTGACGAAGGCGCTCGATAATGCGGCACTCGACGTACCGGCCGGCTCGCTGAAGAGCAATACGCAGGATATCGTGGTGCGCGCGACCGCCAACCTGCAGACGCCGGCGGATTTTTCCAACGTCATCCTGCAGGACCGCGTCAGGCTCGGCGACGTCGCGACGGTGATGCTTGGGCCGCGCGACGGCGAAACGGCGCTGCGCTCCAACGGCAAGCCGGGCATCGGCCTCGGCATCATCCGCCAGGCGCAGTCGAACACGCTGAACATCTCGACCGGCATCAAGGCGGCCGTCGACCAACTGTCGAAGACGCTGCCCGAGGGCACGACGATCGCCATCACCAGCGATGACGCCGTCTTCATCCAAGGTGCGATCCACGAGGTGCTGCTGGCGCTGGTGCTCGCCGCCGTCATCGTCACCGCCGTCATCTATCTCTTCCTGCGCGATTGGCGGGCGACGCTGATCCCGGCGGTCAGCATGCCGGTGGCGCTGATCGGCACGCTGGCGGCGATCTACATGGTCGGCTTCTCGATCAACATCCTGACGCTGCTCGCGATCGTGCTGGCGACCGGCCTCGTCGTCGACGACGCGATCGTCGTGCTCGAAAATATCGTGCGCCGGCGCGCCGAAGGCATGGGGCCGCGCGCGGCCGCGGTGCTTGGCACGCGCGAGGTGTTCTTCGCCGTGATCGCCACGACGGCGACGTTGGCGGCCGTCTTCATTCCGCTCTCCTTCCTACCGGGACAGGTCGGCGGCCTGTTCCGCGAATTCGGCTTCGTGCTCGCCTTCTCGGTCGGGCTGTCGTCGATCGTGGCGCTGACGCTGTGTCCCATGCTTGCCTCGCGCATGCTGACGAAGCCGATGCTCGAAGATCACGGCGCGCTCGGCCGCTTCGGCGGCGCGCTTGCCAGTCTCTACAAATGGGCCCTGCACGGCTGTCTCAACGCGCCCTTCGTCGTCATCCTCTTCTCGGTGATCTTTGCCGGCGCGGCACTCGTCGCCTTCTCGACGGTCAAGAGCGAGTTGACGCCCGAAGAGGACCGCTCGATGGTGATGATGCGGCTGACGACGCCGCAGGGATCGAGCCTCGAATATACCCGCGACAAGATGCAGCTCGTCGAGGAATATCTGCAGCCGCTGGTCGACAGCGGTGACATCCGCAACGTCTTCTCGATCTCCGGGCAGGGCGGTTCGCTGAACAGCGGCTTCATGGTGCTGACGCTCGCCCCCTGGGGAGAACGTGACAGGACACAGTCGGAGATCGTCGGCGACATCAACCAGGCAGCCTCCAGGGTGCCGGCTCTGCGCGGCAATGCCATCTCCTCCAACAGCCTACGCATCCGCGGCGCCGGCAGTGGTCTGCAGATGGCGCTGATCGGCAATGATCACGAGGCGTTGACGGCGGCGGCCGCCAAGCTGGTTCAGGCCCTCGAGGCCACTGGCCAGTATGATACGCCGCGCTTGACCAACGAGCCCAGCCAAGCGCAGGTATCGGTGGCGATCGATCGTGAGCGCGCGTCCGATCTCGGCATCGACATAACCGGGCTCTCGACGGCGATCCAGTCACTGCTCGAAGGGCGCTCGGTGGTCGACGTCTTCGTCGACGGCGAATCCTATCCCGTGCTTCTGACCTCGACGACGCGGCCGATCGACGACCCGACCGACCTCGAAAACGTGTTCCTGAAGACTGGCGACGGCAAGATCGTGCCGATGTCGGTCATCGCCACGATGAAGGAAGGCTCGGTCGCGCCGCAGCTGAACCGCGAGCAGCAGCTGGCCTCGGTGGCAATCACCGCCGGCCTAAAGAACGGCATGTCGCTCGGCGATGCGGTCAAGCAGGTCACTGAACTTGCCGCGCCGCTACTGCCGGCGGGCTCGCGTTTGTTGCCGCTCGCCGAAGCCGCGACGCTGGAAGAGAATTCGAGCGGCATGGCGCTCACCTTCGGTTTTGCCATCGTCATTATCTTTCTGGTACTGGCGGCGCAGTTCGAAAGCGTGCTGTCCTCGCTGATCATCATGTCGACAGTGCCGCTTGGTCTTGCCTGCGCCGTCTTCGCGCTTGTTATCACCGGCTCCAGCCTCAACATCTACAGCCAGATCGGCCTGGTGCTCCTGGTTGGAGTCATGGCGAAGAACGGCATCCTGATCGTCGAATTCGCCAATCAGCTGCGCGACCGGGGCGAAGATGTGCGGTCCTCGATCGAGAAGGCCTGCGCGCTACGCCTTCGCCCTGTGATGATGACGATGATCGCCACCATCCTCGGCGGCGTGCCACTGGTCTTTGCCCATGGCGCCGGTGCCGAAGCGCGTATTGCGCTCGGCTGGGTGATCGTCGGCGGTCTCGGTTTCGCGACGCTGGTGACATTGTTCATCACGCCGGTCGCCTATCTGCTGCTTGCCCGCTTCGCCAAGCCGCACGCCCATGAGGAGGCGCGCCTGCACGAAGAGATGTCGGTCGCCACGCGGCCGCGCGCTGCGCCCGACGACCAGCAGCTACAGGCCGCCGAATAAGGCTTTCATCCGACTTCGATCGCTGCCGGACCTGCTGCATAGCTCCTTGGATCCTAATCGATTTAAGGACAAAATTATGCGGCAATTCGAAGTGCTACAGCGTCCTTTGCGGGTCTAAGAAGACGCGCGACGCGGCAATCCGGCGGCGTTTCTCTTGGTGTATGAAACCTTGTGAAATAAGCTAAATTACTTCTGAAGTTTAGTCGTTTATTAAGCATAACCGGCAATGATTGTTACCAGTAACCGATTGGTCTTCTTCGTTTCTTGGAGGCCGCAACGCGCTGGAATTCCAGCGACCCCGGACATGAGAGTCCGTGCGGACGGTTCATTTCTTGTGCAGTTTGCGTCTTGTTGTGTTTTTGGAGTTTCGTCTCGTGAGTATTTATCAGCGCGTCTCGGTGGATGCGGCGCTTCATGTGCTGCGCGATATCAACCGTAATATGGCGGTCACGCAAAACCACATCACCACCGGTATGCGTGTCGCAGAGGCCAGAGACAATTCCGTCTACTGGTCGATCGCTACCACTGCTCGAACCGACAACAAGGCGGTTTCGGCGATCCAGGATGCACTCGGTATGGCGGCGGCGACGATGGGAACGGCCTATACCGGCGTTCAGAATGTCATCGACGTCGTCTCCGAAATCAAGGCCAAGCTGGTTGCCGCGACCGAGGATGGCATCGACAAGAACAAGGTCAACGAAGAGATCAAACAGCTGCAGGAGCAACTGCGCAGCGTTTCGGAATCGGCGACCTTCAATAGCGACAACTGGGTGGTCCTTACCAACGATGCGACGCCGACGCAGCCGCGCCAGATCCCGGCCTCCTTCATCCGCAACGCCGACGGCACAATCTCGGTCGGCATGCTCAGCTACCATATCGACACGACGCCGAGCGGGACCACGACCTCCAAGGACGCCCGCTACTTGATCGACGATCGCGCCACCGGTTCGGGCGAATACGGCGTGTTGACATCGGCCTACTTCGCCACCGAACTCGGCGCCTCGCAGGACTATGTGCTGATGCAGAGCAAGAACGGCACCACCACCGGGCAGGTGGTGATTTCGCTCTCGGCCAGCACGACGAAAGGACAGGTCAGCGAAATGATCAGCGTCGTCGATGCAGCGCTGACGCAGCTGACGACGGTCGGTTCGGCTTTTGGCGCGCTGGAAAAACGCATCAATCTGCAAAACGACTTCGCGACGAAACTGCATGACAACATCACTGGCGGCATCGGCCGGCTCGTCGATGCCGACATGGAGGAGGAGTCGAGCAGGCTGCGGGCGCTGCAGACGCAGCAGCAACTCGGCCTGCAATCACTGAACATCGCCAACGCAACTTACGATACCGTGCGGCAGTTGTTCCAGAATTTCTGAGGCCAGACTCTCTTGATCAGAAACGCGTGACATCGAACTCCGCAGGCAGGAAGTGCTTTCCGCCGCGGAGTTTCACAAATTCCCGTGCAGGCGCAGGGACGGCATCCACCAAAACTGGTGATAATCAGCGCATTCCGGCAACAAGGCGGTGTTTCGACGTCCGAATTTGCCGTATCAGGAGAACATCTTCATTTTCTTGCCGCAATCCTTGCCATTTGGTCGCATCAGTCGAACGGAGACCGTCCTGTCCATGATCAAAAAATTCCTACTTCTCGCTATTGCCACAAGCTATCTCAGCGCCTGCACGACGACCGATCCCTATACCGGTGAACAGAAGGTTTCCAATACGGCCGGCGGCGCCGCGCTTGGCGCCCTCGGGGGCGCGCTCGTCGGCGTGGCCGTCGGCGGCGGCGGCCACGGCAAGCGCAATGCGGCGCTGATCGGCGCGGGCGTCGGCGCTCTCGCCGGCGGTGCGATCGGCAATTACATGGACCAGCAGGAATCCGAGCTTCGCGCCCAACTCGAAGGCACTGGCATTTCGGTGACTCGTAACGGCGACAACATCATCCTCAACATGCCCTCGAACATCACCTTCGACGTCGATCAGGACGCGGTAAAGCCGGGCTTCTATCCAACGCTGAATTCGGTGGCGATCGTGCTGCGCAAGTTCAACCGCACGCTGATCGACGTCAACGGCCATACGGATTCGACCGGCAGCCTGCAGCATAATCAAGACCTGTCGCAGCGCCGCGCGTTGTCGGTTGCCGATTATCTCGGCGGCCAGGGCATCGACCAGCGCCGCGTCTCCGCCGTCGGTTTCGGCCCGTCCCAGCCGGTCGCCTCCAATGCGAACGAGGCCGGCCGCGCGCAGAACCGCCGCGTCGAGATCCAGATCGCGCCGATCACACAGGGCTGATTCCGGCTCATATGCATTTGCGGAAAGGCCGGGTCACTCCCGGCCTTTTTCGTCAGTGCTGCATCGTCGCACCCTTGGTGATTTTGTCGACGATTTTCTTTTCGGCACGCAGGGCGATGCCGACCACCTTGGCATCTTCGGGCGCAAATTCTGCGAAGACGGCGCGGTTGGCCGCGTCGTGGCCGGTTGCAAACATTTCCTCGATAAAGAGCGAACTGGTGATATCGCGCTCCAGCGCGCGGCGATGAATGGCTGATATGGTCGCCTCGTCTGCGGAGAGCACGATGATCGGCTGGATCGATAGCGGATTGTAGAGGTTGTCGGCGCGGTCCCTGTAGGCTTCGCCGATGATCTCGGGATGCCGACCTGCTATCCCTGTCATCAGGAAGGCGGTGACGTTCAGCTTCTGCCAGCCGGCAAGATTGTTTCGCGGGACGACGGCAATTTTGGTATCAAACATCGGACGATCTTTCACCTATCTACGGGTTATGGAGTATCGGGCGCGTTGAGCCAGGATCTACATCAGCAGGCCTTCGAAGGTCTTGAACGTTTGTGCGCTGGCCCCTCCGGCAACGCCATCCTGGCTGCGCCGGCCTTTCCCGGCATCGAACGAATCGAGGCGCAGTTCTCAGGCAATGCCTTCGAGCCGCACCGGCACGACACTTATGCACTCGGCGTGACGCTGAAGGGGGTTCAGACCTTCCGCTATCGCGGCGAGCGGCGCTTCAGCCTGCCGGGGCAGGTGATCGTGCTGCATCCCGACGAAGAGCACGATGGCGGGGCGGGGACGGAAGATGGGCTGCAATACCGCATGCTCTATCTGGAGCCGTCGCTGCTGCTTGAATGCCTGGAGGTGGATCGGGTCGGCCTGCCATTCGTCGGCGAACCCGTGGTCAGCGATCCGGCGCTAGCGGCTGTACTGCTGGCGGCTCTCGGCGAACTCGACCGCGAACTGGACGCGCTTTTCGTCGACGGTTTCCTATCGCAGGTGGCAAGCGGCCTGTCCCGGCATGCGCGCCTGCCGTCGCGGCCGCTAGGCCCCGTCGCCTGGCGGCAGGCGCGGGCGGCACGGGATTATCTCGAGGCGCACGCGACCCGGGCAGTGAATTCCGGCGAGCTTGAGGCGGTAACGGGTCTCGACCGTTTTGCGCTGTCGCGGCATTTCCGGGCGGCCTTTGCCACCAGTCCGCATCACTACCTGCTGATGCGGCGGCTGCAGCGAGCCCGGGCGATGATTGGCGCGGGCGAGGGGATTTCCGATGTAGCGGCGGCGACAGGCTTTGCCGACCAAAGCCATCTCAACCGCCATTTCAAAAAGGCCTATGGCATGACGCCTGGCCAGTGGGTAGCACTCGCGTACAACCCCAAGCAGGGCACTAGGCGGGGCTTTCCGCAAGGCCGGAACGGCGTGCGATGAAACGGGCGAGCATCGGGCCGATCATCAGGATCACCAGGAAACGGCCGGTCTGCATCGCCATCACGAAGGGCACGTCGACATCGCTGGAGGCGGCGATGATGGCGACGGAATCGGCGCCGCCGGGGCTGGTGGCGAGATAGGCGGTCAGCGGATCTATGTCGGCGAAGACGTGAAGCGCCACCGCCATGCAGCCACAGAGCGCCATCAGCAGCACGATGCAGGCCGATACCCTCGGCAGGGCGCGCGCCACGTGCTTGAGGATCGAGCGGGTGAAACGCAGGCCGATGCTCCAGCCGACCAGTGCATAGGCGATGGCGAGCAGCCACATCGGCAGCTCGATCTTCAGCAGGCCCATCCCCTGCAGCAGGGCGCCGAGAAAGAGCGGCACGATGATCGTGCCGCCCTGGAGGCGCAGGCGCCAAACGCCATAGGCACAAAAGGCCGCAAAAGCCATGGTCGCTGCAAAGGCCGGCCGGTCAATCTCGGGAAAGAGGACAAGCGGCGGCGGCTCGGCGCCGTCGGCGGCCACCCAGAGGCGCGAGATCACCGAGGCGCCGACGGCGACGAAGACGACGCGCAGATACTGCATGAAGGCGACGAGACGGGCATCGGCGCCATAAGCTTCCGACATGATGACCATGGCGGAGGCGCCGCCCGGCGAGGAGCCCCAGACCGCGGTCGTTCCCGGCAGCACCTGCCAGCGCGTCAGCAGCCAGCCGAGGCCGGTGGCGATGGCGATGACCGAGAAGATGAACAGCAGAAAGAGCGGCGCGTCTTTCGCCATGGTGCCGAGAATATCGGGCGTGATGGTGCGCGCCATCATCAGGCCGACGAGGACCTGGCCGAATTGCAGCGGCCAGAAGGGCACGCGAAGCTTTCCCTTGCCGACGGTCAGCGCCAGCGCGATCGCCGCGACCATCGGCCCGATCAGCAGCGAGGCCGGCAGCGCGAAGAGCTCGAGGAAGACGACGAGAGCTGTGGAAAGCGCGAGCAGCAGCGCCCATTTCGGCAGGCCGGCATCCCGCAGCAGGCGGCTCGCGTCGCTGAATGACATGATCCCCGTATCTTTCCTGGCCGTGCCAAGCCCTGAAGCTGAAGGTAGGGGAAGCTCCGGCATGACGAAGAGAGGCCGGCTGCAGGAGCCGCCCGGCGCGGGTCCGGTATAGGTGGGTGGCACGGCCGCGGTCAATTGCGAAATCTGGCTTCTTGGCGTCTTGGCATGCGAAACTGATTCATGCGGCCGCTTCAAGTCGTTGTTTTCATGCAGATCGTCCTCCAAAGCCACTGAACGGTTTTGAACGAGATGCACTAGAAATGCACATGGCTGACGAGAAAATCGAGCAGCGCGCGTACACGCGCCGGCAGCGGGCCACCCTGGCCCATATAGAGGGCGTAGAACTCTTCGAGATCGCCGGGATTGGCCTCCTCAAGCACCGGCACCAGGCGCCCGGCATCGATATCGGCGCGCACGGTGAAGGCGGCAAGGCGGGCAAGGCCGGCACCTGACAAAGCGAGGTGGCGCATGGCTTCGCCGTCTCCCACCTGCACGCCCGGTGTGATCGGGATCATCACCGTTTCGCCGTCCTCGCGCAGCGGCCAGCCCTCGATGGCGCGGGCATAGGAAAAGCCGATACGGCAATGACGGCGGAGATCGGCGGTCGTGTGTGGTTTGCCGTGACGCGAGAGATAATCCGGCGACGCGACGATGATCTTGCCGGTGACGCCAAGCTTGCGGGCGATCAGGCTGGAATTCTTCAAGGGGCCGGCGCGGATCGCGACATCGGCGCGCTCTTCCATCAGGTCAACTATCCTGTCGGTATGGGAAATATCCAGCGTCACGGCCGGATGATGCGCCATGAAGGCAGGTACGAGCGGCGCCAGCAGATGGTTGCCGAAGGAGCCGCTAGTGTTGATGCGGATGCGGCCTGAGGCCTGTTCGCCGGTCGAGGCCTGATGCTCGGCCTCGGTGATATCGGCAAGGATGGCGATGCTGCGCTCGTAGAAGGCGCAGCCTTCCGGCGTCAGTTGCAGCCTTCGCGTGGAGCGGTTGACGAGGCGGGCGCCGAGGCGTGTCTCTAGCCGGGCGACGAGTTTGCTGACGGCCGACGGTGTCATGCGCCGGGCCGTGGCGGCCGCCGAAAATCCACCGCGCTCGACGACACTGACGAAGACTTCCATTTCGCCGGAGCGATTGATGTCCTGACGGCTCATGATGAATTCAAGTCACAAATGTTTTGCTGGCGGGCAATCTATATCATCGAACCGCCAAGGTCTATCTCATAGGAAAGACAGGAGACAGGTCCATGGACTACAGAAATCTCGGCGCATCCGGCCTCAGAGTATCGGTCTTAAGCTTCGGCGCGGGCACATTCGGCGGCAGCGGCCCACTATTCGGCGCCTGGGGCAATACCGGTGCCGAGGAAGCGCGGCGGCTCGTCGACATCTGCCTCGAAGCCGGCGTCAATCTTTTCGACACAGCCGACGTCTATTCGGCCGGCGCTTCCGAAGAGGTGCTCGGCCAGGCGATCCGCGGCCGGCGCGACGCCGTGCTGATCTCGACGAAGACGGCGCTGCCGATGGGCGAGGGGCCGCAGGACTGGGGAACATCGCGGGCGCGGCTGATCCGCGCCACCGAGGATGCACTGCGCCGCCTCGGGACCGACTATATCGACCTGCTGCAGCTTCATGCTTTCGATGCCTCGACGCCGGTCGAGGAGGTGCTGTCGACGCTCGATGGGCTCGTCGCCGCAGGCAAGATCCGCTATGTCGGCGCTTCGAATTTCGCCGGCTGGGAACTGATGAAGTCGCTTGCCGCCGCCGAGCGCCACGGCTATCCGCGTTATGTCGCCCACCAGGTCTATTATTCGCTGGCCGGGCGCGATTACGAATGGGAGCTGATGCCGCTTGGCGCCAACCAGGGTGTTGGAGCGCTGGTCTGGAGCCCGCTTGCCTGGGGACGGCTGACCGGCAAGATCCGCCGCGGCCAGCCGCTGCCTGCGGCAAGCCGTCTGCACGAGACGGCGCAATACGGCCCGCCGGTCGACGACGAAAAGCTGTTCGACATCGTCGACGTGCTCGACGCCATCGCGGGCGAGACCGGCCGGACGGTGCCGCAGATCGCTATCAACTGGCTGCTCAGCCGGCCGACGGTGTCGAGCGTCATCATCGGCGCCAGAAACGAAGAGCAACTGCGGCAGAACCTCGACGCGGTCGGCTGGAGCCTGTCGAAGGAGCAGATC
This sequence comes from Rhizobium sp. WSM4643, assembly GCF_025152745.1. Lineage (NCBI taxonomy): Bacteria > Pseudomonadati > Pseudomonadota > Alphaproteobacteria > Hyphomicrobiales > Rhizobiaceae > Rhizobium > Rhizobium sp. WSM4643. Next base: position 2,801,920 of record NZ_CP104040.1, on the reverse strand, counting down.
GAAAGGCTCGACGCCGTCAGCGCGGTGACGGCGCCCTATCCCTATTTCCCCTATCGGCGGCAGGAGGGTTTTGCGCGGCTCAATCCGCCGATCGTCTGAGGCGCCGGGGGCGGCGGATTTGGCTATAACAAGCCGCCTACAACAAAAGGGGAATGAATTCTTCTGCCAATCTTAACTGGACAGCCGCTTTGACTTGCCGCATACCCAGCCTAACCTGCGGAACACGATCTGGTTTCCGCGGAATAGCAGGGAGATCAAAGGGATGGCGCTGAAGGACGCAAAGGCCGGCACACGCAACGAGGCGGGTATCGCCGCCGTGCTTAGCATTCTCAAGCAGAGCTTCGGCGAGCGCTTCCAGACCGGCCAGTCCTTCCGCGAACAACATGCCCATACGACCACCTATATCCCACCGCAGCTGCCGGACGGCGTGCTCTTCGCAGAGAGCGCCGAGGATGTGAAGGCGGCGGTCAGGGCTTGTGCGACCCACAAGGTGCCGGTCATCGGATTCGGCACCGGCACCTCGCTGGAGGGGCAGATCAATGCCGCCCATGGCGGTATTTCGATCGATTTCAGCCGCATGAACCGGGTGCTCGAGGTCAATCCCGAAGATCTCGACTGTACCGTCGAGCCGGGTGTGACACGCGAAGCGCTGAACATCCACCTGCGCGATACCGGTCTGTTCTTCCCGATCGATCCCGGCGCCAACGCCTCGATCGGCGGCATGGCCTCGACGCGGGCGTCCGGCACCAATGCCGTGCGCTACGGAACGATGAAGGACAATGTGCTTGCCGTCACCGCCGTCACCGCCAATGGTGAAGAGATCCGCACGGCCCGGCGCGCACGCAAATCCTCGGCGGGCTACGATCTGACGCGGCTCTTCGTCGGCGCCGAGGGCACGCTCGGAATCCTGACCTCGGTGACGTTGCGCCTGCAGGCGATCCCGCAGAAGATCGCCGGAGGGGCCTGTGCCTTTCCGAGCATCAAGGCCGCTTGCGATGCCGTCATCATGACGATCCAGATGGGCATTCCGGTGGCGCGCATCGAGCTCCTCGACACGGTGCAGATGCGGGCCTGCAATGCTTACTCCGGGCTTTCCTATGCCGAAAGCCCGACACTTTTCCTCGAATTCCACGGCACCGACGAGACGGTGCCGCTGCAATCGGCAGCTTTTGCCGAGATCGCGGCCGAATGCGGCGGCAGCGAATTCCTGTGGACCGCCAATGCCGAGGAGCGGACAAAGCTCTGGAAGGCGCGTCACGATGCCTATTGGGCCGCAAGGGCGCTGGCGCCCGGGCTTGCCGCACTTTCGACCGATGTCTGTGTTCCGATATCGAGGCTCGCCGATTGTGTGTCCGAAACGCAGGCGGATATCGAGGAGCACGGGCTGCTGGGGCCGATCGTCGGTCATGCCGGCGACGGGAACTTCCATGTGCTGCTGTTGTTCGACGACAGAAGCGTCGAAGACATCGCCATGGCTGAGAGCTTCGTGCAGCGACTCAACCAGCGGGCGCTCGACCTGGACGGGACATGCACCGGCGAACACGGGATCGGGCAAGGCAAGATGGCGTTTCTGGAACAGGAGCTTGGCGGCGCTGTGGATCTGATGCGACAGGTGAAACAGGCGCTCGACCCGGACGATATCTTCAATCCCGGCAAGATTTTCCATCATGGCTGAAAACGGAATGGTCTCATGAAGTTGGGCCTTGCCCCCGGCATGAATAGCGCTAGAACAGGATGATGTTGGGCCGGCTCAACCTGAAATCTGAATCCTGTTCTCAAATAAAGAGTTAGAGCATGATGTCGTCCGAAAACCGCTCACACTTTTCGGCATCATGCTCTAGTGTCGGCAACAGAATCCCGAATGGAGACGCTTTGCATTGGTAGGCCGGTTCCTCGTCTTTCTGGGGGGAGTGATCGTCGTAGCGCTGTTTGTGGCGCTGCTTGCGCCGCTGTTCATCGACTGGACGGATTTCCGCAAGAATTTCGAGGATCAGGCAAGCCGCATTATCGGCAAGAAAGTCACCGTCTACGGCACGGTGGATGCGCGCCTACTGCCATTTCCATCAGTGACGCTGCATGACGTGCGCGTTGGCCAGGAGGCTGACGGCACGCCGATAGTCAAGGTCGAGCAGTTCTCCATGGATGCGGAGCTCGCACCTTTCCTGTCGGGTGAAGCGCTGATCTTCGACATGCGTATCGTCAATCCGAAGGTGCGCTTGAGATTGCTCAAGGACGGCACGCTCGACTGGATGCGCGGCAGCCGCGCGGAAATACCGGCAAGGACCGTCGTACTCGAAAACGTGCATGTCAGCGGCGGCGAGGTCGAATTCATCGACGACCAGTCGGGCCGCTCGCGTCGCATCACCGGCCTCAATGCGGAAATGTCGGCAAAGTCGCTGGCCGGTCCCTGGCGCATCGAAGGCGACGCTGCGCTCGACGGCGAACACGGCGGCTTCTCGATCTCGAGCAGTCAGCCGGACGAGAAGGGGGTGCTGCGCATGCGCACCAGGCTTTCGCCGGACAAGCACCCTGTCAGCGTCGATCTGGACGGCGAGTTGAAGCTCGTCGACAGCAAGCCGAACTATCAGGGCCAGCTTTCGGCCGCGATCGAAATCCGCAACAGCGCCAAGCCCGCCAACAAAAAAGAGCAGCCGCCGCGCGTCAAGGGCCGCTTCGAGCTCACCAATGAACGCATCCGCATTCCCGAATACCGGATGGAGATCGGCCCGACGGACGATCCCTATGTCATAACCGGCGAGGCGACGCTCGATACCGGCAATGCGCCGGAATTCCTGTTGACCGCTGGTGGGCAGCAGATCGACGTCAACCGCATCGGCAATCAGGGCGCGGCGGGCAAGACGACACGGGATCCCGCTGTTTCTGCGCGCCAACGGCTGAATTCGCTGATCGATATCGTCCGGCAGGTGCCGATCCCGCAGGTGCCGGGCAAGGCGAGCGTCAAACTGCCGGCGATCGTCGCCGGCGATACGACGCTGCGCGACGTGCAGTTGGAGCTCGAACCGGCCGGCACCGGCTGGATGATCGACAGCGCCACCGGCATGCTGCCGGGGCGCACGCAGGTGGAAGGCAAGGGCAAGCTCCTGCTTGAGGGCGAACCTTCGTTCAATGGCCAGATCGTGGTGGCCTCCAGCCAGCCGACGGGGCTTGCCTCCTGGCTTGCCGGCTCGGTCGATCCGGCCATCCGGCAATTGCGGCAGGCTGGCTTTTCCGCCAATGTCAGCCTGACGCATGAATTGCAGCGTTTCGAAAATCTCGAGATCGCCGTCGGACCGGCGACGCTCAAGGGTCGGCTGGAGCGCCAGGCGATCTCCGGCCAGACGCCGACGTTGTCGGTGGCGCTGAATGGCGATACGCTCGATCTCGACGCGCTGCAGGCGCTGAGCGGGCTCATGACCGGCCCGGATGCCGGCGATAACGTGCTCGACCACAAGATCGCCGCCCAGCTCAAGGCCGATAAGTTCACGGCCTTCGGCGTCAGTGCTGAGAATGTCGAGACCACCTTTACGATCGCCGATGGGGCGCTTGCCGTCGACCGGTTGTCGATCAAGAATATCGCAGGTGCCGAGCTTACGGCGACGGGCAGGGCGGAGGGCTCGCTGCTCGATTACAAAGGCGCCGGTGAGATCACTTTCAAATCGGCCGATCCCGGCGGGTTCTTCACCATGCTGCGCGAGCACCTGCCGCATCACCCGGTGCTTGACCGGCTGGTGCGCAATGCCGGCTGGTACGGCAATACGGCCCTGCGCGGCGCACTGACGCTCGGCGGCGACGAGGGCAACGCGCTGACCGTGACGCTTGCCGGCGTGGCGAACGGCAGCCGCGTCAATCTCGACTACCGCATGTCCGACCTCCTGGCGTTGACCGGCAACGGCACGACGAGCCTCGAGGCGACGCTCGAAAACGCCGTGCCGTCCATCCTGTTCGGTCAGGCCGGGCTCGACCCGCTGCCGGTCGATGTCGGGGCCAATGGCCGCCTGACGCTCAAGGTGAAGGCATCGGGCAACGATCCCGCTGATGCGGCGCTGAGCTTTGCGACCGACCGGACCTCGTTCATGGCCAATGGCAAGGTCGATGTCCGGCCGGAGAGCTTCATGAACGGCCAGATCGCACTGTCGCTCGACAGCGCCGATATCGACCCCTATCTCATCATGAACGGCATCGCCCTGCCGCAGACCGGATCCGGGCTGCCGCTCGGCCTGCAAGTCAATGCAGCCGTCGATAGCGACAAGATCGTCCTTTCGGATCTTAAGGGGCATGCGGCCGACAACGAATTTTCAGGTGCGCTGACCCTCGACCGGAAGGCTGCGAAGACGACAGCGAGCGGCGGCCTGACGCTCTCTAAGGCCGATGCCGGCTGGCTCGGCGAGGCGGTATTCGGCCAGATCGTCGATCCCGCCAACGGACAGCTGGCGACGGCGCCGCTGGGGCTGCCCGTCTTCAAGGATCTCGACGTCAACGTAAAGCTGACGGCCAAGCAGTTCTGGCCGGGCCTGCCGGAAACGGCGGTGTCGGACTTCACCAGCAACGTCGCCTACAAGGGCGACGAGTTGCAGCTCAACGACATGGCCGGCAACTGGGACGGCGGAAAGCTTTCCGGCAACCTGTTCTTCACCAATGCCAACGGCACCGGCTTCCTGCAGACGAAGCTTGCGCTTGCCGATTCCGATCTTTCCGGCGTCGTCTGGCTGCGCGACGGCGCGCCGATCGCCAACGGCAAGTTCGGATTGTCGCTGTCGATGGAGGCCTCGGGCAAGACGATCGGCGAGATCGCCAGCTCGCTCAATGGTTCCGGCGAACTGAGGCTCGGCGATACCAGCATACGCGGGCTGAACCTTGCCATCCTTCCGCCGCTGCTTGCCGCGACCGATACGATGCAGGAGCAGATCAATGCCGGCAAGGTGCATCCGATCATCGAAACACTGCTCAGCAACGGCGAGGCGAAGCTGCCGCCGCTCGGCGTTCCCTTCAACATCACCGACGGGACGCTGAGGGTGCAGAATGTCACCGTCGCCAACGATCTCGCCCGCATCACCGCCGATGCGCAGATCGCCCTGCCGGAAGAGCGGGTCAGCGCGACGCTAGGTGTCGGGTTCAATCCGGGAACCGAAGCGCTTTCCGGCGCCGAGCCGGCGCTCAAGCTGAATTTTTCCGGGATGCTGCCGTCGCCCGGCAAGACGATGGATGTGACCGATATCACCAGCTACCTGTCGCTGCGCGCCTTCGAGCGCGAGCGCCGGCGGGTCGAGCGGCTGCAGGCGATCGTGCTCGAAAAACAGCGGCTGCGTCGCGAGGTGGCGCTCTATCGGTTCAACGACGCCGAGCGCATCAAGGCGGCCGAGATCGAGCAACAACGGCAGGCGGAGGAAGAGCGGCTGCGTGCACTGGCGCAGGAGGCGGCCGAACGCAGGGCCGCCGCCGAGGCGGAGGCCGCACGTGTTGCGGCTGAAGCGAAGGAGAAGGCGGATGCGCAGGCAAGAGCAGCAGCCGAGGCAGCGCGTCGTGGGGAGCAGTCGCAGCCCGGCCAACTCAATTTCGATCAGGTGCCCGGCGTTCAGGCGCAATAAAGCGTGTCACAGCCACGGCTGCTCTTTTCTCGGCGAGTTGCCTTGTTCTCTCCGGCGCGGCCGGTTGATCGGCCGTTACGACGATCACGTTGACGTGACGGCGTAACAAACTGCCCCCTCATAGCGAAATCAAACATATCGGGTTGGGTAGTTCCAACATCGAAGCCGTTTGAAAAGGGAGCGCCAACATGAACCAGCGGGGAAAGATCGCTGCAACGATCGCATCAACTCTTGCTGCCGTCACGACCACGATGCCGGTATTTGCCGCCGATCGATCACCGACGGTTGTCGAGCTGTTCACCAGTCAGGGCTGCTCGTCTTGCCCACCGGCCAACGCCAATCTCATCAAGATCAGCAGCCGCCCGGACGTGCTGGCGCTGAGCTTTTCGGTGACCTATTGGGATTATCTCGGGTGGAAGGACACCTACGGGAAACCGGAATATACGCAACGGCAGGTCGATTACGAGCCGGCGCTGCGGCAAGCTGGTCCCTTCACGCCGCAAATGGTGGTGAACGGCACGACAACCACAGTCGGCAACCGTCTTTCCGACGTCGAGGCGCTACTATCCCAGGCGCGACCGCCCAAAGGGCCGAGCCTCGCACTTGATCATGATCGCATCGAGATTGGCGGAACCTCCAATGTCGCGAACGCGGCCGACGTCTGGCTCGTTCGTTATGATCCGCGCATCGAATCCGTTCCGGTGGCGCGTGGCGAGAATGAGGGCAACACCCTGCCGCATACCCATGTCGTGCATCGTCTCGATCGCTTGGGAATATGGAATGGATCGAAGGCTTCCTTTCCCCTTCCTTTGTCGGAATCAGGGCTGAAAACGGCCATCCTGGTGCAGGCGCCGAAGGGAGGTCCCATCCTGTCGGCGATCACGGACTGAGCTTTGCAACGACACTCTCAATGACGCGCGGCCACGTTGCGCGTCACCTTGCCTGAATTGCGGCCTTCAGCCACGAGAGCACATGCAGCCGCAGCGCCGAGGAGAGATTGCTGTCCGTAGGGCGGTGGTCGTCGATTTCGGAAATCAGGGTAGCGAGCGGGATCGAACGGCTTGCGGCGATCGTCTTCAGTTCGGCCCAGAATTCATCTTCGAGCGAGAAGCTGGTGCGATGGCCGTGTAGTGTCGCCGAATGCTTACGGATCACGACGGGCTGTTTCAGATCTTGGTTGGGGTTTAGAGATAGATTCAAGGCGATCGCGCAAGTGGCTGATCGCAGAATCCATTCCGGCTCTTAAAGCTTTGCGTGAAGCCGTCATGCGCCGTCGTCACCGGTTTCGATCCGGCCGTCACGATGAGCCTTGTCTGCCTTGTCGTTCTGGCTGCGAGTCAGTTGCTTTTCGGCCTTTGTGCGGCCGAAGGAGATGCGGTTCTGCTCGGCCTGTTTTTCCTGTTCGGTGCGGGCCTGCTTCTTGCGGAACTGCCGCAGGTTGACGATTTCGGCGCTCATGGCTCTCGATTCCTATGAAAAAGGGAGGCAAAGCCTCCCTTGAGATCACTGCTTCTTGCGGAAGGAGTCGAGTGAGACGACGGAGCCCGGTTTTTTCTCTTCGCCGTCGGCGGGTTTTGCGCCCGCGGCGTCGTCGGGTTTTCCGGCCGCATCCACCGGATAGGCAGTGATTTCGCCGGACGGCAATTCCTCTCCGTCGGCGAGAGGCACATCGAATTCGAGCTCGAAATTGACGGAGGGATCGTAGAAACCGCGGATCGCATTGAATGGGATGACCAGCTTTTCCGGAACGTCCGAGAAGGAAAGGCCGATCTCGAAATGCGTTTCAGTGATCTTCATGTCCCAGAACTGGTGCTGGATGACGATGGTCATCTGCTCGGGGTATTTCGACTTCAGGTGCTGGGAGATCCGCACGCCGGTCGCGCCGGTGAGGAAGGTGATGAAGAAGTGGTGATCACCGGGCAGGCGGCCCGTGGCTGCAACTTCCGCCAAAACCTTGCGGATGACGCCGCGAAGTGCATCCTGTGCCAGAATGTCGTAGCGGATATGATCCTGCCCCATGCTTTTCCTGTCTTTCGTCGGTTCGGAGTCTTTTCACAAGGTTGTATGCCACGTCCGGGCGCCTTGGGAAAGACCGGAGCCGAGTCACGTTTTTATGCAGCATACATGATTTCGGCGGCAGGGAGAAGGTGAAGGCTTCTGTTGCCAGGTGCCTTCGGACCCCGCCTAGAGGTGCGAACCACTAGGACTTTGATTGAAGTGTCACACCGCGATTAAGCAGCGAGACGAGCTTCCGCATAGTTGTCGTTTGCAACTACAATTTTAGCCCGATAACGGCGGTACAATGCCGAGCAAAAAGACGATCTTTACACCCTTGTCGATCCTGTTTCGCCCCCATCAAAAGCCGGCCTTTGAGACCGCCGGTTTTTGGTGGAGGCGCCGGGTACCGCCCCCGGGTCCAATAGGTTTATTACACCGCTCATTTATCGCCATAGCCGGCCCGAAAGCCGGCAGGGGTGATATAGTGGTTTCCTCAGCCCATGGAAAGGGCAAACGTCATAAAAGCGTTATGCGACCCATCAGAAACTTTGGGAAAATGCCCGCCGGTGATTGGTTTCCCGGTTCCGAAGGCTTAAATTAGCCGAAACGGAATCAGCGCGACATGAAGCAATATCTCGATCTCTTGAATCATGTGATGGAAAAGGGCTCCGACCGGGGCGACCGTACCGGCACCGGTACCCGCTCGGTCTTCGGCTATCAGATGCGCTTCGACCTCGAAGAGGGCTTCCCCGTCCTCACCACGAAGAAGCTGCATCTGCGCTCGATCATCCACGAGCTTCTCTGGTTCCTGAAGGGCGAGACGAACATCCGCTATCTCAAGGAGAACGGCGTTTCGATCTGGGACGAATGGGCCGACGAAAACGGCGATCTCGGGCCGGTTTACGGCGCCCAGTGGCGCTCCTGGCCAGCGCCCGGCGGCGGCCATATCGACCAGATCGCCAATCTGGTCAAAGGCATTGTCAACAATCCGAATTCGCGCCGCCACATCGTTTCGGCCTGGAATCCGGCCGAAGTGGACGAAATGGCGCTGCCGCCCTGCCATTGCCTGTTCCAGTTCTATGTGGCTGACGGCAAGCTTTCCTGCCAGCTCTACCAGCGCTCGGCCGATATCTTCCTCGGCGTGCCCTTCAACATCGCCTCCTATGCGCTGCTGACGATGATGGTGGCTCAGGTGACCGGGCTGAAGTCCGGCGATTTCGTCCACACGCTCGGCGACGCCCATCTCTATCACAACCATTTCGACCAGGCGAAGCTGCAGCTGGCGCGCCGGCCGAAACCGCTGCCGTTCATGCGCATCAATGCTGATGTGAAGGATATTTTCGGTTTCAACTTCGACGATTTCGAGCTGATCGGCTACGAGGCCGATGCCAGCATCAAGGCGCCGATCGCCGTCTGATCCGGGATATTTCATGGCCGACATCCGCAGGACCATTATCGCCGCCGTCGCCCGCAACGGCATTATCGGCCGCGATGGCGACATGCCGTGGCGGCTTTCCAGCGATCTCAAGCGCTTCAAGGCGCTGACATTGGGCAAGCCTGTGGTGATGGGCCGCAAGACCTACGATTCGATCGGCAAGCCGCTGCCGGGACGGCCGAACGTCGTCATCTCGCGGCAGGCGGCGATAGACCATGCTGATGTCAGCATGACACATTCGCTGCCCGAGGCGATAAAGGCGGCCGAAAGGCTGGCGTTCGAAACCGGCGTCGACGAGATCTGCATTCTCGGCGGTGGGCAGGTTTATGCCCAGGCGATCGGTCTTGCCGACCGGATGTGCATCACGCATGTCGAGGCCAATCTTGACGGAGACGCGTCGTTTCCCGCGATCGATCCCGACATCTGGCAGGCAGGGGAGGCGATCGCGGTTCCGGCCGGCGAAAAGGACAGCTATCCCACGCGTTTCGTCGTCTACGAACGCCGGCAGGCCTGAAAATGAACTATTTTCCAATTAAATTGACCAAGTTTCTCACGCTGCGTTGAAAGCCGATGCGGCGATACCTATAACGGTCACCAACGCGTCCGCCGGTCAGCCCCCACGGTTTCGGATGCGTGGAGACTTAACGAACAACGAGGTTTTGATGCCCTGGAGCAATCAGAATGGCGGCGGCGGCCCTTGGGGCGGCGGCGGCGGTAATAATCAGGGACCATGGGGACAGGGGCCGAACCGGCCGCGCGGTGGCGGCAAGGGCGGACCGCCCGATCTGGAAGATATCATCCGGCGCGGCCAGGACCAACTGCGCAACATCATTCCCGGCGGCTTCAACGGCGGCGTGGCGGTGATCGTCGCGGCGATCGTCGCCGTCTTTTGGCTGATCCAGTGCATCTACGTCGTGCAGCCGGACGAACGCGGCGTCGAGCTGCGGTTCGGCAAGCCGAAGGAAGAGATTTCGATGCCGGGCCTGCATTTCCACCTGTGGCCGATGGAAACCGTGGAGACGGTCAAGGTGACCGTGCAGCAGTTGAACATCGGGGCGACTTCCGCATCGTCTTCGAATGGCCTGATGCTGTCCAGCGACAAGAGCGTCATCAACGTGCAGTTCGCCGTCTTTTACACGGTGAGTGACCCGAAGGCCTATCTCTTCAATGTCGAAAACCCGGCAGAGACCCTGCAGCAGGTTTCCGACAGTGCCATGCGTGAAATCGTCGGCCGGCGTCCGGCGCAGGACGCCTTCCGCAGCAATCGCCAGCCGATCGAAGTGGATGTGCTCAATATCCTGCAGGACACGATGAACCGCTATGGCGCAGGCGTGACCGTGACCGGAGTGACGATCCAGAACGTGGCGCCGCCGCGCGAAGTCGCCGATGCCTTCGAAGAAGTGCAGCGTGCCGGCCGTGACCGCGATAGCACGATCGAAGAGGCCAATCGCTACACGAATCAGAAGCTCGGCCAGGCGCGAGGCGATGCAGCGCGAATCCGTGAAGATGCCGCCGCCTACAAGGACCGTGTCGTGAAGGAGGCGGAAGGTGAAGCGCAGCGTTTCACTGCGATCAACGACGAATATTCCAAGGCGCCTGATGTGACCCGCAAGCGGTTGTACCTCGAAACGATGGAGCAGGTGCTGAAGAATTCCAGGAAGGTCATCATCGACGAGAAGCAGGGCGTCCTGCCCTATCTGCCGCTCAATGAGCTCGGCAAGCCGGCGCAGCAGGGAGGTTGAGTCATGACATCGAACAGACTTCCCATCATTTTCCTCATCCTCGCCATCGTGCTGGTCGGGCTCTATTCGTCCATCTTCGTGGTGAATGCGCGCGAGCAGGCCATCGTCGTCCGTTTCGGCCAGATCCAGACGGTCAAGACCGAGCCTGGCATTTACTTCAAGCTGCCCTTCGGCTTCATGGATGCCGACCGGGTTCAGCTGGTCGAAAAGCAGGCGTTGCGGCTCGATCTCGATAATATCCGCGTTCAGGTCCAGGACGGCCAGACCTTCGATGTCGATGCCTTCGTGATCTATAACATCTCGGATGTTCGCCGTTTCCGCGAAACAGTATCGGGCGATCGCGAAGCCGCGGAAGCGCGGTTGAGGGCGCAGCTCGATTCATCGCTTCGCCGCGTGTACGGTCTGCGTGACTACAATGCTGCGCTCTCGGAAGAGCGTGTCGCTATGATGCTGGAGATTCGCGACGATCTGCGCACAGATGCCGAAAACCTCGGCCTGCATATAGACGACGTTCGCATCCGCCGCACCGACCTTTCACCGGAAGTTGCTCCCAACACCTATAATGCCATGCGTTCGGAACGCCTCGCCGAGGCCGAGCGTATCCGTGCGGAGGGCAATGAGGAAGGCCAGCGGCGCCGGGCCATCGCCGACCGTCAGGTCGTCGAACTCACCGCAGGCGCCCAGCGCGATGCGGAAATCCTTCGAGGCCAGGGCGATGCGGACCGCAACCGCGTCTTTGCCGAAGTCTTCAGCAAGGATCCAGCCTTCTTCGAGTTCTATCGCTCGATGGCGGCCTATTCCTCTGCTCTCTCGTCGCAGGACACGACGCTGGTGTTGTCGCCGAATTCGGAATTCTTCCGCTATTTCGATAATGCCGCCGGCAGCTTGCAGCCACCGGCAAATCCTGCCGCACCGGCTGCGGCAGTTCCCGGCGCGGCTGCTCCCGCAGCTCCCGCCCAGCCGGCGAACTAACGGCAAAGGATGCCATTCGCATCCCGACAATCATGGAAGGGCTGGCCCGAGTGCCGGCCCTTTTTTCGTGGAATAGTCGAGATAATTTGGCTTTTGCGAGGCCACGTCACATTGCACGGGGATTTCGCGAAAAGGTGATTTCGCCCTCCATCATTCCGCCTTATGCTGGTGCTCAATGTGCGCATGTACCCCCCTATGAGGAAGCTTGATGGCCCCCACGATTCGCTCGCCCTTCAGACGAACGCTCGCGCTTATGGCCAGCGCTGCAATTCTTGCGCATGCCGGCATGAACGGGGTCGCGTATGCCCAAGCCGCGCCTCAGACGACCACACCTGGGGTTACGACACCTGCTCCGGCTACTCGGGAAACGACTGCTCCGACACCCACACCGCCGGCCGCGGCTGCACCGGAAACGGCTGCTCCCGCCCCGCAGCAGACGGCCCCGGCCCAGGCCGTCGTGCCCAACAGCGGTCCGGCTTCGGTCGCCGATCTCGCCGAGGGGCTGCTCGATGCCGTGGTCAACATCTCGACCTCGCAGAATGTGAAGGACGACGAGGGTGCAGGCCCGGCGCCGCGCGCGCCCGACGGCTCGCCGTTCCAGGAATTCTTCAACGATTTCTTCAACAAGCAGCAGGGCAACAAGGGCGGCAACCACAATGTCAGCTCGCTCGGTTCAGGCTTCGTTATCGATCCGGCCGGTTATATCGTCACCAACAACCACGTGATCGAGGGTGCCGACGATATCGAGATCAATTTCGCCAATGGTTCGAAGCTCAAGGCGAAGCTGATCGGCACCGATACGAAAACCGATCTTTCGGTGCTGAAGGTCGAGCCGAAGACGCCGCTGAAATCGGTGAAATTCGGCGATTCCAGCACGATGCGCATCGGCGACTGGGTGATGGCGATCGGCAATCCGTTCGGCTTCGGCGGTTCGGTGACGGTCGGCATCATTTCCGGGCGCGGTCGCAACATCAATGCCGGTCCCTACGACAATTTCATCCAGACGGATGCGGCGATCAACAAGGGCAATTCCGGCGGGCCGCTGTTCAATATGAAGGGTGAAGTGATCGGCATCAATACGGCGATCATTTCGCCGAGCGGCGGCTCGATCGGCATCGGCTTCTCGGTGCCGTCGGAGCTTGCTTCCGGCGTCGTCGACCAGCTGCGCGAATATGGCGAGACGCGGCGCGGCTGGCTCGGCGTGCGCATCCAGCCGGTGACCGACGATATCGCCGACAGCCTGGGGCTCGACACCGCAAAGGGCGCGCTGGTCGCCGGCGTCATCAAGGGTGGCCCCGTCGACGACGGCTCGATCAAGGCGGGTGACGTCATTTTGAAATTCGACGGCAAGACCGTCAGCGAAATGCGCGACCTGCCGCGCGTCGTGGCGGAAAGCACGGTCGGCAAGGAAGTCGACGTGGTGGTGCTGCGCGACGGCAAGGAGCAGACCGTCAAGGTGAAGCTCGGCCGGCTCGAGGACAGCGATCAGGCGGCGACATCCGACGATGCGGCGCCCGATGGCTCGCAGGATAATGGCGTGATCACCCCGGATCCCGGCGAGAACAACGACATGGACCAGCCTGACACCGGCGATCAGGCCCAACCAGCGCCGGGTACGCCCGACCAGCATAAGGGCCAGGTGTCGCCGGATGCGGCAACGCCGAAGAACGTGCTCGGGTTGTCGCTGTCGCTGTTGAGCGCCGAGACGCGCAAGGCCTTCGGCATCGCCGAGAGCGTCGACGGCGTCGTCGTGACAGAGGTGACGCCCGGCTCCGCTTCCGCCGAGAAGGGGCTGAAGCCCGGCGATGTGATCGTCGAGGTGGCGCAGGAGTTCATGAAGTCACCGGATGCGGTCGCCGCCAAGGTGCAGGCGCTGAAACAGGAAGGCCGCCGCAACGCCCAACTGATGATCGCGTCGGCGAATGGCGATCTGCGGTTCGTTGCGGTGCCGATGGAATAAGCGCGCTACGGCGGTGGTGAATTAGCCGCCGCGGTCTCCAACTCTTCCTCATTCCTGTGCTTGTCACAGGAATCCAGTGCGCCCAAAGTCCTTGGGCGAAGAAGACTCTTCTCTCTTGGCGTAAGTCATTCACCGCGCAGACGCGCGGTGGCTGGATTCCTGTGACGAGCACAGGAATGAGGGAGGAGAGGGTGTGCCGGGCGGCCTTTCGAAAGGAGATCTTTGGCGTAGCGGTCCGAAGGTGACAGGCTATTTGGCGGGTTTACGGAGGTTGCCCTTCCGTGCGAGCGGCCAGTGATCAGCCCCGATTTCGGGAATGTCGCTGGTATCGCCTTCAAGCCCTCACGAAATCCGTCTTCCGGTAGCCCTGGATGTAGAGCAGGGCGGTCAGGTCGCCGTGGTTGATGCGCATCTGCGCCTCGGCGGCGACGGCCGGCTTGGCGTGAAGGGCGACGCCGGCGCCGGCCAGTTGCAGCATGCCGAGATCGTTGGCGCCGTCGCCGACGGCGATCGCTTCTTCCGGCGAAATGCCGAGGCGGGCCGAAATCTCGTTCAGCGCATCGACTTTCGCCTGCTTGCCGAGGATCGGTTCGGCGACGAAGCCGGAGAGAATGCCGCCGTCTTCGAGCAGCGTGTTGGCGCGGTTCTCGTCGAAACCGAGGGTGGCGGCGATGCGGCTGGTGAAAACGGTGAAACCGCCTGAGACAAGCGCGGTGTAAAGGCCTTTCGACTTCATGGTGGCGATCAGTTCCGGGCCGCCCGGGGTGAGCGTGATGCGCTTGGCGATCACCTCGTCGACGACGGATATCGGCAAGCCCTTCAGCAGAGCGACACGCTCACGCAGGGCAGGCTCGAAGGCGATCTCGCCGTTCATGGCGCGGGCGGTAATGATCGCGACCTTCTCCTTCAGACCGACTTCGGCGGCGAGTTCGTCGATGCATTCCTGGCCGATCATCGTCGAATCCATGTCGGCGATCAGCAGCTTCTTGCGGCGGGTCTCCTGCTCCTGGATGACGAGGTCGATGGGCGCGCTTGCTATGACGGCAAGGATATTGGCCTCGGCCGCTTGCGCGTCCGTGCCGTCGCGCAGCGCGATATCGCAGGCGACGCCGTCGGCCAGCCAGTAGAGACCGGAAGCGTTCACGGCCTTGGCCGCCTGCTCGGCGATTTCGGGTGTCAGCACGGGATTTGACGGATTGGCAACAAGCGTGGCAACGAGGGCCATGATGGAAAACCTTCTGAGCACAGTGAATGCGATCCTGATAACCGGGCCGACCGCCAGCGGCAAGTCCGCGCTCGCTGTCGAATTGGCCAGGCGCCATGACGGCGCGGTTGTCAACGCCGACAGCATGCAGGTCTATGACACGCTGCAGGTGCTGACCGCGCGGCCGTCGGAGGAGGAGATGCAGGGTGTGCCGCATCATCTCTACGGCCACGTGCCGGCAGGTGCGACCTATTCCACAGGCGCCTGGCTGCGCGATGTCGCAGCACTGCTGCCGGTGCTGAGGACCACGGGGCGGCTGCCGGTCTTCGTCGGCGGCACCGGGCTTTATTTCAAGGCACTAACCGGCGGCCTCTCCGATATGCCCGAGATACCCGAGGCGCTACGGGACGAACTCAGGACGCGGCTGTTGCAGGAGGGACCGGACGGGCTGTATGCGGAGCTCGCCGAAGCCGATCCCGCCATGGCGGCAAACCTCAACCGACAGGACGGGCAGCGCATCGTCCGGGCGCTCGAAGTGATGAGGGCGACGGGACGGTCGATCGCCGATTTCCAGGGCCGGTCGGGGGCGGAGGTCATCGACGCCACCCAGGCCCGCAAGATCGTCGTGCTGCCAGACAGAGCAGTGCTGCACCAGCGCATCAACGGGCGTTTCGAAAAGATGCTGCAGCAAGGCGCGGAAGATGAGGTAAGGGCGCTGCTCGCGCTCGGCCTGCCGGCCGAGGCGCCTGTGATGAAAGCAATCGGCGTGTCGCAGATTGCGGCGATGGTCAGGGGCGAGATGACGCGCGAGGAGGTGCTGGAGAAGGGGGCTGCGGCGACGCGGCAATATGCCAAGCGGCAAATGACATGGTTTCGCAACCAAATGGACGATAGCTGGGAGCGGCTGACAGTTTAGGTTTCAGTTTGTTGCGGGCCTCCTGCTTGAGACATCTGCTGGCTCAGCAGATTGACGAGTCCTCCAATCGCCGCCTGCAGCTGTTCCGGCAGAAATCCACCGAAGCCCAGCATCAGGCCGGGGCGCGCCGGCCGCGTGGCATACATCGGGGAGATCGCACGCACGGCGAGGCCGGCCGAGAGAGCGCGGGCTGCGAGTTGCACGTCGTCGACCTCCTCGGGCAGCCACAGAAGAATATGCATGCCCTGGTCGCTCTCCTGGACGCGGCACCCCTCAGGCAAGGCCCGATCGAGCGCCGAGAGCAGAACAGCGCGGCGTTCGGCATAGAGGCCGCGGATGCGCCGGATATGCGCTTCGAAATAGCCTTCCCGCATATAGGCCGCCAGAACGTGCTGTTCGCCGGTCGGCGAATGCCGGTCGAGAATGGCGCGGGCGCCGGCAAAGGCTTCTGCGAGCGGAGAAGGGGCGATGACGTAGCCGAGGCGCAGGGAAGGAAAGAGCACCTTGCTGAAGGTGCCGAGATAGATGACGCGTGACGGACGCAATCCCTGCATGGAGGGAAATGGGTGTCCGGCATAACGCAGCTCACTGTCGTAGTCGTCCTCGACGATCCAGGCGCGATTTTGATCAGCCCAGGCGATCAAGGCATTGCGCCGCGCCATACTGAGCGGCATCCCGATCGGATATTGGTGCGAAGGGGTGACGAATGCGGCGCGAGCCTGCGGACATAGCTCGAGGCCGCGTTCCACGTTCATTCCCTGTGTATCGACCGGCAGGCGGTGCATCCGTACGCCGAGATCGTCGAGCACTGCCGTCAAGCCGGGATAGGCCGGGTCCTCGGCCCATACCGGATCGTCGCGCGAGAGAAGGACCCGGCCCGCCATATAGAGGCCTTGCTGGGTGCCTGACGTGACGATGACCTGTTCCGGCTCGCAATGAACGGCCCGCGCGCGCCGGACGTGGTCGGCAATGGCAAGCCTGAGTTCGAGCAAGCCCATAGGATCGTGATAACCCGAGGGTGCGGCCTGTCGCGACGCGCGCACGCGGTTGCCGAGACGGCGCCAGTTGTCGTCGGGCGCAATACCGCAAGCCGGGACGGCGATGGCAAAGGGAACGGGCGGGTGCGGGGTGAGCGCACGGGCGATGGCGATCAGTCGGGCAGCCTGGGAAGGCAAGTCGACAGCATCCGCGATTGATGGCGCTGCCGGCGCGGGCGGGAGCGTCGGCGTTGCGCCCATCAGATGAGCGGCAATACGAGTTCCGGATCCGACCCGCGCTTCGAGATAGCCTTCGGCAGTCAGCTGATCGAACACCTCGACGACAGTGCCGCGCGCGATCTTCAGCGAAGCCGCAAGACTCCGCGTCGAAGGAAGGCGTTCGCCTGGCCTCAGCTCACCGCAGGCGATTGCATTCCGCAAGGCCTGGGCAAGCTGACGGCTGACATTGGCCATTCGATCGATCGCGTTGAGCGATGGGATTTCGATGGTGCTGCGCCGTTTGGACATTTCATAATGGTCCATAAAAATTATTCAAAATGGAGCTTCATGGTGGACCAATTTTAAAAGAAAAGGAAGCGGATTGGCGACTTCCCGAGGGCGTATTTTTCGTCTTCGGCGTGGTGCCGTGCGCGAGCGCAAACTTCTGGAAAATAACACAAATGCAGGATCTTCTCGTCGTCTACATTGCCTACGCAATCGCTGCGGGCAGTCCCGGACCAAGCAACATGGCCATCATGAATATGGCGATGCGGCAAGGGCGTCGACCCGCGCTCGCCCTTGCCGCCGGGGTTATAACGATGTCGACATGCTGGGGGCTGGTCGCGGTCACCGGCATCTCGACACTTCTGGTCCGCTATGCTCATGCCCTGTTGCTTCTCAAGATCGGAGGCGGGTTGTACCTTCTCTGGCTCGCCTGGAGGGCGGCCCGCTCGGCCGCCGTCCCTGATAGACCGGCAAGCGAGGTCGTTCGACCCGCCGCGCAACTCGGCACACTCTATCGTCGCGGCGTTCTGATGCATCTCGGCAATCCGAAGGCGGTTCTGGGCTGGGTGGCGATCATGTCGCTCGGCCTGAAGCCCGGCGCTTCGCCGGAGATGGCCGTCACGGCTTTCGGTGGATGCGTGCTGCTCGGGATCTCGATATTTGCCGGCTATGCCGTGCTCTTCTCGACGGCGCCGATGGTGCGCGGCTACGCCCGTGCGCGGCGGTGGATCGAAGGCAGCCTCGCCGTCTTCTTCGCGGGCGCCGGATCGCGCCTGCTGTTCTCACATTGACCGGATTTCAGGATCGCATCATGTCTGTCGCCTCTGCATTTCATGGCCTTTCGGCTTTTCCGCCAACGCCCGCCGATAAGGATGGCCGGGTCGACACCGAAGCTCTCTGCCGCCTGCTGGAACGCCTGTGCGATGCAGGTGTCGCTTCGATAGGCCTTCTGGGCAGCACCGGGATCTACGCCTTTCTCACATGCGAGGAGCGACGGCGAGCCGTCGAGGCGGCGGTCGAGTGCGTTCGCGGTCGTGTTCCCCTCGTCGTCGGTGTCGGTGCTTTGAGGACAGACCACGCCCGGAGCCTTGCGAGGGATGCCGAGGCCGCTGGTGCAGATGCGCTTCTGCTTGCGCCGGTGTCCTATACGCCGCTTACTCAGGACGAAGCCTACGAGCATTTCCTTGCGGTCACCGAGGTGGCGAAGCTGCCGCTTTGCATCTACAATAATCCCGGGACGACCCACTTCACCTTCAGCCGGGACCTTCTGCAGCGCCTGTCTGACATCGAGACGATCAGGGCGGTGAAGATGCCTCTGCCAGTTGACGGCGATTTTGCAGGCGAACTGGCGACACTGCGTGAGAAGACCAAGCTTGCGATCGGCTACAGCGGCGACTGGGGCGCTGCCGAAGCGCTGCTTTCAGGTGCCGACGCCTGGTACAGCGTCATCGGCGGCATGCTTCCGCGCGTCGCCCTTGCCCTGACCAGGGCCGCGATTGCGGGCGAGGGCGGCGAAGCGCGTCGGCTCGATGGTCTTCTCGAGCCGCTCTGGCAAACGTTCAAGGCGTTCGGAAGCCTTCGTGTGGTCTACACGCTGGTCGACCTTCTTTCACTCGCCGGGGCAGAGCTCCCACGCCCTCTGTTGCCGCTCGGGCCGATGGACCGGCAACGGGTGCTCGAGGCCGTCGAGCCACTGATCGCCCTGGAAAGCGAGCTGAAGCCTCAATCCTTGTTGTAGAGACTGCTCAGCGGTTTTTTCAGGATGCTTTCGCGCAGCGATGTGCCGGGCTCCCGGCGGGAGACTGCGGGCTGATCCGCCGGCGGTGCCGGCCGGGCAAAGACCGGCTCATCGCGGCGCATCTCACGGCGGAGCGCGTCCAGCCTGGGATCGATCGCGGGTGACGTGGCGGGGTCCAGCCGCGGTGTTTGCGGCAGCAGTTCGCGGCGGTAGGATTCAAGCGGCGCGGGGGCGGGCGGCGCGGCGGACGAGACGGGCGGCGTGTATTGCTTCGCGTCGAGATCCTCGTCGGTTGGATCAGCCTCGTCGAAGTCTGCCGCGGACGCGGCATAGCTCTGCTGGAAATTCGAAATGTCGGGTCCGACGGTCACCGCCCGCATGCGGGTGACGATCTTGCGCAGATCGACCGTATCCGGATCTTCCTCGCTGTTCTTGCTGTTGGCGCTGCTCGCCTTCGGCAGGAGCTTTTCGTCGACGCGGGAAAAGCGCATGCGCATCGGCACGCTGATCGCCTCGCCGAAGGCGATCGCTTCGCCATTGCCGATCGAGGAGATGAAGCTGGTCGTCGAGATCGACGAATTCGGAATGGCCGAGCGGATGATTTCCTGGTCTCGGTCGTTGGCAAGGCGCATGGCAAAGAGTGTCGAACACTGCGACAGGATCGTCTGATCAAGTTCGCCGGGGCGCTGGGTGATGATGCCGAGCGAGACGCCGTATTTGCGGCCTTCCTTGGCGATGCGGGCGATCGCCTGGCGCGTCGGCACGAAGCCCAGGCTTGGATCGGAGGGGATATAGCGGTGAGCTTCCTCGCAGACGACGAGCATGTGGATAGCGCCGTCGCTCCACAGCGCCACCTCGAAGGCCATGCGGCAGAGTACGGAGGCGACAGAATTGACGACCTCGGAGGGGATGCCGGCAAGCTGGAAAGTGCAGATCGGACGGTTCTCGCCGGGGATGCGGAAGATCTGCGCGATGGTTTCGGTGATCGTGTCGCTGATCGTGTTGTTGGAGAACATGAAGTGATAGCGCGGATCGTTGATCGCAGCGATGAGACGCATCTTCAGCGACCGCAGGAAGGGCTTTTCCGAGCGGCCTTCCAGACGGCCGATGCGCTCGTCGATCAGCGCCAGCAGATCGGCCATGCGGTAGGGAACCGGCGTGTCGGCTGTGATCGAACTCTTTTCCGTCGTGCGGCGCACCAGCGAGTTGTCGCTGCCGCGGAAGGCGCGCTTCGCCTCCGGCAGGATATCGCGCAGCATGTCGAGCTCTTCGGGCACCGGCGGGCGGCCGCGAAACACGACCTCGGCAAATTCCTCCAGCCGCATCAGCCAGAAGGGCAGGTCGAGCGTATCGGTATCGATGGTGACGGCGTGCTCGGGAAAGGCGGCGGCGAATTCGTTATGCGGATCGAGGATCAGGACGCGCAGCTTCGGATCCGCCGCGATCGCCTTGTGCAGCAGCAGCGACACGGCCGTCGACTTGCCGACGCCGGTGGAGCCGACGACGGCGAAATGCTTGGAGAGCATCGTGGGGATGTGGATCGCCGCATCGATGCTTTCGTCCTGCGTCAGCTTGCCAATGACGGCGGTCGTACCTTCGCCGGCATCGTAGATGCGCATCAGGTCGGCGGATCGGATGCGGTGAGCGATGGCGCCGAGATAGGGATAACGCGAGATGCCGGTCGAGAATTCCTCGCGCCCGTCCTCGTCGACACGCACTTCGCCGAGCAGCTCTGTCTCGATCTTGAAAATATTGTCTTCGCCTTCGCCCCAGGCATGGCTGCCGGTGTTCATCTGATAGACGAGTGCGACGACGCGGTTGCGGCCGACGCTGATCGAAATCAGCCGCCCCACGGACCAGAGTTCGGTCAGATCGGTGCCGCCTTGTTCGGCGACGGCGGCAATCGTCGCCCGCGAACCGCTGCATGCGACGACGCGGCCGAGAAAGCGATTTCCCGGCGTATGGCCATCGCGGCGATCGTGCTCGCCTGCCTTGCCAGACATGCGCAAGTCGTTGTTGAGCAAAGGGCTACTCCCTGCGGTAGCGTAAAAGAATAAAGTCGATCCTTTAACAAATCCTTCATCCTATCGATTTTCGGGGATGCAGGCGGGGGGCAGTTTTTTATTGCGGCATGCGTTGACGCTGCGAAATTTTCTGTCTATCACTTCCGACCATGAAAATCGCAACGGCTCTTATCGTGGTGGGAAAGCGCATGGGCAGGATGGTGTAACCATCCGGCGATAGCCACCCATGCGCTAGATGACAGGCTCCTCAGGGGCCTTTTTTTATGCCCGAAATTCGGGCTTCCGGCCACAAACGCAATCCCAGCATCAAACGGAACAGATAGATGAGCACGGACAATCAGGCGGCAGGCAATCGGATGACGGGGGCGGAGATCGTTCTCAAGGCGCTGAAGGACAACGGCGTCGAACATATTTTCGGCTATCCCGGCGGCGCGGTCCTGCCGATCTACGACGAGATCTTCCAACAGGAAGACGTCAAGCACATCCTCGTCCGACACGAGCAGGGCGCCGGCCATGCAGCCGAAGGCTACGCCCGCTCCACCGGCAAAGTCGGCGTCATGCTGGTCACCTCTGGCCCAGGCGCTACCAATGCGGTCACGCCGCTTCAGGACGCGCTGATGGATTCGATCCCGCTCGTCTGCCTGACCGGCCAGGTTCCGACCTCGCTGATCGGCTCCGACGCCTTCCAGGAATGCGACACGGTCGGCATTACCCGCCCCTGCACCAAGCACAACTGGCTGGTCAAGGACGTCAACGAGCTTGCCGCCGTCATTCACGAGGCCTTCCGCATTGCCCAATCCGGCCGTCCGGGCCCTGTCGTCGTCGATATTCCGAAGGACGTGCAGTTTGCGACCGGCACCTACACGCCTCCCGCCGACTACACGATCCAGAAGAGCTACCAGCCGAAGATCCAGGGCGACCTCAACCAGATCCATGCGGCAATCGAGCTGATGGCGAATGCGCGCCGTCCCGTCATCTATTCCGGCGGCGGCGTCGTCAATTCCGGCCCCGAGGCTTCCAAGCTGCTGCGTGAGCTGGTCGAACTCACCGATTTCCCGATCACCTCGACGCTGATGGGCCTCGGCGCCTATCCCGCTTCGGGCAAGAACTGGCTGAAGATGCTCGGCATGCACGGCTCCTACGAGGCCAACATGGCGATGCACGATTGCGACGTCATGGTCTGCATCGGCGCGCGTTTCGACGACCGCATCACCGGCCGTCTCAATGCCTTTTCGCCGACCTCGAAGAAGATCCATATCGATATCGATCCATCCTCGATCAACAAGAACGTCCGCGTCGATATCGGCATCCGCGGCGATGTCGGCCATGTCCTCGAAGACATGGTCCGCCTGTGGCGGGCGCTGCCGAAGAAGCCGGAAAAGGGTCGCCTGGACGACTGGTGGACCGATATCGCCCGCTGGCGGGCACGCAACTCCTTCGCCTATACGAAGAGCAATGATGTCATCATGCCGCAATATGCGCTGGAGCGGCTCTTCGCCCACACCAAGGACCGCGATACCTACATCACCACCGAGGTCGGCCAGCACCAGATGTGGGCGGCACAGTTCTTCGGTTTCGAGCAGCCGAACCGCTGGATGACTTCGGGCGGCCTCGGCACGATGGGCTACGGCCTGCCGGCAGCACTCGGCGTGCAGATCGCCCATCCCGACAGCCTCGTCATCGACATTGCCGGTGATGCCTCGATCCAGATGTGCATCCAGGAAATGTCGGCGGCGATCCAGCACGATGCGCCGATCAAGATCTTCATCATGAACAACCAATATATGGGCATGGTGCGCCAGTGGCAGCAGCTGCTGCATGGCAATCGTCTTTCCAACTCCTACACGGAGGCGATGCCCGATTTCGTCAAGCTGGCGGAAGCCTATGGCGCCGTCGGCCTGCGCTGCGAAAAGCCGGAAAATCTCGACGACACCATTCTGGAGATGATTGAAGTCAGGAAGCCGGTCATTTTCGATTGCCGCGTCGCCAATCTCGCCAACTGCTTCCCGATGATCCCCTCGGGCAAGGCTCATAACGAAATGCTGTTGCCGGACGAAGCCACCGACGAAGCGGTCGCCAATGCGATCGATGCCAAGGGCCGCGCGCTCGTCTAAAAGGGAAGAGGAAACATCGCCATGAACGCACACCTACAGCCCACGGGCTCCGCCTATTTCATCTCGCCGGAAACGGCGGCCGTCGAAAGCCACACGCTTTCGGTTCTCGTCGACAACGAGCCGGGCGTTCTTGCCCGGGTCATCGGCCTGTTTTCCGGCCGCGGCTATAATATCGAGAGCCTGACCGTCTCCGAGACCGAGCATCAGGCGCATCTTTCCCGCATCACCGTCGTCACACGCGGCACGCCGCAGGTGCTGGAGCAGATCAAGGCGCAGCTCGAGCGCATCGTGCCGGTGCATCGCGTCGTCGACCTGACGGTGCGTGCCCGCGAGCTCGGCCAGGACCGGCCGATTGAGCGCGAAGTCGCGCTGGTCAAGGTGATCGGCGAGGGCGAGATGCGTGCCGAGACGCTGCGCCTTGCCGATGCCTTCCATGCCAAGGTAGTGGATGCGACGGTCGGTCACTTCATTCTGGAGATCACCGGCAAATCGTCGAAGATCGATCAGTTCGTGGCGATCATGAAGCCGCTTGGCCTCATCGAGGTGTGCCGTACCGGGATTGCG
Source organism: Rhizobium sp. WSM4643 (assembly GCF_025152745.1). Lineage (NCBI taxonomy): Bacteria > Pseudomonadati > Pseudomonadota > Alphaproteobacteria > Hyphomicrobiales > Rhizobiaceae > Rhizobium > Rhizobium sp. WSM4643. Next base: position 2,778,187 of record NZ_CP104040.1, on the reverse strand, counting down.
GCGATGAACCGCGGCGTGCAGGGCATGTAAAGATTACAGCCCGGGCATGTAGAGATTACAGCCTGGGCATGTAAGATTACGGCCTGGGCATCTAAACTCGATGCTGATAATTGGGAAAGCCGCTGAAGGTCAGAGCATCTCCAGCGGTTTTTTCTTTGTGGGCGGTGGAAAGGCGGCGTCGAGGGCATCCCAGTCATCGTCGGTAATGTCGAGCGACACGCAGTCGCGGTTTTCCGCTGCGCGTTCGGCATTTGCCGTCTTCGGAATGACGATGACGCCGTCGCGTTCCAGCAGGAAGGCGAGGGCCAGTTGGGCGGGCGTTGCCTGATAGGCCTTGGCGATGTGGATCAGCTCGGGATGGTGCAGGATGCTTCCCTGGTCGATCGGCGAATAGGCCATGATGGGAATGCCGCGGCTCTGGCACCAGGGCAGCAAATCGAATTCGATGCCGCGGCGGGAAAGGTTATAGAGCACCTGGTTGGCGGCGACGTTGGCGCCATTGGGCACTCCAAGCAGTTCCTCCATGTCGTCGGTGTCGAAATTGGAGACGCCCCAGGCACCGATCTTGCCCGATGCCTTCAACGTTTCGAAGGCCGCGACGGTCTCTGTGAGCGGATAATTGCCGCGCCAGTGCAGCAGATAGAGATCGATGCGATCGGTGCCCAGCCGTTCGAGACTGCGCTCGCAGGCCTCGATCGTACCATGCAGGCCGGCATTCCAGGGATAGACCTTGCTGACGATGAAGACCTCGTCGCGCCGGCCCCTGATCGCCTGGCCGACGATCTCCTCGGCGCCACCGTCGCCGTACATTTCGGCGGTGTCGATCAGCGTCATGCCGAGATCGATGCCGGCCTTGAGGCTTTCGATCTCGGCCTTGGCATGGCCGGCATCCTCGCCCATGGCCCAGGTGCCCTGGCCGAGCGCCGGCACCTCGGTGCCGTTCGGGAATGTGATCGATGGAATCGGGTCGTCCTGCATGGTTTTCTGTCCCTTTGACAGGAGATTGGGCCGTGTCGCCATCTTTCAAGTAATCCTGTCGCCATGACAATGATGTAATGGCATCGATGGTTTAGGACAGTTATGCTGACCTAAATAAACAGGCCGCAGGAAAGCTGGCTTCGGGAGGTCGCATGCCGCTGGATACATTTCTCGCCCTCGTTCTCTTCGCCTTCACGACCTCGATCACGCCGGGGCCGAACAATATGATGCTCTTCGCATCGGGCGTGAATTTCGGTTTCCGCAGGACGATCCCGCATATGTTTGGCATCGGCGTCGGGTTCTTTTCGCTGCTCATCGGCGTCGGCTTCGGGCTCGGCGCGCTGCTACACACGGTGCCCGTAGTCTATACGGCGCTGAAGTTTGCAGGCGGCGCCTATCTCGTCTGGATCGCCTGGAAGATCGCTACCTCGCGCTCGCTCAGCGAAGGCAGCACTGGCGTCGAGCCGATGTCGTTCGTCGCGGCGGCGGCCTTCCAGTGGGTCAATCCGAAAGCCTGGGTGATGGCGGTCACCGCGATGGCGACCTATATCAATCCGCAACTCTACCTCGCGAGCGTGCTGATCGTCGGTCTCGCTTTCGCGGCGGTCAATGTGCCCAGCGTGTCGACCTGGGCCGGCTTCGGCTCGGCGCTCAGGGAATGGCTTTCGGATCCCGTGCGACTGAAATGGTTCAATATCAGCATGGCAGTGCTGTTGGTGCTAAGCCTCTGGCCGATGCTAAAATAGAGCGATCGACGGCTTTGTCAGCATCAGCCAGAGAATGCCGATGATGGCTGAGAAGGCCGGAAAGCCGAAAGCAAACCAGATGCGGTAGAGGCTGAAATAGGCCGGCGGCAGGGCTTTTCCCGCCGCTGCTGCGGCGCGGGCAAGATCGCGCAGCCGGATCTGGATCCAGACGACGGGCAGCCAGAACAGGCCGGTCACCACATAAAGCAGCAGCGACAGCGCAAGCCAGCCCTCCGACAGCTCCCAGCCGATCGACCGGGCCAGCAGATAGCCGGTCACCGGCTGGAGAATGGCTGCGGTGGCGGTGAAGAGGGTGTCGGCGACCACCACCGTTGCCGCAACATGGGCGATCAGCTTGGGATCGCGTGTCCGGTGCGCCATCGCCATGAAGAAGGCGATGCCGGCGCCGGTGCCGAAGAGCATGGTTGCGCCGACGACATGGGCAAGCAGCAGCCATTCCTCAAGCATCAGCGTTCATCCAGGGTGGCAAGTGCGATGAGTGTCAGCAGCATCGACGGCAGCACCTTGACGAGTGGACCGAGCGGATCGAGCCAGAGGGCGGGTTCGAGCAGGCTGGCGCCGGCAAGATAGGCGAACGACACGGCCAGCATCCCGAGAAGGGCACGTTTCGCCAGCGGGCGAAGGAGGACGGCAGCGCCTAGAGCGATGTCGATCAGGCAGGTTGCAAGCGTCAGCGCCGTTGCTGCGGGCTCAGGCATGAACGGCAGGAAATGCGCGGACGTATTCTCCAAAGCCAGCAGCGGGATCAAACCTGAGAGCAGCCAGAAAGCGGACAGGCCCGATATGACGAGCGGCTTCAGAAGATAGAGCCTGGCAAACCAGAGATCCTGTACGCCGGAGGGATTGGCCGCGAGCGTTGCTGCCGCGGGTGTCAAGGCAAGGCCGCCCCCTTTTTTCGAGCTCCGCACGCCTTCGGTTATGACAGTCATCGCCGTCGAGCGCAGCGGCGAACGCCAGCCGAGCAATCCTGATAGATCGGCAAGCCACTTCACCGGGCCGGCAAGCCAGCCGGGAAGAGCAAACACGCGGGCGGGCGGCAGGCCGAGCCACTGGCGGTGAAGGCTGACGAGATCGGCGAGCGTCAGAACTTCGTTGGCGGCAAGATCGACATCGCCGGAGATGCCGCCGGAGACCGCCCGCGACACGGCTTCCGCCACATCGTCCACAGAGACTGTTTCGACCGGACTTTCGGCATGAACCAGTGGCAGCACCAGGGGAAAGGCGGCAAGCGCCCTGAGCAGCGCCGAACCGCCGTGGGCATTGCGGCCGAGAACGAGGGCAGGGCGCAGGATGAGGTGAGGCAGGCCGCTTGCCGCCAGCGCCTCGTCGGCTCGCCGCTTGGTGGCGAGGAAGGGAAGATCGCTCGCGGCTCCCGCCGTCTTTGCCGATATCTGCACGATCAACGGGCGCGATGAGCCTTTTGCGGCGGAATAGAGCGCCAGCATCGCCTCTGCCTGCGTGCCCGACAGATCATCCGACAGGCCGTCCTGCAGGGCGCCGGCGCAATTGACGACGACATGCTGGTCCTTGAGGATCTCGTCCCAATCCGTCGCTTTCGTCATGCGCGAGAGATCTGCGCGTCGCCAGTCGATCGCTGGTTGTTTAAAGCCGGCACGTACGGGATTGCGGCCGAGCCCGGTTACGACGTGGCCGTCGGCAACGAGCCGGGCCGCGACGACGGAGCCTATGAAGCCGGTTGCGCCGAGAATCAAAATGTTCATGGCAGAAGATTAGCGGAAAAGCGTGAGTGGCATAGGAGGGCTTGGCGGGCGTGTGGTGTGTGATAGAACTAGCAGAGAGGACGTTTTTAGGGATGCGACACGCTGCCACGATTCCGCTTCTCCCCAGCGGGGAGAAGATGCCGGCAGGCAGATGAGCATCTGTGTTTGGTGTCAAGGTGGATTTGGTGTCCAGATGCGGTTTTTGGTGATGAGGGTGTTTGCCAGGACGATGAGCTTTCTCATGACGGCGACGAGGACGACCTTATTGGGTTTTCCGACTTTCTTCAGCCTTGCGGCGAAGCGTGCGAGGTCCGGGTTGTGACGGGAGGCGGACAGGGCGGCCATGTAGATGGCGTTCCTGGGTGCTGGGCGTCCGCCCCTGATGGAGCGATGTCCGGCCCGCTCGCCACTTTCGCAGGCAATCGGCGCAAGGCCGGTCAGCATGGCGGCCTGCTTGCCGGAGCAGGCGCCAAGTTCGCAAAGGCCAGCGATCAGGCTTGCGGCGGTGACGGCTCCGATGCCGGGAATGGAGATGAGGATGTCGAGGCGGCGGCGCATCTCGGGATCGGCGCAGATGCTGCGCTCGATCTCGGCGTCCAGTCTTGCGATATGGGTGTCGAGCGCGGCAAGCCGGCGCGTCAGTTCCTTGCGCAGGAAGGCGGTCACGGCCGTCTTCATCCGGTTGGACAGGGCGGTGCGTTCGCCATTGGCGGCAGATCGGGCATTGACCAGTTCCTGCAGGGCTTCCAGCGCTTGGTCCGGCGGTGGGGTCTGTGCGGGCTTGAGGGCTTCTCCCATGATGGCCAGAAACCGCGCATCGAGCCGATCGGTCTTGGCGAGAAAGCCGCAGGCTTTGGCAAACAGCCGGGCGCGCAGCGGGTCGACGACCGACACGTAAAAGCCATCGGCATGCAGCGAGCGCTGGACGGCGCGATGCCACTTGCCGGTCGCTTCCATGACGATACGCAGCGCCGAGCGCGGCATCTGGTCAAGCGCATCGAGCTCCCGCTTGAGGCGGCGCAGGCCGGCCGTGTCGTTGGTCACCCGAAAACTGCGGCCGAGAGGATGCAGATGAATGTCCAGCCACTCTTTACAGACATCGATGCCGACATAAACTGTCGCCATCGCGGTGCGTTCGGACGATACCTTGCCTTGCATACGGGACCTGCTCCCCACTATCTGTTCAGGACAAACGCGAAGGACGGGCGGACCAGGCTCATCCCCGGTTCACGCCAAGGGGGTTACGGTCCCGCCCGTCCGACCCCTGGGGGATGGCCATCCCCCAGGGGTCGCACCCATCATCAACGGATGCAGTTTGAACATGCAAGGGGGTGAGCGGCGAAGCCGTGAATGCGCTAAGCGCAAGCGAAGGGCAATATTGATGGTTGTGCCGTGCAGCCCCCTCATCCGACCCTTCGGGCCACCTTCTCCCCGCTGGGGAGAAGAGGGAACCAAGCCGCGGACCTCGCTTACTTTTCAGACCCGCCAGAGAGGGTGAGAGCCGACTCTCTGCCGTACCGGGAGGACATTGCCTTGCACGACCATGACCACCACGACGACCATACTCACAATCATGACAATCACTATTCCGACATGCAGGCGCGCGTGAAGGCGCTTGAGACGCTGCTGACGGAGAAGGGATTGATCGATCCTGCGGCGATCGATGCGATCGTCGAGACCTACGAGACAAAGGTAGGGCCGAGGAACGGCGCGCATGTCGTGGCGAAAGCCTGGAGCGATCCTGATTTCGCCGACTGGCTGAGGCGCGATGCGACGGCGGCCATCGCCAGCCTTGGTTATACCGGCCGACAGGGCGAGCATATGCGCGCCGTCTTCAACACGGCCGAGACCCATAATCTCGTCGTCTGCACGCTCTGCTCCTGTTATCCCTGGTCGGTGCTTGGCCTGCCGCCGGTCTGGTACAAGGCGCCGGCCTATCGCTCGCGCGCCGTCATCGATCCGCGTGGCGTGCTGGCCGAATTTGGGCTGACGCTGCCGGAGGACAAGAAGATCCGCGTGTGGGATTCGACGGCGGAGCTGCGTTACCTCGTCATTCCCGAACGGCCTGAAGGGACCGACGGAATGGACGAGGAGTCGCTTGCGGATCTGGTGAGCCGCGATGCGATGATCGGCACGGCGGTTGTGAGCAGGCCGGAGAGCGCCACATGAACGGACCGCATGATCTCGGCGGGCAGATGGGCTTTGGTCCTGTCGCGCCCGAACAGGACGAGCCCTGTTTCCATGCCGAATGGGAAAAGCGGGCGCTCGGCATCACGCTTTCCTGCGGCGCGTTCGGCGCATGGACGATCGATGAAAGCCGGCATGCGCGCGAGAATATTCCGCCGGCTGATTATCTCGCTGCCAGCTACTACGAGATCTGGATCCGCGGCATCGATAAGCTGCTCGAACGGCACGGCTTTGCGACTCGCGAGGAGTTGCTGTCCGGCCATGCGCAGCAGCCAGGAGCAGTTCCGAAGCGGCTGCTGAAGGCGAATATGGTGCCCGGCGTTCTGGCGAAAGGCGGCCCTTGCGATCGTCCTGTCGGGACCGCGCCGCTCTTCGTGGTCGGTGAGACGGTGAAGACCAAGAATTTCAATCCGGTCACACATACGCGCCTGCCGCTTTATGCCCGCGCCAGGACCGGAATGGTCGAGGCGGTGCAAGGCTCTTTCGTCTTTCCCGACGATAATGCCCATGGCAAGGGCGAGAACCCGCAATGGCTTTACACGGTGGTCTTCAGCGGCGGCGAGGTCTGGGGCGAGGGCGCCGATCCATCACTGACGGTATCGATCGATGCCTGGGAGAGCTATCTTGAGCCGACATGAGACATCGCCGCTGACGCAATCACCCGGGCTGCCGAGGTCGCCGGAGGGCGAGCCGGTTTTTCCCGAGCCATGGGCTGCCGAAGCTTTTGCCATGACCGTGCACCTGCACGCAAACGGCCTGTTCAGCTGGAGCGAATGGGCTGAGGTGCTTTCCGCGCAATTGCACAAGCCTGGCCGGGCCGAAGATGGCAGCGACTATTTTGATTGCTGGGTGGCGGCACTCTCCAAACTCATCGTCGACAACGGCATCGCCGATACGGAAACGATCCTGGCCCTGCAGCAGAGCTGGCAGCGGGCGGCAGAAGCGACGCCGCACGGCCGGCCGATCGAGCTCAGCAACGATCCCTCGCGGTGATCCTCACGACGGGAATTGTCGGTAGCACTCCTCAGCTACCTCCCGCAGCGTCTCGCGGGAGATTTCGCCGGTGACGGCGTAGCCGAGTTCGCCGTCGATCCAGTAGAAGGTCTCGAGATTGTCGGATGAGGCGAAGCGGAAACTCGTCGTGCGATTTTCCGTGTTGCGGCCGACCAGGACGGTCAGTCGCTCGCCGGCCTGGTTTTCGTACATGAACATGGCGCCCGGCCTGCCATCGACCGGCAACAAGCGGCCGCCGACCAGCTTGAAGCCGAGCGACTGCAAATTCGGGATCTTGAGATTCTCTATCGCCAGGCGTTTGCCGAGCCAAGTGGCGAGATGGGCCTCCTCGTTGGCGAAGACTTCGACGGGGTGGCGAACCTCGGCGGCATAGACCATGAAGGCGGTCTCAGCCTGTTTCGGCAGGGTTTCGGAGGCGGCAAGCTGCAACTCCGGTTTTTCCAGAAGGGCCGGACCATAATGACCGCTGACGGCGCCGAGCGCGAAGACGAGGAGGGCGGCTGCGGCGATCGCCGCGCGTTTCCGCCCGGAAGAGATGCCGCGCGGCGGCGAAACCAGGAGAGCGTCGGTTTCCTTTGTTTTTTCATAGCCTGCAAACAGCGATCGGATGCCTGTATTCTGCGCCTGCCATTCGGCGACCATCGCCGCCTCGTCGGGATTGTCTGCCAGGAAAGCCTCGATGCGGGGGCGTGCCGTTTCCGGCAGTTGGCCGTCGGCATAGGCGTGGAGGTCGGCTTCAGTAACGCTCGGGTTGGTCTCGTTCATCTCGGTCTCCGGAGCGTAATGATGTTGTCGGCTTTCAGCCGCTCGGCGACACGCTGGCGGGCGCGCGACAGGCGGGACATGACGGTGCCGATGGGGATATCGAGCGCGGCTGCGACCTCGCCATAGGTATATCCCTCAATGACCACGAGCATCAGCACGGCGCGGTGTTCCTCCGAAAGGCTGTTCAGCGCATCGTCCAGCCGCGCGCGCTCCTGCGGATCGGTCGACACTTCAGGCGCGGCCAACTCAACTGCGGCGTCGAGTTCGACGAGGCTGTCGCGCGCCTTGCCGCGCCGGCCGTTGCGATAGAGATTAGTCATGATGGTCAGGACCCAGCCGCGCAGGTTGAGGCCGCGCCACTGGCCGCGGCGCGTGAGAACCTTCTCGACGCAATCCTGGAGCAGGTCCTCGCCATCGGCATCCGAGCGCGTCAGGCTGCGCGAATAGCGCCTGAGCGAGGGCAGGAGGGCCAGGATCTGGCCCTCAAAGGTTTCGGGTGCGGGTGTTTTCACGCCAGCAACTCGCTTGTGATCGGGGCCTTCGCGATCAAGGTTTGGCGAGATCCCAGTTGCCGCCGACGCCATCGCCGGTGATGTCGCCCATCTTCTTGTCCTTGACCCAGAAATAGAGCGGCATGCCGTCCTTGGCCCATTGCTTCTTGCCATCCTTGCGCTCGATGATCGAATATGCACCATCGGCCTTGGCATCGGAAGCCGCCATCAGCGGAGGCCAGTTCTTGGCGCAATCGCCGTTGCAATTGGAAACGCCCTTCGCGTCCTTCTTGAAGGTGTAGAGCGTCATGCCGTTTTCGCCGGCAAGCACCTTGCCCTTTTCGGATTCGACGGTCTTGACAGGAGGGGCGGCGAAAGCAGCGGTCGCGGCAAAGGCGGCGGCAGCCACGAGGGACAGGAATTTCACGGATTTCATGATGTCTCTCCTCAGATTGGGCACGCAATCTTGCGATACCTGAGATAAGACACGAGGCGCGGTGGTTTTATTCCAGACGCAGCAAAAGTTTTCATGGCGGGCGAGGTGGGCCGAAGCCCGCTTCACCCGCGCATGTCCGGTCGGCGCTCGACACGGAGCCGATGGCGATCCTGGGCGGGCCTTCCGGCTGTCGAACCTGGCGCGTCTCAGCATCGAGGCGACACTTGCGATTTTGGCCTCGACCGCGGCGAATTCGACGTGATCGCAACGCTTGCCGTTCCGGACCGCCTTACCTGATGACCCCGACGGAGATGTATTCGGCGCTGATGATCTAGTCGAGTGTCATCGTTCAAGCAGCAAGACGCAGCTTTTGCAGGTCATTTACATCGGGCCGGTTTTCGGATATGATATGTCCTTAATTCCATTGGCAGAGCCAGCCATCACACGAGTTGCTGAATGATCCTGAAAAGCCAGGTCGAGTGGGCGCTTCACTGCTGCGCCATTCTCGCGGGCCTGCCAGAGGGCAGGTATCTTTCCACCAAGGCGCTCGCCGAGCTTCATGGCCTGCCGAAGGAATATCTCTCCAAGGCGCTGCAGAGCCTTTCGCAGGCGTCGCTGGTCGAGACCACGCTCGGGCCGAGCGGCGGCTACCGGCTTGCCCAGGCTCCGTCGGAGATCAATTTTCTTGAGATCGTTGAGGCGGTCGAGGGGAAGGCGCGCAGCTTCACCTGCACGAACATCCGGGAAAACAATCCCTGCCGGCCGGCCGATTATTGCGACAGCAAACCCTGCGCGGTCGCCCGCATCATGTGGGAAGCCGACGAAGCCTGGCGCGATACTCTGAGGCGCGTGCGGCTTTCCGATCTGGTCGGCACCTTGTCCGAGGAAGTGCCGGCCGACATTTGGCGGAGCACGTTCGAATGGGTGCTCAAGCGCGCCGGCTGAGCGGGGTACCGGTCTTTATGCCTTGAAGATAGTCCTGATGGCTTTCAGGATGGCATGGGCCTGGCGGGCATGTTCCGGGGGCAAGGAGGCGCTATTGCGGAATCGCTCGGCGCGGCTGGCGAGGTGGTCGGCGATTTCTTCCGCCAGCGCCGGACGTTCGCTTAGTAGCGGCGCGAAGGCCTCCTGGTTGATCTCATAGGCGGTAACGGGGGTCAGAGCCTCCAGGGTGCACACTTCCTGCATGCCGGCGAGCAGTCCGGTCTCGCCAAAAAAGTCGCCCGGCGCGAGCCGTCCGCGTTCCTCGCCTGCGTTCCTCGCCGCGATGATGCCGGCGCGCACCATCATCAGTGAGGGCAGCATTTCGCCCTCGCGCACGATGACGTCACCCTTGCGGAACTGTCGGACAGCCGTAGTCTCGGCGAGTTTTGCCTTTTCATCTGATGTCAGTGTCGTAAAGACCGGAATGGCCTCGATCAGTTCGCGTGGTGTCACGCGGGGTGGGCGCGCGTCCTCTTCCGTCGGCAGGCCGGTCGTCACGATCGCGGCGCTGGCCGGAGCGGCGAGCAGCAGGCCGGCGGATTTGCAATGGCGGTAAACGAGATCGAGCACCTCGCTTCGCGCAATGGCGCGCCGGTTCGGGCTCGTCACCCTGAAATAGAGATCGATTTCCAGCGCAGCGGCATCAAGTCCCTTGAGCGCGACCACCGGCGGCGGCTCGCGCAAGATCGAATTGCAGCTTGCCAACGCCGCTTCCATAACGCGCTGGATCGCTACGGGCATGCGCGTCGGTGCAACGCGGACGGTGAGAGTCAGCAGATGGGTTTCGTCTGGCCGGCTGATGTTGGTTAGTCCGAGCTTCGCCAAAAAACTGTTCGGCAGAACGACGACATTGTTGGCGCCGGTCAGGATGTGTGTGGCACGCCAATTGCTTTCGACGACGCGTCCCTCCGTGCCGTCGCTGAGAAGGATCCAGTCGCCGATGACATATGGCCGGCCGAGTGTCAGGGCGATGCCGGAGAACACGTCGGCGAGCGTATTCTGAAGCGCCAGACCGAGAATGATGGCGACCACGCCCGAGGTGGCAACGAGGGTTCCGATCGGCACGCCAAAGACGAAGGCCAGAACCGACAGAGCCATGCCGATATAGACGACGCCGATGACGAGATCCTGGAGCAGGCGGGCCTCCCGCGGATTGCCCTCCAGCACCAGATACAGCCTGATGAAACCGATGACGGCCCATGCCAGATGGATCCACCAGAGCGATTTTGCAATAATGACGAGCAAAGCCTGCGGATCTTCGGACTCATATCCTTGAAACCGGTGGGGTTCGATGCCGCTGACGACGAGGATCAGCGTCATCACCGCAAAGAAGAGGATCTGCACCACCAGCCGGGTCGTCGGCCGTTGGCGGGAAAGGAAGTACCAGACGACGATACCGGCAAAGCCGACTGTTATCAGGGATATCAAAGGCTTGCCGAAGAGCACGTCGTGAATCATCTCTCAGTCTCCGGAATGGCGGGCGGCACATGATTCAGTATGTCGGCCGCCCGCGCAAGCATCGGTCGGCGCGAATGACCAGCGCATCGGCCCGAAAATCGGAATCAATTTTCGGGCCGATGCGGGGATTGAAAGTGTTACAGCCTTCTTTGCGCGTCTGGTAAGAGGCGCGGCGCTGCAAGACGGATCGTCAGTTCTTCAGCGGGTAGGTCAGCTCTTTCTGGCTGGTGTCGACGACGAAGACGGCAAGCAGGCGGGCTGGCTGCGTCTTGCTACCGTTGGCGCTGACACCATGGCGGTCGCCCGGCATTTCGGAGAAGCTCTCTCCGGCCTGATAGACCTTGACCGGCCCATCATTGACCTGGCTGCGGATCGAGCCTTCGAGCACGGTGGCGTAGATGAAGGCCGTATCGGGATGGGTGTGGCCTTCGGAGAAGCCGCCCGGGCCATATTCGACCAAGACACCCTTGATGCTTTTACCCGGTACGTTCGGAAGTTCGTGCTCATAGACGAGCGTGACCTTGGCAGCCTTGTTACCGTCCGCGGCGGCAGCGCCGGTGAACGCCAGGCAAGCAAGAGCGGCGGCGAGGAAATGTGATCTGATCATTGGAATCTCCACGGTTGATAGGGTTGAGCCGGGCGCAGCCGCGTGGCCGCGTCCTCAGGGCAAGTCGGATCACTTCGGCTGGGCGGACTTCGCAAACCACTGCTCGAAGGTGATCGAGCCGAGCCGCGGGTCGTTGTCGGAAACGAGCGACTGGTCGTTGAGTCTCGCGCCGAAATATTTCGCCTCGGCATCGGCCTCGACGGTGCGCGGGTCCTTCATGGCCTTCAAATACCGGGCGACGAGTTCGCTGAGGCGCGCCCGTTCCGGACCTGATATCTCGATCGTCGCATTAGCGGGCGATGCCAGAGCCACATCCGCCATGACGTCGGCGACGTCGTCGGAAACGATCGGCTGAATGTAGGCGGGCGACAGGCGGACAGTCTGGCCGACCGTGCCCGATTGCACGATGCCGGCAAGGAATTCCATGAACTGCGTCGAATGGACGATGGTGTAGGGAATTCCCGATGCCTTGATCAGTTTTTCCTGGGCGAGTTTGCCGCGGAAATAGCCGCTTTCCTGCAGACGCTCGGTGCCGACGACGGAGAGAGCGATATGATGCTTGACGCCGGCGAGTTTTTCGGCGGCGAGAAGATTGTGGCCCGAGGTCTCGAAGAATTCGAGCACGGCCTTGTCCTCGAAGGACGGCGAATTGGCGAGGTCGAGCACGACTTCGGCGCCTGAGAGCGCCTCCGCCAGTCCTTCTCCGGTGATCGTGTTGACGCCGGAGTTCGGTGAGGCGGCGATCACTTCGTGGCCGCGCTTGCGCAGGCGTTCGACAGTTTTCGAACCGATAAGGCCGGTTCCGCCGATGACAACGATTTTCATAACAGATCTCCGTTCGCTGCCGCGGCGCGGCAGCGTCAAAGGTGAATCTTCTCAATGAATTGCGCGGTTTAGTTCAGGCCGGCCTTATCGAGGCCATAAGCCTTGTCGGCCGAACCGGGTACGGTCTTGAAGCCGACATTGACGCGGTTCCAGGCGTTGATCGCCATGACGGCGAAAGTCAGGTCCGAGATTTCTTTCTCGGAAAGCTGGCCGCGCACCCGTTCGTAAATTTCGTCGGGAACGCCGCCTTCGGGCAGCTTCGTCAGGGCTTCGGTCCAGGCAAGGGCTGCGCGCTCGCGGGGGATGAATAGGGTCGATTCCCGCCAGATGGCGATGTGATAAAGCCTGAGTTCGGTCTCGCCGAGGATCTTGGCCTGCTTCACATGCATGTCGAGGCAAAAGCCGCATCCATTGATCTGCGAAGCGCGGATCTCGACGAGGGCCTGCAGCTTCTCGTCGATCACGCTGCCCTTCAGCGCCATGCTGAATTCCATGAATTTCTTGAAAAGCTCGGGGGACTGCTGGGCGTAGTTCAGTCGCTGGGTCATGTAACTTCTCCTCTAATTAAGGATATTAAATATCCTTATGGATAGAGGATATCCTTAATTGCTGGACTGTAAAGCCATTCTCGCTTAGTCTGGCTGCATAAAGCCTATGCGCAAAAGTATGAGGGGCAGGGGATGGATATCGTTTCGGCATTGCGGACCTTTCAGCGCGTCGTGGAGACGGGGTCGTTCTCGGCGGCGGCGCACGATCTCGACGTGACGCAGCCGGCGGTCTCGCGACAGGTCGCAGCCCTCGAAGGCCATTTCGCCACCCGCCTCCTGCATCGCACGACGAGCGGCCTGTCACTGACGGCAGAGGGGGAGCGGATGTTGCCGATGGCGCTGCGGATTCTCGAAGCGATTGAGGAGCTTGGCGATGCGGCCGGATCGGACGGCGCCATGGCCTCGGGAAAGGTCAGGCTCAGCGTTCCAGCACCACTCGGCCTCTATCTCAGCGAGCGGCTCGGCGATCTTCTCGCCGCCCATCCAAAGCTCTCCCTCGAACTCATCTTCAGGGAGCAGGGCTCGGATATGATCGAGGAGCGCCTGGATCTCGAAGTGCGATTGGGCCAGGTCGCCGACAGCAGCCTCGTCTGCCGGCGGATCGGCTGGACGACCGCCTTCCTCGTTGCATCTCCCGCTTATCTCGCGCGCAGGGCGGCTCCCCGCGCACCGAAGGAGATCAAGGACCATGAATGCCTGTGCTACAACAGGGCAGGTGAGGCCAATAGCTGGTCCTTCTCGAACGGTTCGGAAGACATATCGGTCCGGATCTCACCGCGGCTGACCGCCTGCAATGCCGTCGCCATTCACCGGGCAGCCCTTGCTGGAGCGGGTCTTGCGGTACTTTCGCACATCATCGCTATGCCCGATATCGCTGCCGGCCGGCTGGTCCCCGTAATGGGGGATTTCCAGCCGAGCCGGCTGCCGGTTACCGTCGTCTATCCCTCGCGGCGCAACATGCCGCTGCGCGTCAAGACGGTTCTGAATTTTCTCACCGAGGCTATGGGGCAGGACCCGTCGATGTGCGCCAGTGGCGCGGACCGGCAGTGGAACTGATGATCGTCCGGCCGGGCGATTTGCCGTTTTCCGCCTTGCCTAAAGCTCGCGAATCCTGCCAAGTCCTGCGATCATGCAATTTGCGCCGCAACAAGATGAAGCCTTGAAGGCTGTTTCGAAATGGCTGAAGGAAGGGCGCTCGCCGCTCTTTCGCCTGTTCGGCTATGCCGGAACGGGGAAGACGACGCTTGCCAAGCATTTCGCCGAAAATGTCGATGGCGACGTGTTGTTTGCCGCCTTCACCGGCAAGGCGGCGCAGGTGCTGCGCTCGCGGGGCGCCTCCAACGCCCGGACGATCCATTCGCTGATCTACCGGCCGCGCGGTGAGGAGGCGGTGGAAGACGAGGAAACAGGCAAGACATCGATTGCGCCGATGTTTTCGATCAACCGGCAAAGCCCGGTCGCCAAGGCGGCGCTGATCATCGTCGACGAATGCTCGATGGTCGACGAGGCGCTCGGCAAGGATCTGATGAGCTTCGGCACGCCAATCCTGGTGCTCGGCGATCCCGGCCAGCTGCCGCCGGTCACAGGCGGCGGCTACTTTACCAATCAGGAGCCGGACTACCTGCTCACCGATATCCACCGGCAGGCGCGCGACAATCCGATCATCAAGCTCGCCATGCAGGTGCGCGAAGGCAATGAAGTGATGTACGGCGATTACGGTACGGCCAAGGTGATTTCGAAAAATGAGGTGACTCAGCAGCTGGTCCTCGATGCCGACCAGGTGCTCGTCGGCACCAACAGGACACGACGGCGCTACAATCAGCGCCTGCGCGAACTGAAAGGCTTCAATGCCGATTATCCCCAGACCGGCGACAAGCTCGTCTGCCTGCGGAACGATCCGGCCAAGGGCCTGCTCAACGGCTCGCTCTGGCAGGTGATGACCTCATCAAAGGAAACGACGAAGCCCGGCATCAATCTGCTGGTCCGCCCCGAAGACGATGACATGGATCGGGGAGCCGCCAAGATCAAGCTGCTGAAACAGGCCTTCGAGGACGTCGAGGGCGAGATCCCCTGGAACACCCGAAAGCGCTATGACGAGTTCGACTACGGCTACGCGCTGACCGTTCACAAGGCGCAGGGTTCGCAATGGAATGATGTCGTGCTCTTCGACGAGAGCTGGGCGTTTCGCGATACACGGGAACGCTGGCTTTACACTGCGATCACGCGCGCGGCGGAGACGCTGACGATAGTCCGCTGACCCTATCACTCCGGCGATCCCGATCAAATCGATGATCCCGATCACACTCGTGATCCCGGGCGCACGCGCGACCAGATCGCATCTGCTGATCGGACAGAAGAAAGAGGAGACGGTGGCGGCCGTCGGGGGCGTGATTCAGGCCTGCACGATGCCGAGCAGAACTGCCTTGGCGATGGCCTGGAAGCGGTTGTTGGCGCGGAATTTCAGGATGATTCCGGCCTCCAGGTCACGGGTTTCGTCATGCTTCAGGTCGAGCGCCCGGGCGATGCGCTGGGTGGAATAACCCTCCGCCATCAGTTCCAGGCAACGCCGCTCCTGTGCGGTCAGGCTTGCGCTGTCCTGGTTGTCGTTCAGCGGCGGATCCTCGATGCTGCCGTCGAAATCAAGGAGGTCACCGACCTGCTGGAGCTGGCGGTGCAGCGTCGACATCTCGGCCGTCAGCTCGCGCTTGCGCACCTGCAGGGCCTCGCGGAACATCGCTTCGGCCGTTTCCTGCGAATCGGCGTTTCGGAGTTCGTCCATCAGTTCCTGGATGACGGCGATCGGCATGCCGGTTTCGCGGCAGACTGTAATGACGGCCATGCGCATCACGTCGTCCTGGCCGTAGACCCGCATCAGGCCGATGCGATTGGCTGAAATCAACCCTTTCTCTTCATAGAAATGCAGTGTCCTGTGTGTGACGCCGAATGCGTTTGCCATGTCGGCAATGGGCACCGGACCGTCCGGTAGATCCGGCGGTAGCGCGGCCGAAGGCAGGAACCGATATTTCGATCGGGCCTCCGAAGCGATACCGGCGGTGGCAAACAGGCGTTTGGAACCGTCTGGCATGAACCCTCCTGGGGCATGTTGTTGCACCTCATGCGGCTTTGCCAGTTGCTTCCCATGCGCGGCGAGTGGGGTTTCCTCTAGGCGTTCTTCTCAGTGGGAAAGAAGCAGTACGCGGCGTACTTTACGCGATACGATGTCCACGTTATGCGTGAACGATCTCTTTTATAAGTGCTAAAAATAATCTCTTTTAAATGGGATAGCAACTTTACCGGCATATTTTGCCGGGTTCTTGGATGTGTTGCACAAAAACATGTGCTGCACTGCGGGATCTCGCCATCCTCTTCAAAGGTGACGGGATTTACTGTCTGCGGTAAGCGTGCGGCAAATGCTCAGCGTAATTTCGATGCCCATCAGCGATCGGCATCGCATCCATTTGTGAATCTCGTTGGCCATCGCGGAGCACTTGGCTTAAAAGCAGGTCTCCCATTTCCGTGACCGATGGATCTCGCCATGCCCGCCAAGCTCTCCGTGAACCTCAACGCCGTCGCCATGCTGCGCAACCGGCGCGATCTGCCCTGGCCGAGCGTCGAAGCGCTCGGGCGCATCGCACTCGCGTCCGGCGCCAGCGGCCTGACGGTGCATCCGCGCCCCGACCAGCGGCACGTCCGCTTCTCCGACCTGCCTGTCATCCGCAACCTGATAGACGACGAATTCCCCAAGGCCGAGTTCAATATCGAGGGTTATCCCACAGAGGAATTTTTCGAACTCTGCGCAGGCGCGGCACCCGAGCAGGTGACGCTGGTGCCTGACGATCCCGCGCAGGCGACCTCCGATCACGGCTGGGATTTCCGCAAGCACCGGGCGTTCCTGACCGATGCCGTCGCGCGGCTGAAGACGATGGGATGCCGGGTGTCGTTGTTTGCCGACGGTGACGGGGACGCACAGGCGGTTGAGATCGCCAAGGCGGTCGGCGCCGATCGGATCGAACTCTATACCGGCCCCTACGGCGGCTGCTTCGATGCACCGGAGCGGGCGGCCCCGATCCTGGAAGCGCTTGGACGGACGGCGGATGCAGCCCTCACAATCGGCCTTGCCGTCAATGCTGGTCACGATCTGACGGTCGAAAACCTGCCGGCGCTGGTCAGGCGCATTCCCCAGCTTGCCGAGGTCTCGATCGGTCATGGTCTGACCGCCGATGCGCTGGAATATGGCATGGCGGAAACGGTACGGCGCTTCTGCCGGGCCTGCGGGCAGGCGGTTTGAGCGGGGCGAAGAGTCTCCAGGCTCAATAACTTAGGTGTGGTAGATTCCTATGACAGGTGCAGAAGAAAGCGGTCACTCACCTGGTTCAATCTCTCCGCGTCCGACCCAAGAGATGGCAAGGGCCGCTACACGTCTCTTCTCCCCGCTGGGGAGAAGAGGGAGCCAAGCAAGGACTTCAATCATTCTATAGGATAGCCCCTCTCAAGTCTGCCCGCTTTGACGCAAGTGGCACGGCGCGTCTGCTCTAAACGACTCATCTGAAATGAAGAAGTTTTCGAGTCCAAAGTTCGGTCGCTCTGCGTCCCTGCGCCAAGCGCAGGGACGCAGCAGACTCAATGCGCGCTTGAAGCCGTCAGGGTCGCCTTGTGCTCCACGAAGAAATCCTTCAGCGGTTGCGGCTGTTTGCCGGTCAGCTTGGTGAAGTCTTCGGTGACGATGTCGAAATTGCCGGCGCGGGTGTTGGCGTCGGCAGAAACCAGCATGTCGGCGACAAAACCGGGGAGGCCGGCGCCGCGCATGCCCTGGCCGAGCTGTTCGTCATTGACGTCGACTACTTCGAGCGGCTTGCCGGCGACGTTGGAAACGATGGCGGCGATCTGCCGGCTGTCCAGCGACTGCGTGCCGGTCACCGTATAGGTGGCGCTCTCGGATGTGCCGGAGGCAAGGGCCGCGGCGATCGCCAGGGCGCAGTCGTCACGCGAGATGGTCGAGATCTTGCCGTCGCCCGTGGCGCTGTACCATTTGCCGCCCTGCAGGTTGTGCGGCATGCCGTGCAGGTAATTGTCGTGATACCAGGCGTCGCGGATGATCGTATGGGCGACACCGCTTGCCTTGATGGCGTTTTCGCTGCCGAGATGATCGGGCGCGAAGGTGACGAGCGAATTGTCCGGCGCCGGCATCGAGGTATAGGCGATGTGCTTGACGCCTGATTTGACTGCTGCCGCGACGGCACCCTTGTGCTGGGCGAGACGCTTGCCGGGGGTGTCGAGCGCATCGGTGCTGATAATCAACAGTCGATCGACGCCGGCGAAAGCCGTCTCCAGGCTTGCCGCATCGTCGAAATCGGCCTTGCGGATAACGACGCCCTTGTTTTCCAGATCGGAAAGCTTTTCCGGCTGGCGCGTTGCCGCGACGATGTTGCCTGGAGCGACCTTGTAGGTCTCGATGAGGTGATGGATGACACGCTGGCCGAGCTGTCCGGCGGCGCCGGTGACCAGGATGGTTTCGCTCATACGTCGGGTTCCTTCTATGTTTCAGAGGCGGTCTCAAAAAGAGAGTAACGCTAGAATAGGAATTGACTTCGCGGTGTAAAGGAGGCAGTTTTTCGGCTGTACGTTACTAAAAGGGAACCAGCAGATGAGTGGCGCAGTCCTCAGTCTGAAGAACAGGATGCCGGGGACGCGGCGCGAGATCGATCTTGCCGGTCTTGATTTCGGCAATTGCCCGGTCAGGGACATGATGCAGCAGATCGGCGGCAAATGGTCGACGCTGCTGCTCGATGTGCTGGCGGATCGGCCTTATCGATTCGGCGAGTTGCGGCGGATGATACCCGATATTTCCCAACGCATGCTGACGCAGACGCTGCGCGACCTGCAGAGAGACGGTTACATCCACCGCGAGGTTTTCCCGACCAAGCCGCCGAGTGTGGAATATTCGATGACCGAACTCGGCCGCTCGCTGTACCAGACGCTGGCGCAACTGTTGAACTGGGCGGAAGCAAACCATGATGCCGTTCGCGCCGCCCGTTCTCAGTTCGATTCCGTCGACAAATAGGCCGGCTTCTTACTCGCCGCGTCCTTCCGTCAGGAACAGCAGGAAGGCCAGCGCCGGGAAGCAGAAGCCGATCCAGGCCGTCATCGTCCAGCCGCCGGTCGCATAGGCCCAGCCGCCGAGTGCTGAGCCCAGGGCGCCGCCGGCAAAGAAGGTCGCCATGAACAAGCCGTTGAGCCGGCTGCGGTGTTCCGGGTTCAGCGCATAGATGGCGCGCTGGCCGCAGACGAGATTGGTCGTTACGCCGAAATCGAGAAGGATCGCTGCTGCCGACAGCAGCAGCAAAGCGCCAAGCGAGCCATCGCCGGCGAAATGGCTGATCAGGAAGGCGGCCATGCCGAGCAGCATGGCGAGCGTCGAGGCGATCTTTGTCATGCCGCGGTCGGCAAGCCTGCCGGCGATCGGCGAGGCGACGGCGCCGGCAGCACCTGCGAGGGCGAAGAGGGCAATGCCGTTCTGCGTCAGGCCGAAGGCCGGGCTTGCAAGCAGCAGCGGCGTCGTCGTCCAGAACAGGCTGAAGGCACCGAACATGCCGGCCTGATAGAGCGCCCGGCGCTGCAGCACGCGCGAGGTGAGCGCCAGATGGCCCATAGAAGCGAGCAACTCGCCATAACGCAGCTTCGTCTTCGGCATGCGAACCGGCAGGTTGATGCGCAAGACGACGGCGAGCACGAGCATGAGCGCTGCGGTGAAGTAGTAGACCATGTGCCAGGAGGAGGCCTCGGCGACGAAGCTTGCGAAGGGGCGGGCGAGCATGATGCCGCAGAGCAGGCCGCTCATGACGTTGCCGACGACCTGGCCGCGCGTGGCATCCGGCGCCATGTTGGCAGCGAAAGGAACCAGGACCTGAACTGCGACAGATGAAAGACCGATAGAGAGCGAAGCGACGAGGAAGGCCGCGGGCGTCGACGACAGCGCCGCGCCGATGAGCGCGACAGCGGAGACGGCGATCAGCATCAACACCAGACGGCGGTTTTCGGTGAGATCGCCGAGCGGCACGATCAGCAGCAGGCCGAGGCCGTAGCCGATCTGCGTTAACGTGACGATCAGGCCGGTGGCGGCAGGCGTGAAGCCGAGATCGGCACTGATCGGGCCGGCCAGCGGCTGGCCGTAATAGAGATTGGCGGCCACCAGCCCGCAGGCGGCGGCGAAAAGGAAGGTTAGCCAAGGGGATAGCGCCCTGGGAATGGCCCTATCCGGCGTGGTGGCTGAAATGCTCATCAGAAACTCCGGTATTCAAAGATTGAAAGGATTGAATGCAAAAATGCTGGCTGCGGCCACCCGATCCTTGACCGAATACCGGTATTTCTCTCGTCCACGATGTGGACTGTTCAGGTCACGAGCTTCATCGCGGCCTCGGCCGCGGACAGCATCTCTTCCCTGCTGCGTCCTGTTTTGCCGATGACGCGCAGGCCCTTGGTAAAGCAGAGGAAGGCGAGGGCGGCGGCATCGGGGTCTACCGTCTTCGGAATGCTGCCGTCTGTCTGGCCGATGCGGATGAGATCGGCCATCAGCTTTTCGTCCGCGGTAAAGGCAGTCACGACGTGGGCAGCGGCTTCCTCGTCAAGCAGGGCGAAGTCGTTGGCGCCGCCGACAACGAGACAGCCTTTGCGGCCGGCCTCGCCATAGGAGACCTCGGCATAGTACATCACCATCTGGAAGACCTTCTCGCGACCGGTCTTCGCAGACGCGATCATCGCTTCCAGGCGCCGTCGGCCGAGTTTTCGATAATGGGCGAAAGCAGCCAGAAAGATGCCGCGCTTATCCTTGAATGCCTTGTAGATGCTCCCCGAAGCAAGGCCCATTGCTTCGGTCAACTCGCTGATGGAGGCGGCGTGATAGCCGCGTTCGGAAAAGACGCGGAGCGCCGCATCCAGTGCTGCGTCCATATCGAACTCGCGCGGACGGCCACGGCTGCGGGTCTTTGCTTCTGGTGTGAGATTGGCAACGGTCATGGCGCCTAATTAGGGAATGAACATTTCCAAATCAAGTGAAATTTCTGCGACGCAGCAAATTCAGAGATCGAGCACCCAGTTCTGGCCGTTCGCTTCAGGGCCGAACATGCGATGTCTCTCCTCGGAGACAAGGCGGAATCCCGCCTTGACGTAGATGGCGCGGGCGGTCTCCAGCATATCGTTGGTCCAGAGCGAAAGCTCGCGGTAGCCCTTCTGTTTTGAGAAGCGGATGCATTCGTCGACCAGCAGCTTGCCGAGACCGAGGCCGCGGGCTGATTTGTCGACGTAGAGCAGGCGGAGCTTGGCGACGCCGTCGCCGCCATTGGTGACGAGGACCGAACCGACATTGACGCCGCCGCGCTCGGCGATCCAGCAATATTCTTTGACCGGATCGAAATTGGCGAGGAATTTGCCGGCGACCTCGGCGACCAGCGCCTCGAAGCGCAGATCCCAGCCATATTCCTCGGCATAGAAGCGGCCCTGGCTCTGGACGATCCAGCCGATATCGCCGGACCGGTGAGCGCGGATGATTGCCGGCGCAGGTTTTGCCGCCGGGTCGAGCAGGGCGCGAATCGTGCACATGGCGGAGACGGCCGCCTCCGGCTCGCCGCTCGCCAGGCGGTCGAAACGGGCGGCGATCTGCGCATTGGAGCGCCGGCCGAGTTCCTCGAACGTCTCGCGTCCCTGGTCGGTGACAATGATGACCTGGCTGCGAAGATCGGCCGGATCGGGGCTGGTCTCGATCAACCCCTCGGCGCGGAAACGCTTGAGAATGCGGCTGAGATAGGCCGGGTCGAGCTGCAGGTCGCGGACAAGTGCGGCGGCGCTGACGCCATCATGCGAGCCGACCTCGAAGAGGATGCGGGCATCGGTCAGCGTGAAGGGGGTGTCGAGATAGGCCTTGTTCAAGAGGCCGAGGAAGTTCGTATAGAACCGGTTGAAATCGCGAGCGGTTTCGATGAGCGATAGGCTAGACATGATGATCTCCAAATGGAGATCCTGGTCAGACTGCTGACGAACCGTGTGCTCCTCACTCGGCGTCATCCTCGGCCTTGTGCCGAGGATCTGCTGCACCGGCTGCAGATGCTCGGGACCAGCCCGAGCATGACGAAAGAGCAGTTGGTCGACTTTGTCAGCGGCCCGGCAAAGATCTCCAGACAAGATCTTGTCTGACATTTATTGGACTGAGTCAACTAATTTGACGATATCAGGCGGCTTCCTCTTCTGTTGTCTCGTCCATTCCCAGCGCGAAATCGACAGCCGCCCGCGCATGGATCGCTGTGGTGTCGAAGCCCGGCAGCGGCAAATGGTCGGGGTCGAGGATCAGGCAGATCTCGGTGCAGCCGAGGATGATGCTGTCGGCGCCGTTATCAACGGCGCGAGCGATGACATCGAACAGTTTTCGACGCGAACTGTCGAGCACCTTGCCGGCGCAGAGTTCGTTGAAGATAATATCGTGCACGGTCGTACGGTCGCTGGCATCAGGCACCATGATATCAACACCAAGGCTCTTCATGCGATCGCTGTAGAAGCCGTGCTCCATCGTGTAGCGGGTGGCAAGCAGCAGCGGGCGCTTGCGGCCGCTCGCATGCAGCGATTTTGCCGTCTCGTCGATGATGTGGATCAGCGGCACGGAGATCTTGTCTGCGACCTTGTCGGCGATCAGGTGCATGGTGTTGGTGCAGATGAGGATGCAGCGGGCACCAGCGATCTGCAGGCGCAACGCCACGTCGCCGAGGCGCGAGGAGGCCATATCCCAGTCGCCGGCCTTCTGGAGCGCGACGATCTCTTCGAAATTGACCGAATGCAGGATGAGTTCAGCCGAGGCGAGGCCACCCTTGCGGTCGCGCACCATCTCGTTGACGAGGCGGTAATAGACCGCCGAACTTTCGAAACTCATGCCACCGATCAGTCCGATCATTTCCATTTCTTCAAGCTCCCATGCTTCTCAACTGTCGGGAATGATGCCGCGATTCCGGCGCGACGTGTTTGCGTTGTTTGTCATCTCTGTGAAATATGTGATATTATTTTGCGTGGATTTACGAGATTATGCAAAAATTCGGCGAGAGGTTCAGTTTAGACACATGCTTGACGATCGCGATAGGCGCATTCTCGACATGCTGCAGAAGGATGCAGGCATATCCGTGACCGATCTTGCCGAGCGTGTGGCGCTTTCGGTTTCGGCCTGCTCCCGGCGCATCCAGCGGCTGGAGGAGAGCGGCCATATCGCCCGGCGCATCGTCGTGCTCGATCGGGAAAAGATGGGCGTGCCGACGACGCTCTTCGCACTGGTCAAGACGGCGCACCATTCCGATGAATGGACGGAGACCTTCCGCCGGATCATCGGCGACATTCCGGAGATCGTCGAAGCACACCGCCTGACCGGCAACCATGATTACATCCTGAAGATCGTGCTGCCGCGCGTCGAGCATTACGACGTGATCTACAAGCAGATCGTCCGCAAACTCGAACTCTTCGACGTTTCGGCATCGATCTCGATGGAAGAATTGAAACATGGAATGGCGATACCCGTGGGTTATGCACGGTGAGCCGGTGTTTTTAAGAGCTGCAATCATATGGGCAATGGCAATATCAATCGTGATTTCATGCGGGGGGAAAAGCTTCTCTGGTCAGGGCGTCCCGCACAGGGATTTTTCCTGACATCACGAGATCGCCTCCTCATTCCGTTTTCGCTTCTCTGGGGCGGCTTTGCGAATGTTCTCGCATTTGCCGCCGTCATTGGGGATGAGCCGGTTTCTAAGAAATTGTGGCTTAGTCTGTTTGCGCTGATGGGCCTCTACATCATCGCGGGACGTTTTTTCGTCGATGCGGCCGCGCGGGCGAGGACGGTATATATGGTGACAGACAGACGCGTCATCATTCGCAGAAGCGGGTTCTTTCGGAATTTATACTCCAGCGGGCATGAACTTCTGCCCTCGATCAGCCTTGAAGAGGGCACCCGCGGCAGGGGTACGATCAAGTTCGGCGTCCGGTCCAACCGACGGATGAGCGGCTGGACACCCGCCCTTGCCAATGAGCCTCAGCTTTTGGGGATCGACAATGCACAACAGGTTTACAGCATTCTGCAAAAAGCGAGGTCGGACTGCAGGCGAAGCCAATAAACCCGGCGCCGTCGGCTGTCGGCGGCGCAGGGCAGGCATGCCGAAACGGCAGTTGCAACCATCGCGGCGAGGGCCACATTGGCTTTGAGCGAAATGGCGCAAAAGGGGTAGGTCATGAGCGATCATCATGTCGTCGTTGTCGGCGGTGGTTTCGGCGGGTTGCAGCTCGTCAACGGGTTGAAGGGTGCCGGCGTCAAGATCACGCTGGTCGACCGGCGCAATCACCATCTCTTCCAGCCGCTGCTCTATCAGGTAGCGACCACCATTCTCTCCACCTCGGAGATCGCCTGGCCGATCCGCCGCCTCTATGCCGACCGGCCTGACGTGACGGTGCTGCTCGGAGAGGTCACGAGCGTGGACAGCGGTGCGAAGACGGTTTCCTTACGCAACGGCATGACTCTTGGTTACGATACGCTGGTGCTGGCGACCGGGGCGACGCATGCCTATTTCGGCCATGACGAATGGGAGCCGGTGGCGCCCGGCCTGAAGACGCTGGAGGATGCGACGACGATCCGCCGGCGCGTGCTGCTCGCCTTCGAGCGAGCGGAGATGGAGAGCGATCCCGCTGCACGCGACGCGCTGCTGACCTTCACCATCGTCGGGGCCGGGCCGACCGGCGTCGAGTTGGCCGGCATCATTGCCGAGCTCGCGCATTTCACGTTGCCCAAGGAGTTCCGCAACATCGACACGCGCAAGACCCGCGTCGTGCTCGCCGAAGCTGGCCCGCGGGTGCTGCCGACCTTCGCCGAGGAGCTTTCGGCCTATGCGCAGAAGGCGCTGGAGAAGCTCGGGGTCGAGATCCATCTCGGCAAACCGGTGACCGAATGCAACGCCGACGGCGTGAAGATCGGCGAGACCTTCGTTGCCAGCCGGACGATCGTCTGGGCAGCCGGCGTCACCGCCTCGCCGGCGGCAAGGTGGCTCGACGTTGCGGCCGACCGGGCGGGCCGCGTCGTGGTCGAGAAGGATCTGAGCGCGCCGGGGCTGCCCGACGTCTTCGTCGTCGGCGATACCGCATCGGTCATGCGCGAGGACGGCAAACCGGTGCCGGGCATTGCGCCGGCCGCCAAACAGCAGGGCGGATACGTCGCCAAGGTGATCCGCGCCCGCCTGTCCGGCAAACCGGCGCCGGCGCCCTTCCGCTACTGGCATCAGGGCAGCCTGGCGACGATCGGCAAGAGTGCCGCGATCATCGATTTCGGCCGGATCAAGCTGAAGGGCTGGATCGCCTGGTGGATCTGGGGACTTGCCCATATTTACTTCCTGATCGGCACTCGCTCGCGCTTCTCCGTCGCCTGGAGCTGGCTGTGGATCTATCTGAGCGGCCAGCACAGCGCGCGGCTGATTACACAGCGGGAGACGATGCGGGAGGAGGGGTAAAGCCCTTCTTCGGGTCATGTTCGGGACAGCAGGAGAAGGCATGCCGCGGGCACCCCCCTCTGCCCTGCCGGGCATCTCCCCCACAAGTGGGGAGATCACAAGTGGCGAAACCGTCCCGTCTCTCTAAC
The DNA here is from genome assembly GCF_025152745.1 of Rhizobium sp. WSM4643. Taxonomy (NCBI): domain Bacteria; kingdom Pseudomonadati; phylum Pseudomonadota; class Alphaproteobacteria; order Hyphomicrobiales; family Rhizobiaceae; genus Rhizobium; species Rhizobium sp. WSM4643. The sequence goes on along the minus strand of NZ_CP104040.1, from coordinate 2,752,763 downwards.
GTTTCACCCAGCTTTGACGTCAGTTGTTTGGGGAAGCCGGCGACCCCAGCTAATCTCCCCACCTGTGGGGGCAGAGGGGGGCGGTCACGGCACGCCGTTCCATGAAACCAGCCACGAGCGCGCCCACGCGTGAACGTGATACGCCCAAGCTTGACATATCTCCGCACACGCCCTTAGCATTCCGCCCGCGTCTCCCCACCACCGGGGGTTCTGCATCCAGCCGTCGCCATCACCAGGTAGAGGTTCCAATGCGCCGATTCACTTCTCACGAAAATCACATTCGAAATTCTGAGAAGTTGGTGGTTCATGCGCACTTTGAATCTGGGCATCCTCGCCCACGTGGATGCAGGCAAGACTAGCCTTACCGAAAGATTGCTTTTTGACGCCGGCGTCATCGACAAACTTGGCAGCGTCGATACCGGCAATACACAGACGGACACTCTCGAGCTCGAACGGCAACGCGGCATCACGATCAGGACCGCGGTGGTGTCGTTCACGGTCGGCGACAGGATCGTCAATCTCATCGACACGCCCGGTCACCCGGATTTCATCGCCGAGGTCGAGCGGGTGCTCGGATTGCTGGATGCCGCAGTCGTCGTCGTTTCGGCGGTCGAAGGCGTACAGGCCCAGACGCGAGTTCTGGTACGGGCGCTGCGGCGGCTTGGCGTTCCCTTCATCTTTTTCGTCAACAAGGTCGATCGTCTCGGCGCGAGGTATGAGGACGTGCTGAAGGCTCTTGCCAGCCAATTGCTCGTTCGCCCCATCGCGATGTCTTCCGTTATCGATGCCGGCAGCAGGCTTGCCAGGGTGGAGGCGTTGGCCCCCGGATGCGAACCGTTTTTCACGCCGCTCTGCGAAGCACTCGCGGAGAATGACGAGACGCTGCTGGACGATTACGTTTTGACGCCCGATCGCCTGACGGCGGATAGGCTTGAGCGCTGCCTGACCGATCAGGTCGCGAGCGGTCTGGTGCATCCTGTCCTCGCAGGTGCGGCAACGACGGGCGTCGGCGTGCCGGCCCTGACATCGGCCATCGCGACGATATTGCCCGGCCGGCGCCTCGATCCGGACGGGCCGATTGCCGGAAAAATCTTCAAGATCGAACGCGGTTGGGGCGGTGAAAAGCTGGCCTATATGTACCTGACGTCGGGCACGGTCCGGCTCCGGCAACATCTGGGTTTGCCCAAAGGCCCGGAAAGAGCGACCGCGATCGAGGTTTTCGAGGCCGGCCGGGTTCATGGCGCCGCAAGCTTCCGCGCCGGGCAGATCGCGCGCATCAGCGGCCTTGCCGGCGCCCGTATCGGGGATGCGGTGGGCGGCGACCTGCTCGCGGGTGGGCGGCCGCAGTTTGCCCCGCCCAGCCTCGAAACTCGCGTCCTTGCCCGGCGGCCTTCCGGCAAGGCGGCCCTCTGGCTGGCGCTGAACCAGATGGCCGAACAGGATCCCTTGATCAATCTGCGTCGAAACGAGGAGGCGGACGAAGTTTTCGTGTCACTCTATGGCGAGGTGCAGAAGGAGGTCGTCCAATCGACCCTGCTGACGGATTTCGGCCTTGAGGCCGTGTTCGAGGAAAGCACGGTCATCTTAGTGGAAAGGCTTGCGGGAACCGGGGAAGGCCTGCAGATCCTCTTCAAGGAGCCCAATCCCTTCCTGGCAACCGTCGGCCTGCGCGTCGAGTCGCGCCCTCCCGGGGCGGGCAACAGCTTTGCGCTCGAAGTGGATGTCGGCCAGATGCCTGTAGCCTTCTATCGAGCGGTCGAGGAAACCGTGTTCGAAACCCTGAAGCAGGGGATTTTCGGCTGGCAGGTTATCGATTGCCACGTGGCGATGACGGCAGCTCGGCACAGCTCGCCTGCAAGCACTGCCGCCGATTTCCGGCAGCTCACGCCTTGGGTGCTGGCAGATGCACTGTCGGCCGCGCAAACTGTCCTCTGCGAGCCGATCGACCGCTTTCATCTTGAAGCGCCCGCGGAGAGCTTGAGCGGCTTGCTGACCCTGCTTGCGAAATCTGCTGCGATGATGAGGGATTCCGTGATTGCCGACGGCATGGTCCGGCTGGAAGGCACCATAGCGTCCGCGATGATCCAGAGCGTCCAGCAGCAATTGCCGGGCCTGACAAGCGGGGCGGGGATAATGGAAACCTCTTTCGACCATTATGCCCCGATGGCCGGCCCGCCACGTTCGCGCCAGCGTTCAGGCCCCGATCCGTTCAAACCAGTCGAATATCTGCTGCGGCTGCAGTCCACGAGAGCCTCATGCTGAGGTGCGGAGGCCGAAGCCTCGAAGCACGGGGCGGGCGCTCTGACGCGGCGGGCAGGAGCGGCGTTTGCGGGTGATGCTTCGAGGCTTCGCCCTAGGGGCTAGGCGCCTCTGCATGAGGACGGATTGAGGATGCCGTTATCAAAAAGGCGGCTCCCGAAGGAGCCGCCTCCCATTCTTCAGGCCGCCAGCGAGGCGATGTCGATGACGAAGCGGTAGCGGACGTCGCTTTTCAGGACGCGTTCATAGGCTTCGTTGACCTGCTGGATGTTGATCTTCTCGATCTCGGAGACGATGTTGTGCGCGCCGCAGAAGTCGAGCATTTCCTGGGTTTCTTTGATCGAGCCGATCATCGAGCCCGATATGCTCTTGCGGCCCGGGATGATCGCGAAGGCATGCACGGGGATTGGGTTTTCCGGGGCGCCGACCACCACGAAGGAACCATCCACCGTCAGCAGGCCGAGATAGGCATTCCAGTCGATCTCGGCGCTGACGGTGCAGATGATCAGGTCGAAAGTGCCGGCGAGCTTCGTGAAGGTTTCCGGGTCGTTGGTGGCGTAATATTCCTTGGCGCCGAGCTTCAGCCCATCTTCCTTCTTGGAAAGGCTCTGGGAAAGAACGGTGATATCGGCGCCCATGGCGGCGCCGAGCTTGACGCCCATATGGCCGAGACCGCCCATGCCGACGATCGCGACCTTCTTGCCGGGGCCGGCATTCCAGTGTCGCAGCGGCGAGTAGAGCGTGATGCCGGCGCAGAGCAGCGGCGCGGAGGCGTCGAGCGGCAGATTGTCCGGAATGGACATGACATAGCCTTCCCTGACGACGATCGAGTCGGAATAGCCGCCCTGGGTGCGTGTCTTCCGGTCGGCTTCGAAGTCATTGTAAGTGCCGGCGAGCCCCGGCATATACTGTTCCCGATCGAGGTCGCGCTCGACGCAGCCGATGCAGGAATCGACGAAGCAGCCGACGCCGACGCGATCGCCGACCTTGAATTTGGTCACATCGGAACCGACGGCCGAGACGATGCCGGCGATCTCATGGCCCGGCACGATCGGATAGACGGCGTTCTTCCATTCGTTGCGGACAGTGTGGATGTCCGAATGGCAGATGCCGGCAAACTTGATGTCGATCACGACGTCATCGGGGTTCGGATTGCGGCGTTCGAAGGTGAAAGGGGTCAGCGGCTTGGAAGCGTCGGTCGCGGCGTAGCCTCTTGCAATAGGCATGGGAACCATCCTTTTCGATTGTGGTGGGGGTTGAAAGAGATGGTGGACTATTGCCCGGAACGGCGGCAGAGAGTTAGAGCGATCCTCTCAGCTTTTTGCACGATCCTGCAAAAGTGAGGCGCCGGCCTGTTTGTGAAATGGCCAAGGCACTCTAGATAAGAGCGGTATCGCCGGCGTCAGACAATTGACAGAAAGAATTGCCGCATGACTTTGCCCTTCAGCCCCTATCAGGAAATTGTCGATATCGCGATGCGCTTCGCGGCTGGTGACGGCGAGTTTGCGACTGATATCGGCAATCTTCACATCAGCCGTCGGTCCAAGCCCAGCGATCCGCTGCACAGCAGCTACCGGCCCTGTTTTGCCTTTGTCCTGCAGGGGGCCAAGAGCCTGCGCCTCGGCGCGGAACTTATCAGCTACGGGACTGGGGACTATCTGCTGACCTCGCTCGACCTGCCGGTCGCCTGGCGCGTCACGGAGGCAAGCCCTGAGGTTCCGCATCTCTGCCTGGGGTTGGCAATCGACTCGGAAAAGCTGCTGGAGTTGCTCAGCCGGATCGATATTCCGCGCCCAGCCGCCGATACTGACGGACAGCGCGGGATGGCGGTGAACGTCGCTCCGCCGGAGCTCCTGGATGCTGCCGTCCGCCTGCTGCGCTTGCTCGATCGTCCAGGCGACATTCCTGCCATGGCGCCGCTGATCGAGCAGGAAATCCTCTACCGGGTGCTGACCGGGCCGGATGGCGCGCGGCTGATCAATATTGCCACTGCAGACAGCCACAGCAACAGGGTCGCGCGCGCCGTCGCATGGCTGAAGGAGAATTTCGCGCGGCCACTGCGCATCGAAGACCTTGCCGACCGCGTCAGCATGAGCGTGTCGTCCTTCCATCATCACTTTAAATCGGTCACGGCGATGACGCCGGTGCAGTATCAGAAGCAGCTTCGCCTGCACGAGGCACGCCGGCTGATGCTGGTGGAGCGCCTCGATGCGGGCACGGCCGGCCACCGCGTCGGTTATCAAAGCCCGTCGCAGTTCAGCCGCGAATACAGCCGCCTCTACGGCGCCTCGCCGGCCCGCGATGTCGACGGCGCCCGCGAGGTCATGGCGGCGGAATAGCGCGCCGCGCGGCCGACAGCGTCCGGTCGGGAGAACCGACGGCCCGCTGGCTGCGGGGAGGTCGGCCTTGTGACTTGGCATCCCATCGTTAAAAGATGTTTGACCTTTCCACGCTAGTCTGGCGCCAAACATCCAGCAGGCCCCGATGTCCGCATGACGCCAGTACCATTTCTTTCCATCGTCGCGCCTTGTTATAACGAGGAAGAGGGCCTGCGTGAATTCTGCCGCCGCGCCGCCGCCGCGGCTTATAGCGTTGCCGGCGATGCCTTCGAGCTCATTCTCGTCGATGACGGCTCGTCCGACCGCACCTGGGAGATCATTTCCGACCTGGCGGCTGATGTGCCGCAGGTGCTCGGTATTCGTCTTCTGCGCAATCATGGCCACCAGCTGGCATCGACGGCGGGTCTTGCCGTGTCGCGGGGCGAGCGCGTGCTTTTGATCGATGCCGATCTTCAGGATCCGCCAGAGCTGCTTTTGATGATGATGCCGATCATGGAGCGCGGCGCCGACGTTGTTTACGGCCAGCGTACGCGCCGCCAGGGCGAAAGCTGGTTCAAACTCGCCTCCGCTTCGCTTTTCTATCGCGCCCTTTCCAGGCTCGCTTCCGTGACCATCCCACGCGATACCGGTGATTTCCGGCTGATGCGCCGGCGTGTCGTCGATATCCTGCTGGCGATGCCGGAGCGCGATCGCTTTATCCGTGGCATGGTCAGTTGGATCGGCGGCAAGCAGGTCGCGCTCCCCTATGAGCGTGACGCCCGCTTTGCCGGCACGACGAAATATCCGTTGCGCAAGATGATCAATTTTGCCCTGGATGCGATCACCAGCTTTTCAACGACACCACTGCGCATCAGCACATGGCTTGGCATGATCAGCGCCGGCGTCGCGATCGCGTTGCTCGTCTACACCTTCATTCGCTGGCTGCAGGGCGAAACGGTGACCGGCTGGTCGTCGATCATGGCCGCGGTCAGCGCGTTCAGCGCTATCCAGCTGATCTGCATCGGCATCATCGGCGAGTATCTCGGCCGACTGGTGCAGGAGAGCAAGAAGCGGCCGATGTTCATGGTCGAGACGATGGTGCGCGGCGGTGAACATGCAGAACTGTCGGTCGCTTTCTCGGAGATGAGCGCCAGCGACAGGCGCACGGCGCTGGATGCGGCCTTTGCATCCGAAGAGCCGCCGCGCTCGCAAAAGAACAGCCGGATCGGATAATGGACCGGATTGCCGCTCCTGCCTTGGCCGCAGCCGGGCCTGAGAAATTGATTGCCAGACAGGACTCCACCGTTGCGATCGTCGCTTTCGTCGGACTTGCCGCGGCTTTGGTTCTCCTTTTTCCCTTTCCGCCAATTCTCGATTACCCCAATCATTACGCCCGTATCTGGCTCCTTTCGGGCGGGATCGGCGAGCAGCCGTTTCCTGAGATCTATGCGGTCGACTGGAACCGCACCTTCACCAATGTCGGGATCGATCTTCTGGCCACTTGGCTGGGGCCGCTTGTCGGTGCCGACAGGCTTGCGCGGGCTTTGCTTTTCCTGGCGATCGTGCTGCCGCCATTGGGCGCGATCGGTCTGCACCGCACGCTTTTCGGCGGACGGCACCACTGGCAGACCGCCATGCTATCGCTTAGCTGGTGCGCCACCATGATCGGCGGCTTCATCAATTTCCAGATCGGCCTCGGCATGGCGCTCGCCTTCGCATGCGTCGACCTCCGGCTGCAGGGCAAAAATCCCGCCCTGGTCTTTGCCTGGCGGCTCGCCGCCGCACTGCTGCTCACGGTGATGCACCTCTTCTCGCTCGGCTTCTATATGGCGATCGTCTGCGGCCTCGAATTTTCCTGGCGCATAGATATAGTGCGATCGAAACCGGGTCTGCTCAGGCTCGCCGGCCGGTTGGCACTGGCGCTTGGCGCCTGCGTCCTGCCGCTGCTGGCGCTCTATCTCCGTGCGCCAGCCTTGCCCAACGCCGGTGGCAATGGCCTTGCCCTTGCCTGGAACGACGGCGTCGTCCTGATCGTCATGAATTTGCTCTCCGCCGTTACTACCTATATCCCGATGGTGGATGTCGTGCTGCTTCTGCCGCTGATGCTGATCTGCACGCGCGCCGCACGCGCGGGCGACATTCGCGTACATGTGGGGCTTGCCATCGCCGCCGGCGGCCTGCTGCTGCTCTCCTGTGTTTCGCCTCGCCACATGCTCGGCACCGGGTGGATCAGTTGGCGCTTTCCGATCATGACGGCGCTCGTCGCCATGGCGATGGTGTGCCCCTTCGCCAATCTCGAGCGCCGGCAGGCGCTGTTACTGGCGCTCATCATCAATCTCGCGGTCTTCGGCCGTACCGGCTGGATCGGCTGGAACTGGTGGCTGGCACAGAAGGACGTCGCTGCCGTCGAGACTGTGCTGAAAAAGCTGCCGGCCGGTGCAGCCGTTCTGCCTCTGGAGCATGACTCCGAGACGGTGAGCGGCTTTGCCTACTCCAGCCGGTATTTTTTCATGAGAGAGGAAACTTTCTGGCACCTGCCGACGCTTGCTGTGCCCTTCTCGCATGCCTTCGTGCCGACGCTCTTCACCGCAAAAGGCAAGCAGCCGCTATCGGTTCTGACACCATGGTCTGAGATTGCGGTTCCCGAGGGCAATCTGCTGTCGATCGGCGTGCTTTCATGCCCGGCAATGATGCAGGAATATAAAGGCTTCACGCCCTATCTGTCGGACTGGCGCAGACGTTTCGATTTCATCCTCGTTGCCAATGCCGATCTCCCCGACCGCTATGTCGGCACCTTCATGCCGGCGGGCCTGACGCTGATCGAGGATGCGGGTTTCGCGAAGCTTTACGCGATCGACAAGGCGATGCCGGCAGAGCCTCTCTCGATTCCCACCGGTTGCGCCGGGGCTTCATAGGTCGGGGCTCTTCGGGGACCGATTGCCTCTGGCGATTGGCGCATGATCGCGGCCGCCATCTGGTCTTCGGGTGATGGGATTGGTCAGCCGGGGAATTTCAGGGCCCTGTCGGCACGGCATTTGGCGAGCTTTAGCTGGCGGAAGGAGAGGATGCGGGTGATGCGGTCCTTGCCATCCGTTTCCACACTCACGCAGGCGCAGGCATAGCCGTAAGTACCGTTGGTCCTGACGTAATCATGTTCGGAGATGTCGGGGATCAGCTCCATGCCTTCGACCTCGCCGGCATCGTCGCCCTGGGTCATGATCGTCCAAGTGTTCTCCGCGTCCTCCAGCCACCAGTTGGCGGGCGTCGGATTCTCGATCCAGCCGCAGCGGGTCTCGGCGGCCCGCGCATTGGCTGCGACGACAAGAGCTGCAATCATGACCGCGGCGGCTATCTGGTATTTCATCGGCTTTTCCTCGTCGCCGGATTTTAATTGTTGATCGCGATGATCGCCCAATGGCTCGCCTCGCAGCTGTTGTCCTCGCAGATCGCGCCCATCCAGACGGCGCCGCCGGCCAGCATGACGCCGTCGCTATTGACGAAGAGATCCTCGTATTGCTGGCGCCCGACGGCGCGGCGCGTTCCCGGCATCACGAGATCGTCGAAATTGTCGATGAAATCCTCAGCGTTCTCGACATCGTAGGTCTCGCCGTTGGCCTTGACCGTCAGCGGGTATTCGGCAAGGCCGGCGATGGTCTCGGCGTCGCCTGAGCGCATCGCCTTGACAAGCTGGCGCAGCGGCCGGTCGAAGCCCGCGGCATCGCCGTGCAGTTCCTCGATGCGGTTATAGACGTCGCTGTCGGACTGCGCGAAAGCGCCTGAGCCGCCAAGGAGAATTGCTCCGAGTAGGAGAAGAGCTGCAGACAGGCGTGACATCGAAGCCTCCGGGCAAATGGTATAGCGCGACATTATGCGATCGCCGAGGATTCGCGCCTATCCAATTCTGGTGTTTCATCGCGGTTTCCCCTATTAAAAAAACCATCAGGACTTCTTGACGAGCTGATCGGTTTATCGCATAAGTCTCACGAACCGTACCGTACGGTACGTATATGGGAGCCATGATCGTGTCCGTCGATACCGCAGAGCCGAGCGAATTTTCGCCGCGCCAGAACGCCGTTCTGGAGCAGGCGTTGCAGTTGCTCGTCGATGGCGGCGAGAAGGCGCTGACGACTTCGGGTGTGGCGCGCGCCGCCAATTGTTCGAAGGAAAGCCTCTATAAGTGGTTCGGTGATCGCGACGGGCTGCTGTCTGCGATGATCGCCTATCAGGCGAGCAAGGTGCGCACCTTCGAGCGCAATGGCGAGCGGCTGACGGCGGCGAGCCTGCACGACCATGTCGTCATTTTTGCGCGTGACTTGCTGGAGGTGCTCGCCGGCGACGTCTCGCTGGCGCTGAACCGGCTGGCGATCGGCCAGTCCAACCGCGACGGCTCGAAACTCGGCAAGCTGCTGCTCGAGCGCGGCCGCCGCCAGATCGACCGGCGCGCCATGGCGCTGATCGATGCCGGGAAGCGGGCAGGGCTCCTGCGTTTTTCCGATGCCGACGAGGCTTATCACACGCTTTATGGCCTTGTTGTTTCCGACCTGCATGTGCGCATGCTGCTCGGCGAACCGGGCCTCAAGGATACCGCACGCCAGGCGGAGAGGGCGGTCACCGCCTTCCTCAGGCTCTATGGCACGGACAAGGTTCTGGCGGAGATGCCGGTTCTCGGCTGATTCCGCTTTAATGACAGTCAACAAGACAAGCAAAGGGAAGGAACTTCAAATGCGCGTCTATTACGATCGTGATGCCGATCTCAACCTCATCAAGGCCAAGAAGGTCGCCATCATCGGCTACGGTTCGCAGGGCCGTGCCCATGCGCTGAACCTCAAGGACAGCGGCGCCCAGAACGTCGTCATCGCACTCAAGGCCGGTTCGCCCACAGTCAAGAAGGCCGAAGCCGACGGCTTCAAGGTCATGACGGTTGCCGAAGCTGCCGCCTGGGCAGACCTGATGATGATGGCCACCCCGGACGAACTGCAGGCCGACATCTATAAGGCTGACATCGCCGGCAACATCCGTGACGGTGCGGCAATCGCCTTCGCTCACGGCCTCAACGTTCATTTCGGCCTCATCGAGCCGAAGGCTTCGGTCGACGTCGTCATGATCGCACCGAAGGGCCCGGGCCACACGGTCCGCGGCGAATACCAGAAGGGCGGCGGCGTTCCTTGCCTCGTTGCCGTTCACCAGAACGCGTCCGGCAATGCGCTTGAACTGGCGCTCTCCTACGCCTGCGGTGTCGGCGGCGGCCGTTCCGGCATCATCGAAACCAACTTCCGCGAAGAGTGCGAAACCGACCTCTTCGGCGAACAGGTCGTTCTCTGCGGCGGTCTGGTCGAGCTCATCCGCGCTGGTTTCGAAACGCTAGTTGAAGCCGGTTACGCGCCTGAGATGGCCTATTTCGAATGCCTGCACGAAGTGAAGCTCATCGTCGACCTGATCTATGAAGGCGGCATCGCCAACATGAACTACTCGATCTCCAACACGGCCGAATGGGGCGAATATGTCTCCGGTCCGCGCATCATCACCGCCGAGACCAAGGCCGAGATGAAGCGTGTCCTCAAGGACATCCAGACCGGCAAGTTCACGTCCGATTGGATGCAGGAATACCGCGCCGGCGGCTCGCGCTTCAAGGGCATCCGCCGCCTGAACGACAGCCACCAGATCGAGGAAGTCGGCGCCAAGCTGCGCGGCATGATGCCCTGGATCGGCAAGAACAAGCTGGTCGACAAGTCGGTCAACTAAGCGGTCCTGTGACATAAAATGAGAAAGTCGGAGTGAAAGCTCCGGCCTCCAGACTGCTGATAACCCCCGGCTGAGCTGGGGGTTATCTACTTCATCGCGACATGCAGAAGAAACGGCTCCCGAACAGGCGGCAATCGCGCACCGGCTGGTCACGTCACGCCGCGACAGGTTCCGGTTCGATGCGAATTGGCGCTCTCAGGAGAACTTCTCGTCGCGGACCAAGAGGCGAGCGTCGGTTTGTTGGGAACGGAACTGGAACTGAACGGTTATCGGAGGGTATTCGATATGCTTCAGGGACCAAATGCTTAAGGTCGGGATTCTTACCTTTCATCGCTGCATAAACTACGGCTCCTATTGGCAGGCACGCTGTCTGGCCGAAGGCCTCGCGTCCATGGGAGTCGAAGCCGTTCTCCTGGAACACATGTCCGATCGCGTGAACCGCGCCGAATGGCAATGCGCGCTGCAACCGCTGCTTCCTGTTGCAACGCCGAAGGAAGACCACCCGCTCTATAAAGCGAAGATCCGGAAATTCTTTCACTCCTTTGCCAGCTTACCTCTTTCATCGCCTTTTCCCTTGGAGAATCCGGCCGCAATGGACGAGTTTTCGCTCGTCGTCGTCGGCAGCGACGAGGTGTGGAACCTTCGCCATCCCTGGTATGGCGGGTATCCAGTGTTTTATGGTGAGGGCCTGCGATGCGGGCGCACTATCTCCTATGCCGCGACATTTGGAAGTCTGGCATCGTCGGAGCGGCTGGAGGGTTGGGCGGAAAAGTTGCGAAAGTTTTCTCATATTTCAGTCCGGGATCTCCATTCGGAGCGGATCATCCGCGAGACGCTGGGACGGGAGCCAGAACTCGTTCTCGACCCGTGTCTGCAATTTCCGCAGATGAAGACTGCGAGCAGAGATGACGGGGATGCGGCATCTTATATAGCCGTTTACGGGCACAGTTTTCCAACGTGGTTCCAGAATGCGGTGCGCCGGTGGGCAGGAGATCGGGGCTATCCGCTCGTCAGCATCGGCTATCGGAACGATTGGGCCGACGAGCAATGGATCGATGCCGGGCCGGAGGACTTCGCCAGGTTCATATCCGACGCTAAGGCTGTCGTGACGAACTTCTTTCATGGGTGCGTGTTTTCGCTTGTCAACGAAAAGCCGTTTGCATGCGTCCTCTCCGATTATCGCTCCAACAAGATTCGCGATCTGATGCAGCTTGTCCGCGCCGAGCATCATGTCCTCACCGAGGATACGATTCCATCGCATCTAGATGTTATTCTTGATAACCCACTTCCCGCGGCTATCTCGCAACAAATAACTTCCTTGCGTCATAGATCCACCGCCTATCTCAGCCATGCCTTGCAATAGCTCCCAGCAGGAGGATCATCTCACTGCGGGCATCGGCCCCGGGGATATTGCGGCCTCCGGCCTCTGCATCGGCTGCGGCTCCTGCGTCGCAAAGTCAGCGCGGCCTGATGTGCGCATGGGACTCGACCGATACGGGCAGATGAAGCCCACAGCCCCACGGACTTGGTTGCAGGGCGGTGATGAAGAGTTTGCCCGAATTTGCCCGTTTTCGCCAATGGCTCGCGACGAGGACGAATTGGCGGCCGAATATTTTCCCCGCGCGGAAAACCAAGACCCTCTACTGGGTCGTTTCGAGGCTGCTTTTGTCGGCCATGTCGAGGAAGGGGAATACCGTTCGAAGGGCAGTTCCGGGGGCATGGTCACCTGGGTGGCTGCGGAGCTGTTGCGCCTGGGGCTGGTTGACGGTGTGGCTCACGTCAAGGAGAGCGATGATCCGCAGTTGGAAGGGCGCCTGTTTCATTATTCGCTGTCACGCAATCTGCAGGAACTTCAGGCCGGCGCCAAATCTCGATATTATCCAGTCGAACTTTCCGGAGTGCTTCAGTCCATTCGCGAGGCGCCCGGCCGGTATGCCGTGGTTGGTATTCCCTGTTTCATCAAGGCGGTGCGACTAGCCTGTGCCGATGACCCAATATTGAAGGAGCGCATTGCCTTCACGCTTGGGCTGTTTTGCGGCCATATGAAAAGCGCGCGCATGGCTGAAAGCTTCGCGTGGCAGATGGGTGAGGATATCGGAAGGGTTAAACGGCTCGACTACAGGATAAAGTCCCCGGATCGACCTGCGAATTGGTATCGGACGCAACTGACACTCGAAAACGGAGATACGCGTGCCCAAGACTGGTGGCATCTGGCCGATGGGGACTGGGGGGCGGGCTTTTTTCAGAATTCCGCCTGCAATTTCTGCGACGACGTCGTCGCAGAAACGGCGGATATCGCTTTCGGGGATGCCTGGAAGGAGCCCTATTCCTCGGATGGACGAGGGACGAATGTGGTTATCGTCCGCTCAAAAGCACTTCTGGATGCGATCCTTGCTGGGATAGATGACAAGAGGATCGCACTGTCTCACGTCGACGCCGATTTTGTTGTAGCAACCCAAGCTGCGGGATTCCGTCAGCGTCGCGAGGGCCTCTCATTCCGTTTGACCTGGCCACGTAAGGGTATGCGCCCGCGCAAACGTGTCCGCGCCGGCAGCCATAGTCTGTCTTCGCAGCGCAAGGCGGTCTACATCATGCGCTACTGGATCAGCTTTTGGAGTCACCGGGTGTTTTCAATCGCCCGTTTCCTGCACAGCCTCAGACTTTACATCCTGTGGGCTCGTGCGGCCTTGGCATGCTATCAGGGGGTGGCTTATTCCCGAGGGCCGATCGGCAGGATAGCCCGGAGCCTGGGTTTAGCCGGCTCCGAGGGACGCACGTGATTCGAGGCCCAGCAATCGGGCAGCTGACTTGGCAACGCGTGACATATGTCCGCTTTCCTGGCGCGGTGCGTAGCGCTCAACCATTTCCTCGCAGAACCCGGCAAATTCTTCGGGCACCAGAGGCGGACTCGTATGGTGCGGCGCGATACCTCTATGCTCGGGCGTGAAGCAGAATGTCGCCGTTACGTCGAAGTCTTCGAGGGCACGCATCTGCCGGTCGAACCAGTCGAGGGCATTGGGCCGGAATCGGTCAGCCCAGGAAAGCCCGGTGCGCACAGATTTTACTCCCAAGCGCTTCATCCAGGCGGCGGCTTCATCCAGCCGCGGGTCTTCGAAGTGGAACCATTGCACCAGCCCGAAATCCGGCGTGTGTTTGGCAAACTCCTCAAGCGCCGGTTTGGGCGTTCCGTCTTCACGCAGAATGCCCATATAGTAGTGCCGGTAATAGGAGGAGCCTTCGGCTTCGCGATGACGGGTGGTTGCCTCCCATGATCGGGGGAGGTCGTAGAGGCTGTACCATTGTAAGCGCTCGACTTTACCCTTGAGCAACTCGGCAGTTCGTTGCAAACCCCACAACTGCACTTCCTCGGCGCCGAATGTCGAGACACCCACTTCGCTGACCCAGATCGGCAGATCGGTGACAGCGCGAATTTCGTTGATCTTCTCCGGCCACTCATGGATCTGCCAGAGGTTCCAGTCGAGCGGGAATCCATGCAGCGCGACGGCATCGAGGTGATCGAGCACGCCGTAATTTTTCATGCGGCTGATGAAGAGGGGGTCGATTGGAGATATCCCGCCGAGTACCTTCGTCAGTTCCGGATTCTTGGCTCCGATGGCATCGGCGGCGAGGATTGCCATTTGCGCAAATAGGCTCCATTCAGGATCGATTTCCGGATCCCAGTGCGATTTGTTGTTCGGCTCGTTCCAGATCATTGCAGCTTCGATCATTTGACTTCCCCGGGCAGGATTTAACGAACGGGTTATAAGGTCACTTCGTTGAGCGTCATCACTTTTGCACCCCAGTCACCGATCACAACTGTCGTGACGGAGGCGGGCGCAATATCAAATCTGGGCCAAGCATCGATCGGCAATCCTAGGACGTGACTCACACCCGCCTTGATGACATCGGCATGAGAGACCAGAGCTATTCGGTTTTTGTCACCGCCGCTGGCCAAAGTCTCCATTAGGCCGAAGATCCGAGTTTGAACGTCCAGCATCGTCTCGCCTCCTGGCGTGCGGGTGAGGCTACGTGTGGTATTCCAGCGCCGCCACAGAGGATCGTCATTAAGGACTTCGAACGTCTTTCCGGACCAGTCGCCGAAATTCACCTCGTCCAAAGCATTGTCTGTTTGCGGTAGAGACAGACCACAGGCCGATGCGATACCTTCTGCCGTCTCCCGTGTACGTTCGCGCGGGCTGGTGTAGATCTCAGTGATGTCCTCGCGGCGCAGCCTCTGCCCGAGACGCTGAACTTGCGAGCGGCCGGCTTCGCCAAGCGAAATCCCGGCCGTACAGCCGGCCAGGAAATTCCCGACATTGTCGTGGGCGGCGTGGCGGACCAGGAAGAACGTTACCGTCATTCCGCGGCCCCGCGCAAAACATCCTCCAGGTCATCGATGAAATCCTGCGTTCGCCGGCGGGCCTCGTAATCAGTGAACTGCTGCGGCGGCGATTTCATGAAATAGCTCGACGGCCCTGTCAGGGCTCCGCCAACGCCTCGGTCGAGGGCCAATTTCGCGCAGCGTATCGCATCGATGACCACGCCAGCGGAATTGGGGGAGTCCCACACCTCAAGCTTGAGCTCTGCGTTGAGCGGCACGCCGCCGAAAGTGGTGCCTTCAAGCCTGATATAAGCCCATTTCCGATCGGTGAGCCAAGGGACATGGTCGCTCGGTCCGACATGTACATCGTCTGCTGGAAGCGGAATATCCAATTGGCTGGTGACCGACTGGGTTTTGGAGATCTTCTTCGATTCCAGCCGCTCGCGCTCCAGCATATTGAGAAAATCGGTGTTTCCGCCGAAATTGAGCTGATAGGTGCGGTCCACACGGACGCCCCGTTCGCGGAAGAGATTGACGAGCATTCTGTGGACGATCGTTGCTCCCACCTGGCTCTTGATATCGTCGCCGATGATCGGCAGCTTTCGGGCAGCGAACTTCTGCTGCCATTCCGGTTTGGAGGCTATGAATACCGGAATGCAATTGATAAAGGCGCAACCTGCCGCCAGCGCCTGTTCGGCGTACCACTTCGTTGCCTCTTCCGAGCCAACGGGAAGATAGGAAATTAGCACTTCCGTCTGGCTTTGCCTGAGGATTTCCGCCACGTTCGCTGAAGGCTCGGTCGATTCCTCGATCCGATCCTGAAGATACTTCCCTATCCCGTCCATCGTCCTCCCGCGTCTCACCTCCACGCCAATCGGAGCGACATCTGCAAAACGGTGAGTGTTGTTCGGCTCGGCGTAGATCGCTTCCGCGACATCCCGCCCTACCTTTGAAGCGGCAACATCGAAGGCGCAGGATATCTCAATATCGTGCACGTGATAGCCGCCGAGATCAGTATGCATGAGGCCTGGAACCGGCTCGTTTTCCCGGGCGTTATCATAGTATGTAAGTCCTTGAACCAATGACGAGGCGCAATTGCCAACTCCCACCAATCCAACGCGAATGGATTTCGAACGCATGGTTCCCTCCAGGGGCTGCTTTCTGAGGCATCTACAAAGCTAACAAGCGGGAGCCGCAACGGTTCCCGGTTCTTCCGATTTTTTCAATTGCGACTAACGATCATCCAGCCAGTTCGGGCAGGCAACGTGGCAAAGAGGAGGACCGGATGCTGGTCTATGGCGATGTCGAGCACATCGAGAGCGCAGCAGCAGTGCGCGCATCGATCAGAGGATTGATGATGGCGTGTATCGAAATGCAGCCAAGCCGTCAGCGCCACGAAACTCTAGTCCAGGCGTTCATCCTGACCGGAGAATTGGTCCAGGCACTGGCCGATCTAGAATTCGGGAAAAAAGGCGCCGACGATGTGTCCGAGCTTCAGGACGCCGGCGCGAAACTTTTGCTCATGCAGGCGCGGGAGGTCATGCAGTCGTGGCGAGACGGATTTGGCGGGATTTTGTCCTTTCCAAAAGATTGGACAGCCAAACTCGAATCTTTGGACAGCACCGATCCGGTAAGGATGACGCGGGCAGAGGGCTACGCCTTTTATGCTTTGTATCCCGAGAGCTATATCGAAGCGGCTTCGATCTCGAAACTAACGCCTCAGACGGTCGTCATCGGGATACGGAGCATCGGGACCGGACTGGCGGCCATGGTTTCCGCAGCCTTGGGTGCCGAGCCTGCCTATTCGCTGCGGCCGACGGGCCACCCGTTCGAGCGGCAGGTAAATGCTACGCCCGATTTTTCCAAGCGCATCCTTGCCCATCCCGATACCGATTTTGCTATCGTCGATGAGGGGCCGGGGCTATCGGGGAGTTCGTTCGGCTGTGTCGGGGACTGGTTGCAGGCGAATGGCGTGGCGTCCGGTCGGCTTCACTTTTTCCCAAGTCACGCCGGTGAGCCGGGTCCGCATGCGAGCAAGACGCATCTGACCCGTTGGCGAGACCGACCACGCCATGTCGTCAGCTTCGATGATCTTACTCTGAAGGCCCAAGACCCAAAACATCGGCTGCACACATGGGCGGCCGATGTCGTCAGCGTTGCGAGATCGTCGTGGCGGGATCTGTCCGGTGGCGCATGGCGCGGCGTTCGGTATCGCGATCCTTCGCATTGGCCGCCGAGCCACATGCAGATGGAAAAACGCAAGTTCCTGATGGAAGCCGAAGGAGAATCCTGGCACGTCAAGTTTGCCGGGCTTTGCGGGAGCGACGTGGACAAGGCGCGCAGAGGCTCTTTGCTGAGCGAAGCCGGCTTTATTCCGAGGATTGCGGGCACCTGTTACGGATTCATCATCGAAGAATGGATAGATGGAACGCCCCTCGACAATAGCGGTGTAGGCAGGCGCCACATGGTGGATCACCTCGGACGTTATCTTGGTTTTCGGGCCCGTCACCTCCCGGCACGAAACGGCGGCGCGTCGATCCAGAAACTTTGCGAAATGGCAATTTTCAATATCGCGGAAGCGGCAGGATCGAACACAGCAGAAATATTGAGGCGCGCAATAGGCATGCCCGAGCGGCTAGCCGGACGATTGCGACGGGTCGATACGGACAACCGGCTTCACCCATGGGAATGGCTGACGAGCACCACCGGGCGGATCATAAAAACGGATGCGCTCGACCACAATGCGGCCCATGATCTGATTGGGTGCCAGGACATCGCCTGGGACGTCGTGGGTGCTTGCGTGGAGTTCGAACTGTCGAGCAAGGAGCGCGAACGTCTTGCCGATCTCGTCGCTCGGCAAGCGGATTGCGACTTGCGCGACGATGTACTCAGGTTTTTTGAGGCTTGTTATCTCGGTTTTCAGATAGGACTGTGGTCGCAGGCTAGGGGCAGCGTCGACTGCGCCGAGACAGCGCGCATTGAACGCACCATCAAACGTTACCTGGACCGCCTGCCCCAATTGATCGATATTTGACTGCAGAAGCGGTTTGGACCTGAATTTCTTCAGCAAAGTGCCGGAGGCGGTTCCGCCATGGGATGGCGCGTCCCATGTTCCACCAGATAAACTTCCCGTTCCGGATTTGCACGAATGACAAACCCAGCGCTTCTCAGCATCGCTTCGACTGCCGCCTTGTTCGGAATGAACCAATTGGTGGGGTCGCCGGCGTAACGTTCTTCCACGAAATAAAGCTTCGGAAAGCCGTGCTGCTCAAATATTGTCGCGTCGGAGAAGTCGTAATTTTCCTCGAGTGCCGCGACTTCCTCTTCACCCCGCTGCATGCATTGAAACAGCATCTTTCCGCCGACAACATGCTCATGCAGAAGGTCGAGTGCCAGTAGCGGATGCCGCAGGTGATAAAGGACACCCATGAAAAGGACCAGGTCAAATCTCTCCCTGAGTTTTTCCACCTCGTACACCGACATCAGCTTGAACTCGATATCCTCACCTGTCTCTCTGGCTGCGAACTCAGCTTGCCTGAGATAATGCGGGTCGGAATCGATTCCGACGACCCGCCCGGCATTTCTTCTTTTCATTTCAAGCGAGTAGAACCCGGCGTTGCAGCCGATGTCCAGAACGCTGCATCCGTTGAGATCTTCAGGCACAACCTGCTGAAAGTGTGCCCATTTGAAGGACGGATAGTCACCGAGGAAATGATCCGGCGCGGTTTGAACGCCGTTAATTCGCAGATTGTGAAACCATGGCCTCAGGGCTGCGATGTCGCTTTCCAGTCGAGCTTTCTCATTCATTCCTTACTCCAATCCGCAGCGTCGATCATTCCTTAGAATGCGCCGCCGAGATGTGTGTTCGGTTGCGCTTGAATTTTCTAACAGCCGACCGTATCTGCTCAACGGACCGAGGGCCGATCCCCGAGAGTTTGAGAAGTTCGGCGTTCTTCATGTCTGCCAATTGGCTCATTCGGTGAATTCCGCTTCTGGCGAGCGAACGGGCAATCCATCCTGGGAGACAGGTGGTCAACAAGAGATCTTTGGTATCTCCCCGTCCAATCCTCGTCCGCTTTTGAGATACCTGCGGCATGTTCAGCTATAGCCGGCTTCGTCAGATTGTGATCGAACCCCCTTGATGGTTTTCGGTTCCCGCTGAAGAAGAAAAATCCGACGATCGTGCGCGAGTTTCTCGATGTCTCAGCCGACACGAAACGACTGGGAGCCAACACACTCAAGGAGAAGGGTTTGTTCTCTATTGACGGAGGGGGAGCGGCGTTTTCACCTGAAATCGCGACGGCGCCAAGAACTGCGTGCCGAACATAGGGCGGAAGCTCTGGCCTTTATCGTTGCGCGCCCACCACGAGCCAGCGGGTCGGCTTGCCGTCATAGCCGCCGCCGTCGCTTTCGCTGATGGCGATATTCCGCCAGCCGCCCTTCGTCAAAAGCTCCGACAGCCATTCGGCTGAGGGGTAGTTGTAATAACGACCGAAGCCGTCATGGCCTTCCGCATCGCCTGCCTTGAATGTCGCGTGAATGATGCCGCCCGTCCTCAGGGCACGCCGGATGCGGGCGAAGACGGCGGGCAGCTCGGGCCTCGGGACGTGGAGAAGGCTTGCCTGTGCCCAGACTCCGTCGAAGGCGCTATCGGCGTCGAGCTCTTGGAACAACATGACCCTGATCGACCTGCCGATCAGCACTTCGGCCTTTCTTGCAAGCTCGGCCGAGCCATCCGTCGGCGTCACGTCGAAACCGTGCGCCAGCATGTAGGCGCTGTCCTGCCCGCCGCCGCAGCCGAGTTCGAGGATGGCCGCACCCGGCGCAAGCCCAGCGAGAAAGGCATCGAGCTGCTGCTTTGGCAGGCCGCGCGCCCGGTTGGCGTAGGTCTCGGCATTTTCCTCATAGAAGTAAAAGGTGCGCTCAAGAGGCATGCTGTTCGGCCGATCGCGGGCGTTGGTTGGATTGAAGATGTCTTTCGGGAAGCCGGTCCGCGTCGATGATGTCAATGACGACAATCCCTGCCGATGTCACCCGGTAGAAGGCGACGTGGCGCATGTGGAGGAGGCGGCGAAGGCCGACGCCGAGTTCGTCGCACTCTTCTCCCATGGAGGGAGCATGGGAAAGAAGCACGAAAATCCTGTCCCAGTCGAGAAGATAGGCGTCTGCCTGCGCCTCGCCGAAGTTGAGGCAAGCATATTCGTCGATGCCTGATAGCACCGCGTCCGCCTTTCGGGTCAGCCTATAGGCTATTGTCACGCAGCTTCGCCTTCGTTTCCGACAGGATGTCGGGAATGCGTCGATCGCTCGGGCCGCTTTCCTCAGCCTGTCTCAGGATGTTGCGCAGTTCGTCGTCGTCAAGCTTGTGATGGAGCTGGTCCTTCAGAATGAGCTCTGCCAGGAATGCGTCAGCACTGCTGTATCTGCCGCTTGCGACACGGTTTTCGACGTATTCCGCCAGATTATCCGGAAGCGAGATCGTCATTTTCGCCATTGGATTCGGTGCCGCCTGCACATGCCGGTTTTCAGCCATTCCAGATGCCAGATTATCATTTCCCGGTTTGTGATAGAAGCGTTGTGCCCAGCCGTCGAGGGCTTGGGTCACATGCGGATCAGTCTTTTTTATCGATATAGATGACGCGTTCGAGATCCTTGAAATGGGCATCGCAGGTCAGGATATCGGCATCGAGGCGCTCGGAGGTTGCATAAATGATCGCATCGGCGGTGGCGAGTTTATGGGCTGCCGATATTTCGGCAGCACGGCGAGCAAGCGTCGTGTCGAGAGAAACAACCATGCATGTTGCGGTATAAGCGATGAAGCTGTCGACGGCTTCCTCGTCCTTTTCGCGTGCCAGCCATTTGGAAAGCTCGAGCTGCACGATCGTCGGAACGATGCATTGATCGCGTTCCGGGATTTCGGCCTGCAGCTGGATTCCAGCAGCACTTTTCGTCAGCCATTCTATCCATGCGGAGCTGTCGATCACGCGCATCAGAAACGGTCGTTCCGGTCGCGGTAGTTTGTCTTGTCTGCACCTTCGGCGATGCCGCGAAGATCGGCAAGCGTCGGGACCGGCATCAGCAATACGCCTTTGCCTTTGGGAATGAACACGAATTCCTGTCCCGCCGACCAGTGTTGTTGTTCGCGCACTTCCTTGGGAATGGAGATCTGGAATTTTGTAGAGAGGGTTGCGGTGGCCATTCTTACCTTTCCTCTATCGATTAATAAACAGTAAGAAATCACTTGGCATCGGTCAATGGCGAACCGTTTTGGCGTCGGTACTATTTCTGTCGCCAAATGGGAAGTTGACGATGGTTTTTCCCGGCTGACTCGGCCCCAAAAAACCGGGCGGCGTCCGTTTCGAAAGCGATCCGCGGATTGCTTAATGGCTGTCGGCTCGAAGAACATACGCAGTGTATCGTGCAGATCGAAACGAACTCCGACGAGGGCGGAATAGATCGCCAGCCCGACGGCTTTTCCGGGCGAGGCGGAAAGCGGCGTCCACCATGTCGGTGCTGACGCCGCCGTTGGTGTGGAACGTCCGGATTTCAGGCCGGGATGAGGCGCGTCCAGCCGTGCTCATCGTTCGTTACGCCCTTCTGCAGACTGACGAGCTGCTGGCGCAGTTCGCCGGTCAACTTGCCGGTCTGTCCGTTTCCCACTGGAAATTCGCCGCCGGCATGTCGAACCAGGCCGATGCCCGCCAGGACTGCGGCAGTGCCGCAAGCGAAGGCTTCGGCGAGCCTGCCACTGGCAGCGTCGTCTTGCCATTCCGCGAACGAGTAGGGGCGCTGCTCGACGCGCAAGCCCCTTTCTTCGGCGAGTACGATCACGGAGGCCCGGGTGATGCCCGGCAGAATCGTGCCGCCAAGGGGCGGGGTCACTACTGATCCATCGTTCATCACGAAGAAGATGTTCATGCCGCCGAGTTCTTCGACCCAGCGGTGCTCTGCGGCGTCCAGGAAGACGACCTGATCGCAACCCTTCTTCGACGCTTCGGCTTGCGCCACGAGGCTGGCTGCGTAGTTTCCGCCGCATTTTGCCGCACCCGTGCCGCCGCTGGCTGCACGGGTGTATTCGGTCTCGACCCAAAGGGAGACGGCCTTCGCGCCGCCCTTGAAGTAGGCGCCGACCGGAGAGGCGATGATGCAGAAGATATATTCCTGAGCCGGACGAACGCCGAGAAACGCCTCGTTGGCGAACATGAAGGGGCGAATGTACAGGCTGGCGTCGCCGGACGGAATCCAGGCCTTGTCGACGCGGACCAGTTCTTCGACCGCCTTCAGGAAGAGTTCTTCCGGCACGGGAGGCATCGCCATGCGGTTTGCCGACTGCATGAAGCGGCGGGCGTTCTCTTCAGGCCGAAAGAGCAGGATCCGGCCATCATCTGCCTTGTAGGCTTTCATGCCTTCGAAGATTTCCTGAGCGTAGTGCAGCACGGCGCTCGCAGGGTCGAGCTCCAAGGGACGCCTCGGCGTAACCTTCGTATCGTGCCAGCCCTTGTCGGCAGTCCATCGTGCCAGGACCATATGATCCGTGAAGACCTTGCCGAAGCCGGGCGTCGCCAGTGCCTGGAAGCGGTCGGCGTCGGAGACGGGGGACTTGTGGAGTTCGATTTTGATTTCAGGAGAGGCCGACGTCACGGTCATTGCTGGCACCTTGATAGTACATTGAATAGTGGCGGCGACACTAGCGCCGCCGAGCCGGTCTTGGAAAGGTCTGAATCAGCCGGTTCGGCTTTGATCAGCGGAATAATCGCTTGATGGGGCTGACATCGAGCAGCAAATTCTGGATCGAGCGCCTTGATATCGGACGGAGTCTACACTTGTCACTATGACAAGAAAATAGGTCAGTATTATTGACATAATTTCCGCGGCATGATTTGTCGGCGGTATAGAAAATACGAGGAAACTTCATGCTGAACTGGGACACCATGTTTGCGTCGCGCTCGTCGCGCATGCGCGCATCCGAAATCCGCGAGCTCCTGAAGCTTCTCGACCGGCCCGACATCATCTCCTTTGCCGGCGGCATTCCTGATCCGGCGCTGTTTCCGGATCGAGAGTTCAAGCAGGCCTATGCCGATATCTTCGACGGCGCAGCCGTCAATTCGGCGCTGCAATATTCGGTCAGCGAGGGCTACAAGCCGCTGCGCGAATGGCTGGTCGGGCAGATGGCGGCTCTCGGCATCCCTTGCGAGCTCGACAATGTCTTCATCGTGTCCGGTTCGCAGCAGGGTCTCGATTATCTCGGCAAGCTCTTCCTGTCGCCTGATGACACCGCACTCGTGACTTGGCCGACCTATCTCGGCGCGCTGCAGGCCTTCAACGCCTATGAACCAGCCTACGACCAGCTGACGCCGAACGGTAATCGGACGCCCGAGTCCTACCGCGCGGCCGCTTCCGCTGCCGGCGGCAAGGTGAAGTTCGCCTATCTTTCCGCCGACTTCTCCAACCCGACCGGCGAGACCGTCGATCTCGACGGCCGCAAAAAGGTCTTGGCACTGGCAGAAGATCTCGACATCGCCCTCATCGAGGATGCGGCCTACCAGTCGCTGCGTTACGACGGCGATCCGATCCCGCCGATCCTGGCGCTCGAGATCGCCGAGAAGGGCCATATCAACGATACGCGCACGATCTATTGCGGCAGCTTCTCGAAGACGCTGGCACCCGGTCTTCGCGTCGGCTTCATCGTCGCAAACGCGCCCGTCATCCGCAAGCTGGTGCTGATGAAGCAGGCGGCCGACCTGCATTCTTCGACGATCAACCAGATGGCGATATCAGATGTCGCCGAGCGCGGCTTCGATGCGCAGGTCGCCAAGATCAAGGCCGCCTACAGCAAGCGCCGCGACTGCATGCTGGCCGCACTTGACAAATACATGCCGGAAGGCACCAGTTGGACGAAGCCGGAGGGCGGCATGTTCATCTGGATCACGCTGCCCGAGGGCATGGACGGCGCCAAGCTGCTGGCGAAATCACTCGAAACCGCCAAGGTCGCCTTCGTGCCCGGCAAGGCGTTCTTCGCCGATGGTTCGGGCGCCAACACCTTCCGCGTCAGCTTCTCCTGCGCCAACGAGCAGATGATCGAGGACGGCATTGGTCGCCTGAGCGCGCTGATCTCGGCCGAAATCGGCGGCTGACGTGAGAGGTTGAGGAGAGGGCGTGCCGTGCGGCCCCCTCATCCAACCCTTCGGGCCACCTTCTCCCCGCTGGGGAGAAGAGGGAACCAAGCCGTAAGCTTTCGCTTACATAACGAACGCTTTCGAGGAGGCGAGGCGTTGCCGCGAATCTCTTCTCCCAGCGGGGAGAGGTGGCGGCAGCCGGTTGAGGGGGTGAGCGGCAGAGAGCCGCGAATGCACTGAGCGCATACGAAGAGCAACATGTGGCACAAGCCATACAGCTCCATAGGCTCCCCGTTTTGCAAACCAGGCAGCCAGGGCGCCAATCAGAAGATCGTCGTCCAACCTTCGTTCGCCGTCTCGCTCTTGCCGTAGCCGACCCGGTCGGCCACGGCGCCGTCAGCATTGCGAAGGATGATGTCGCCGCCCCTGTTGGCAAGCTGCGGGCCGCCGGCTGCGGCATCGAGCGCTATGGTGCGCAACTCGCCGGCGCTAAGCGATCCCGACAGCGTCTGGCTCCTGCCGTTTTCGTCCTCCAGCTTCCAGCCGTCGAGCGATGCCTCCATGTCGGAGCGGTTGATGATCGTTACCGTTTCGGCCTCGGTGCCGCCTTCGCCGTTTACCGGGTTGATCAGCGCGGCGACGATGCGCAGCGACGAGGCGACGATCGGCTGCGGCCGGCGTGTGCCTTCGCCGCGGCCCTGGCCGCCGCGGCTGTCGGAAAGCGGATGACCGGTCAGCGCATCGGTGTTCCAGTTCTGCGACTGGAAGCAGAGGAAGATCGCCGCCCATTCGTCGGTATCATTGAAATGGACGAGCAGGGCGCCATCCTGGTTCGGCCCGTTGGTGGCCTTGAAGCTGCCGCCATCGCCCTGGTTCATGTGGATGTCGTGGATGCCGTTGCCCGGTTCGAAGTCGAAATATTGGTCCGGCTTGTTGTTCTCAGGCCCCCAGGCCTCGCCGAAGGCGTAGAAGTGTACGTCGGAATCGACAATGCCTTCCTGGACGATCGGCTCGATGAAGTCACGCAGGTCGTTCTTCGGGCCGGTGAGCTGAAAGGGCGCGACATTCATGTCCTCGCGCTCGATCAGCCCGCCGCGGACATAGTCGATGGCAAGCTCCGGACGGTCCTTGCGGATGTCGGTCAGGCCCATCGGCAGGGCTTCGAGCGCCTCGGTCAGCGCCGGGTGCTTGAAATCGACGATATTGGCGTAGAGCAAGTCGTGCGGCGATTCCTTGGAGCGGACGTTGAGCGCGATGCGGTGGCTGACGCCGTTCGCCTCAATGCGGATCTCGATGTGCGGATCGTTGTCGTCGTCGAGGGCGAGTGCGCTCGCCGTACCCTTCAGGACCTTGTAATTCTTCAGCATGGAGAACCTCGCGGGAGTGGCGGGGTCTTACGATAACACGGCGAAAGCGCATCTTTTGTGACGGCTAAAGTATGGCGCGATCTTTCAGATTCGCCTGCCACACTTTAGGTCTTTGATTGAGCATGTCGTGGTCGCGAAACCGCTGCACACTTTCGCGCGACATGCTTTGTCTTCCGCCGTGCAATGCCGGATCCGCTATCGCCTATTGCTGGAGATGCGGGCCGAAAAGCTCCAGGTCGGCTTCACCAAGCCTGTCGCTAACCGTGTTCAACTGATGCCAATAGGGATAGATCACCGGCGGCAAGCTGACCGCGTCGAGGCGCTTGCGTTCGTCGTCCGTGAGTTTCAGCTCGGCAGCGGCGATGTTGTCGCGGAACTGGGCTTCGGTGCGGCCGCCGATGATGACCGAGGTCACGGCCTTGCGGCCGATCAGCCAGGCGAGCGCCACCTGTGCCGCCGAAACGCCGCGCTCTTCGCCGATCGCGACCAACGTCTCGACGATGTTCCAAAGGCGGTTCTCGTCGCGGATCGGCGGTTCGGTCCAGCCGGCGAACTGGCGCGTGCCTTCGGGGGCTGCCTGGTTGCGGCGATGCTTGCCGGAGAGTAGGCCGCCGGCGAGCGGGCTCCAGACCAGCACGCCGAGACCCTGGTCGATCGAGATCGGCAGCAGCTCGTATTCGGCGTCGCGCGCTTCCAGCGTATAGTGGATCTGCTGGCTGACGAAGCGCTGGTACCGGTGCTCGTTGGCGATGCCAAGCGCCTTCATGATGTGCCAGCCTGAATAATTCGAGCAGCCGACGTAACGCACCTTGCCCTGCCTGATCAGGGTGTCGAGCGCTTCCATCGTCTCTTCCAGCGGCGTCTGCCCGTCCCATTCATGCACCTGGTAGAGGTCGATGACATCGGTCTTCAGGCGCTTGAGGCTCGCCTCGCATTCGCGGATCAGGTGGTAGCGCGACAGGCCCTGGTCGTTCGGGCCGTCGCCCATGCTGAAGCGGGCCTTGGTGGCAAGCAACACGCCCTGCGGCCGCTTGCCGCCGAGCACATCGCCGATGATGTTTTCGCATTCGCCCGATGAATAGGCATTGGCAGTGTCGATCAGGTTGATGCCGGCATCGATGCATATGTCGATCATCTTGCGCGCCTCGGCGACGCCGAGGTCGCCGACGGTCTTTGCCCAGCCGACGCCACCGAAGGTCATCGTGCCCATGGTCAAAGTCGAGATCTTCAGGCCGGAACGGCCGAGCAGACGATATTCCATTGAAATTCCTCCCTCATCGAAATGTGAGTGACGTAGCGCAAAGCACGGCAATGGCAAATTGCCGCGCGTTCACGCCTGCGTGAACTCTCACACGCGGGTTCACTGGCGGGCGAGGATGATCAGGCGATCGGCCTCGGCAAAGGCCAGAAGATCCGATTTCCCGGGATTGACGACGACGCCGGAAAGATTGCGGGCGTCGGCTTCTCCCTGCCGCTGCCGTTGATAGCCGATCGCGACCTCGCCGCGGCGTAGCGCCGCAAGGCAGATCGTATAGAAGGTCAGCGGCTTGTCGATCGAAACATAGTCGGTGACGGCGCGCATGTAGATTTCCGAGCCGTCCTCGTCGAGCAGTTCGTCGAAGATCGCCGCCATCTGGCCGTTCTCGGAGGCCTGCGCCAGCATCAGGCTGACGAGCTTGTTGCTGACGACGAAATCGTCGGCGCGGGTGACGGCGGCAAGCTCACGGTTGCGCACGTCAATCATCTCGCTGACGATGCCGATGTGGCGGCCGGTCTTCTCGGCGATCCGGCGTAGCTGCAAAAGGGTGACGAGCGTGCGGGTGTCGGCGGGTTGTGCGGCCATGTGGTCGGAGTAGCCGAGCACAAGCACGTGGTCGTAGCCGGGAATATCGAGGTCGTCGAGTTCGGCGCGGCTGCTGGTGTCGGTGACGCGGCAGGTGACCGCCATGTTGTCGCTTGCAAACGTCAGGCCACGAACCTCCTCTTCGATATCGGGCGTATCGGCGGCAATGGTGAGTTGCGAACCCGTGGCGACATAACGCGACAGCTCGCGGGCGATGATCGGGCCGCGGCGGTTCCAGCCGAGCATCAGCGTGCGCTCCGCCTTTGCCTCGCGTGTCACTGGAGCCCGGATCGCCTCCTTGTCGACACGCATCTCGGCGGCGGCGCTTTTGATGGCGGCATCGTCTTCGGCGATGATGATGGCGCACTCGCCGGGCAGGAAGATGCGGTTTGCCGGCGGGTTGAGATGGACCGCGCCCTGGTTGTCGCAGAAGCCGATCAGCGTCGAGGTCTCGTACATCATCACCGCGGCGCCGAAGCTTTTACCGGAGAGTTCGGGCTGCTCGAGCGTATAGATCTCGCAGCCTTCGAAATCGAGCAGTTCGGAATAGACGCCTGACAGTCCCGACTGGCGGCTGGAATGGGCGACAATGCGCGAGATCAGGTCGTCGGCAAGCACCAGTTGCAATTCCTTGCCGCCGACGATGCGCGCCACCTCGGCATTCCTGGTGTCGCGGATTTCGGCGGCGATCTGGTAGGGCTCCTTGCGGCGGCCGGGATCGTTGACGAGGGCGAGCACCGTCTTGATGACTTCGGAATCGGCATGGTCGCCTTCCGGCGACAGCACGATGATCGAGCGCGAGGTGTGCGGATTGACGATGTTGATGTCGTAAAGATCAGTCGGATCGCCGCTGCGGCAGATGATACGGGTGTTCCTGAGATTTTCGATCTTGTCGGCAAGCTCGTCCTCCATCTCCACCTTGTCCTTGGCGGCCATGATGACAATGCGCGGGCGGCGCCGGCTGGTGTTGGCAATGACGAGTTCGGAGATGACGTCGAAGATTGAGGGCGACCAGTTGAAGATGATCGTATGGTCGTTTTCGAGCACCTGCGAGCGGCCCTTGCGCAGGTCATCCAGCTTTTCCTCGATGCCGGAACTCAGCACGCCGATCAGGGCCGAGAAGACGAAGATGCCCGATATGGTGACGACAAGGGAGACGCCGCGGAAGGGCCAGCCGATATCACCGCCCATCGTGCCGGCGTCCATGGTGCGCATCAGCGATTCCCAGGCACCCTCGACGAAGCTCATATGCTCGCCGCCGTCGGGCGCAATACCGGTCAGCGCAAGCAGCAGACCTGCAGCGATGATGACAACTAGCGATATCACCGCCAGCCAGCCGATCAGGGCGATCGGGCCGGCGGCCATGCTCTTGTCGAACTGGTAGCGCAGGCGCGCGCGCCAGGGTGTCCGTCTCATTCTTGCCATCCCCTCGAATCGGCCCGGATCGGGCCGCGTTCATAGGCGATTCCAGAAATCGGGGGGGCGATCAACTGTATTGTCGGCAGGGCAGGCGAACCACCAAGGAAGGTTGTGGGAATGGCCCGCGTCGGCTGCGGCGCCCTGTCACATGTCTGTCAACGACCCCTAATAAGGGAGGGGTATCGAAATCGAGGATCTTCCCCATGAAAACCATCGTTTCCGCCGCAGCGCTTCTCGCCGCGAGCCTGTTTGCCATTCCGGCGTCCGCCGCAAACCTCGTTCTCTATACCAGCCAGCCGAACGAAGACGCACAGGCGACGGTCGACGGCTTCATGGCTGCCAATCCCGATATCAAGGTCGACTGGGTTCGCGACGGCACGCCGAAGATCATGGCCAAGCTGCAGGCCGAGATTCAGGCCGGCAACCCGGTTGCCGATGTTCTGCTGATTGCCGACGTGGTGACGCTGGAGCGCCTCAAGCAAGATGGAAAGCTCATGGCCTACAAGTCGCCGGAAGCCGCAGGGTACGACGCCGCCCTCTACGACGCCGACGGTTACTACTACTCGACCAAGCTGATCACGACAGGCATCATCTACAATACCTCGGCCGCGATGAAGCCGGCGAGCTGGAAGGACCTGACCAAGCCGGAAGCCAAGGGCCTCGTCACCATGCCGAGCCCGCTTGCCTCGGGTGCGGCCCTCATCCACGCCCAGACGCTCGCCGCCGTTCCCGGCCTTGGCTGGGACTTCTACAAGTCGCTCGCGGAAAACGGCGCAATCGCGGCCGGCGGCAACGGCGCCGTGCTGAAGTCCGTCGCCTCGGGTGAGAAGGCTTACGGCATGGTCGTCGATTACCTGCCGATCCGCGAGAAGGCCAAGGGCGCTCCGGTCGAGTTCGTCTTTCCGAGCGAAGGCGTTTCGGCCGTCACCGAGCCGGTCGGTATCCTTGCCAGCACCAAGAACGCCGATGCCGCCAAGGCGTTCGTCGATTACGTGCTTTCCGAAAAGGGCCAGCAAGGCTTCCTGAAGCTCGGCTACATCCCGGCCCGCAACGGCATGAAGCTGCCGGAAGGCTTTCCGGCGCGAGACACCATCAAGATCCTGCCGATCAAGGCGGCCGAAGCGTTGAAGAATACCGATCAGGATCTCAAGACCTTCTCGGGCATCTACCGCTCGAACTGATCCTTTCATGCACGGATACATCAAAACCGGAAACAGCCAGCCCGCCTGGCTGTTTCCTTTTGTCGTCATCATCGTCCTGATGCTCAGCGTGCTGCCGCTCGCCCATCTTGCCATGGTCGGGATCGCGGCTTTCGCCAATGGCGGCGTGATGACGGTTCTGAGCGAAGCCTCGCTCTGGTCGGCAACCTATTACACGATCGTCACTGCCATTTTGGGCACGATCATCTCGCTTGTCATCGGCTGCCTCTTTGCTTTCCTGCTGACGCTGACCGATATCCGCGGCAAGGGGCTGCTCAGCTTCTTCTTCGTGCTGCCGATGATGATCCCGCCGCAGGTGACGGCGCTGGCCTGGGTGCAGATGTCAGGCCCCTCCAGCCCGCTGTTGAAGGCGCTGCACATCGCTCCGCCGCTCGGCTCGCCGCAGCCGCTCTATTCGGTGGGCGGCATCGCGCTGCTTTATGGCGTGCAGCATGCGCCGCTGGTATATCTGGCGCTTCGAGCCGGGCTGATGACGCTGCCGCGCGACGGGGTCGAAGCCGCACGGCTTTCCGGCGCTTCAAGCTTGCGGGTGTTCCGCGACATCATTCTGCCCCTGTCGCTGCCCGGCATCATCGCGGGTGCGGCGATCTCCTTCGTCTCCTGCACCGGCAATTTCGGCATTCCCGCCATTCTCGGCATTCCGGCCTCGATCTTCACGCTGCCGACGTTGATCTTCACCAAGTTTTCCGCCTTCACCAGCCGTACCTTCGGCGACGTCGCCGTGCTCTCGGCAATCATCGCCAGCATCTCGGTCGTCGGGTTGATGATCCAGGACCGGGCGCTGCGCGACCGCGACTACCGCGTCATCGGGTTATCCGGGGCGAGTGCGGCCTTCGAACTCGGCGCCTGGCGCCTTGTTTTCACACCGCTCGTATGGGCGATCCTGTTCTTCATGCTGGCAGCACCCTTCTTCGCGCTTGTCGCCGGCGCGCTGGTGCCGGCCTATGGCGTGCCGCTCACCTTTAAAACCATGTCGCTGCATGCTTTTGAGGAGATCCTGTTCCGGCAGGCGGTGACGCGCACCGCCTTCATCAACTCGCTGTCACTTGCCGGCGCGACCGCGCTTTGTCTCCTCGTGGTGACGGTGCTTGCGGCCTATGCGCTGGCACGACGCAGGGATCTGGCTTCCCGCATCGTCTCCAGCCTGATCGAGATACCCTATTCATTGCCCGGCATCGTCATCGCGGTCTGCTTCATCCTGGTGTTCGCAGCACCGATTCCAATCCTGCACGTCTCGCTCTACGGCACGATCTGGATCATCCTGATCGCCTATTTCTCCTCCTTCTTTGCCGTCAGCCTGAAGCCGGTGGTCAGCGCCTTCCACCAGCTCGATCCGGCGCTGGAAGAGGCGGCGCGGCTTTCCGGGGCCGGCTTCTTCCGCCGGCTTTTCGATATCATCGTGCCGCTGATTGCGCCCGCCGCCGGCGCGTCGGTCATCCTCGTCTTCCTGATCGCCTGCAACGAGCTGACGATTTCCGCGCTGCTCTGGTCGGCCGGCACGCAGACGCTCGGCGTCGCCATCTATAATCTTGACGACAGCGGCAGCTCCGACCTTGCCTCGGCGCTTTCGGTGCTCGTCGTCCTCATGGTCATCGTGCTGATGTTGTTGCTCGAAATTCTGGCGAAACGGCTGCCGAAAGGAGTGGTCCCATGGCGAGGCTGACCCTCAACCAGCTCGGCAAGGATTTTGGTACAGGCCGGGCCGCCGTCAGCGGTTTTTCGCTCGAGGTGCGCGAGGGCGGCTTCCTGGCGCTGCTCGGGCCTTCCGGCTGCGGCAAGACGACGGTACTGCGCATGATCGCCGGTTTCGAGACGCCGAGCGACGGCTCCATCCATCTCGGCGAGCGATTGCTTGCCGATGCCGCGCAGTCGCTGCCGCCGGAAAAGCGCAACATGGCGATGGTCTTCCAGTCCTATGCGCTTTGGCCGCATATGAGTGTCGCTGACAATGTCGGCTATCCCCTCAAGGTGCGCGGCATTTCGGGCGAGGCCTACCGGATGAAGGTGCGTGACGCGCTCGGCACCGTGCGGCTTGCCGATTATGCCGAACGGCGTCCAGCCGATCTCTCCGGCGGCCAGCGCCAGCGCGTGGCGCTCGCCCGCTGCCTGGTGACATCACCCGACGTGGTGCTGCTCGACGAGCCGCTCGCCAATCTCGACCGGCATCTGAAACAGGAGATGGAGGAGACTTTTCGCGAGTTCCACCAGCGCTCGGGCGCAACGATGATCTACGTCACCCACGACCAGAGCGAGGCGATGGCGCTCGCGACCGACGTCGCCGTCATGTCGGAAGGGCGGCTGCTGCAGGTGGCGGCTCCCGTCGAGATCTACGCGCGGCCGGAAGGACGCATCGTCGGCGGGCTGATCGGGCGAGGCGCGATCGTGTCGCTGCCGCGTGCTGCTGGTGACAACAGGGCGCTGGATTGGCAGGCGCTGGAGCCGATGTTTGCTGGCACTGTTACCAGGGCAGCCAACGGCGACAGGATTGATGTCCTCGTCCGGCCGGAAGATGTTATGGTCTCCGGCGAGAATACCGCTGGCGAGGGAATCGCGGCGATGGTCGAGTCCGTGCTCTTCGAGGGCGAGCGTTATGCGCTGAAGCTCGTCCTCACCGACAATCAGGTGCTGCGGGCCTATGCCCGTTTTCCCGTCCGGACGGGTGACAGCCTCAGGCTATCGGTACGCGCGGCGTGGCGGCTTTGAGACGCCGTGCCCCGCCAAAATCATTCGCTGCCGGAACATTGCCAGCGGATGACGCGGCAGCCGCGGGTTTGCCGGTTGCAGCTGCCGATCGCCTGGCGCTGGGCCTCGCGGCCATCATAACCCCAGCCGGAGCCCCAGCCGCTGCGACGGCCGACGGCTACCGCGCCGCAGCCGTTTCGGAACCAGATAGCGATGCGACAATCGTTGGCGCTGCTGTCGCAATTGCGTCGGGCAACGGTTTCGGCGTCGCCGCGAGTGTCATAAGCATAGGACCAGCCGGTGGCGCTCGTCGAGGGCGAGTAGGCGATGGCGCCGTAGGTATCGGCAAGGGCCGCGCCGGCGAGGGACGTCAGAATCGCAAACGATGCAAGAACCCGCCTCATGAAATGCCCCGCGCCGGAATGATGATTGCCCTCTGCGGAGACTATGTCAGCAGCCTAAGTCACAGGCAATCGCCTTCGGGGCTGTAAGCGGGGTGGTTGTCCGCATATTTCTTGGCTCCGCCATCTTTTCCTGCGGCTTCTGCTGGTTAAGTTACTCCCCGCAACCGGATCCTTCCCATGTCGCTTCGCCTGGCCACCTTCAATGTCGAAAATCTCCTCACCCGTTTCGATTTCACCGGCTTCCGCAACCAGCTGCGCCAGGACCGTGTCATCAAGCTTTTCCAGGTTTCGAGCGAGGGCGTCTATCAGCAGCTCGAGCAGGCCCGGGTGATTGCCGCCGCCGACGATACCCGGCAGATGACGGCGCTCGCGATCGCCGATGCTGACGCCGATATCCTCTGCCTGCAGGAAATTGACAACATGGCTGCCCTTCAGGCCTTCGAATACGGCTATCTTTTCCGCATGGTCGGAAACGGCTACCGCCAGAAATACCTGGTCGAGGGCAATGACAGCCGCGGCATCGATGTTGCCGTCTTGATGCGTGAGGAAACGCGCGACGGCCAGAAGATCGAGCTCAGGGATATCAGAAGCCATGCGATGACGACCTATCGCGACTTTGATCTCTTCGACGAGGACGTGGCGCTCACCAACCGTA
This sequence comes from Rhizobium sp. WSM4643, assembly GCF_025152745.1. Taxonomy (NCBI): domain Bacteria; kingdom Pseudomonadati; phylum Pseudomonadota; class Alphaproteobacteria; order Hyphomicrobiales; family Rhizobiaceae; genus Rhizobium; species Rhizobium sp. WSM4643. Next base: position 2,719,417 of record NZ_CP104040.1, on the reverse strand, counting down.
TCGACGACAAGATCTTCAAACGCGATTGCCTGGAGCTCGATCTTCTGATCGGCGGCCGGCCGTTTTCGCTCTACGTCGTGCATTTCAAGTCGATGGGCAATCCGCGCGACGGGCTGGACGGGCGGCAATCGACCATGCCGATCCGTCGCGCCGAGGCGCGCGCCGTGCGCCGCATCATCGAGGATCGCTTCGGTGCGGATCAAGCCGGCACGAAGAGCTTCGCCATCTGTGGAGACATGAACGACTATCAGGAGCGCGTCGACGTCATCGGCCGCCGGGGCACCGGCTATCGCTTCCAACATCAGAACGAGACCGAAAGCGCGCTCGACATCTTCAGCCGCGACGGCTTTGCCGAAAATGTCGTGCGCCGCCGCGAACCTCTCGACCGCTGGACGCTCTATCACGCTCGCGGGCCACAGGAGCAGTGGCTTTGCCAACTCGACTATCTCTGGCTTTCGCCAGCACTTGCCGCCCATAATGCCGGCCGCCTGCCCGAAATCATCCGCAGCGGCCAGCCCTACCGCACCATGTTCCCGCCGGGGCAGGAGGTGGAGCGTTATCCGCGCACCGGCTGGGACAGGCCGAAGGCGTCCGATCACTGCCCTGTCGTCATGACACTGGATCTCCCATGAAAACGAATTTGAACATGAATTTTCCGAATACCGATTTTTCCGATTTCGCCGGCTGGCCCCCGGAAGCCACGGTCTTCCCGATCGCCGGCGTGGATCTGCGCATCCTGCCCGGTCCCCATCCCTTCGCCGTCGCCGAACAAGCGGCGATCCGGGAGAATTGGGCCAGGGAGACGGCCGCCAATCCGGCGCTGTTCGATGGGCGCATGGTGTTTCAGCAGCGGCTCTCGCTCAGTGAAAACGGGATTGCGGGCGAGGGCCACGTCATTCCCTTTTCCGCCTTCATGTGGTGGCGCCGGCAGCCGCAGCGTCAGGGCGGCATTCACATCTTCGCCTATCCGGTGCTGGAAACCTCGGACGGTGCGCTTGTGGCGATCCGTATGGGCGCCCATACAGCCAATCCCGGCCAGGTCTATTTCGCCGCCGGCTCGCTGGAGCCCGAGGATATCGTCGACGGGCGCTGCGACATCGAGGCAAACATGCGCCGCGAGGTCCATGAAGAAACCGGATTGGATCTTAGCCGTTCGGTGGCGGGGCAGGGGCTCTTCGCTAGCCATTCCAACCGGACGGTGACGCTGTTGCGGCTCTTCCGCTTCGATATGACGGCGGACGAGATGATCGAACGGATCGAGAGTCACATGCTCGTGGCCGAGGACAAGGAGATCGCGGGTGTGGCGGCGATCCGCTCGGCCGATCACTCGGCGCACCCCTATAATATCGCCATGCTGCCCGTGATCGACTGGTATTTCGGCAAGGCCGAGCGGAGTTGATGTATCCGCCCAAAGCCATGTAGCGTTTCGGGATAACGACATGCATCACCTAAAGATCGAAAGCGCGTCATGTGATTCCGGTTGACGTGACGCGTTTTAGCGCCTTGCACTCGTTCGCCCGGTCGGGCAGGTTGGCGGCGCGATGACGATTCAAGGAGGCCGATGTGGCGCGAAGCTACAGCGTCTATGACGTGTTCACCGATCGAAAGCTTGCGGGCAACCCGCTGGCGGTGATCTTCGACGGAGACAATCTCAGCGACGAGGCGATGCAGGCAATCACCCGGGAGATCAATCTCTCGGAGACGGTCTTCGTGCAGCCTTCGACCAACCCCGCCTATGCGGCGCGTCTGAGGATATTCACGCCTGGGCGCGAGCTGCCCTTTGCCGGCCATCCGACGGTCGGCACGGCGGTCGCGCTGGCCGAACGGGTGCACGGTGCTGCGACGCGCGATCTCGTCACGGTGCTTGAGGAAAATGTCGGGCCGGTGCGTTGCGCGGTGCGGCTGAGAGAGGGTGAGGCGAGCTTTGCCGAATTCGACCTGCCGCGCAAATCGCAGCCCGCCATCATGCCGCTCGACAAGCTCGGGATCGCCGATGCGCTATCGCTGAAGGTGACTGAGATCGGCTTCGAAAATCACGTCCCGTCGGTCTGGAGCGCCGGCGTTCCCTTCCTGCTCATTCCGGTGCACGATGTCGGAGCCACGCAGCGAGTGGAATTCGATCCGCAACTCTGGGAAAAGATCGTGCCCTTCGTCGATGGCGCGCTTGCCTCGGCCTATGCCTATTGCCGCGGCGGCGTCAACCACGTGGCGAAGTTCCATGCGCGCATGTTCGCCAGCGGCATGGGTATCGTCGAAGACCCGGCCACCGGTTCGGCGGCGGCCGCACTCTCCGGCGCCATCCACCATTTCGACCGGCTGACGGACGGGCATCACCCGATCATGATCGAGCAGGGCGTCGAGATGGGCCGGCCGTCCTTCATCCATCTGCATATCGATGTCGACGCGGGAGCAATCTCCAACGCGCGGATCGGCGGCCAGGCGGTACGGCTGGCCAGCGGCACGCTCGAACTTTGATTTCACTGGCGCTGAGGACGCTCTATCACTTTGAATCGGCGCATAATCCTTCCCAAAAATCGATTCCGATTTTCGGGCTTCTGCGCTGTATTTCAGCCATGCCGAAAAATCTTCGCGATTAACCAAAGAAATTTCGCCTATGCGCTGGACAAGCCTGCCGATCCTGTTTATACGCCCCGTCACACCGCGCAGCCAAGCGCGAACGGGTGATTAGCTCAGTTGGTAGAGCAGCTGACTCTTAATCAGCGGGTCGTAGGTTCGAGCCCTACATCACCCACCAAATCTCTTGAAAAGATTGATGTATTTGAAATCAGGCCGGATTTTCCGGCCTGCTGGAAGCGGGCGACATTGCTAGCCTTGCCCAAATGACTGGTCGCAGTGATCTGTGCGCGCTAGTTTCCCTCACACACTGGGAGGGTCCTATGAGAAGCGTCATTCTAGTCGTTGCCTTGTCTCTGCCGTTACCGGCCTTTGGCGCAGGCGTCATGAACGTCAAAGCGAGCGAGCATAGCTGCAGCGAGCTTGCTCAGATCATTCGCCAGAACAAAAAGGTCTTTGTTCGCATCGGTTTCGGCGGCCGCAGTTTCCGTTATCCGCCCGCCCAGTGCAGTATGGGTGACAAGCGCACCACGACCAGTTTGCGCGATAGCGAGGGAAAGCAATGCATCCTTGATTATTCCTGCGTCTTCGACCCCGCGTCGCCCTATAACTTTCCCTAGAACGGGATGATTTTAGGCCGGGTCGGCCTGAAATCCGGATCCTTTTCTAGATTAAAGAGTTAAAGCAGGATGTCGTCCGAAAACTGCTCACACTTTTCGGCATCATGCTCTGGGCGCTTCCGTTGCGAGAGGGAACGAGCGGGAAGTGCGGGCGGCGGCAACTTCAGACGGCGCCAACCGAGGTCACGTCAATCGCTGCCGCTCAGTTTCATGCCGGCGAGCCAGAGAGCGGCGACGATGAAAAACGACAGTACCGCCATCATTGCTATGGGCGGTGCGTATTCCTGGAAGGAATGCGAGGCGTTTAGTCTGATGACGTAAATAATCACAACCACAAGTTTGATCGCGATCAGCAGGGCCAGGGTCGCGTTTTTGGCGTAACGCCTGATTTTCGGCCAATCGAAGCTTCTGGCGGGTGGCGCATCGACCTTCTGTGCTGGAACGGTCCTTGTCCGCTCCGGCTCTGCAAGGTGTCTACGCCCAAACGTCGGTTTCATGGCTGGCAGCATAGACCAAACATCTTGATGGATGGGATGCGGCAACATCCTTGCGGAGCAGCGAAGGAGTGTCCCGTCCACCTGGATTCCCTGTCTCAAAGAGCCCGCGCGGTGGTCGCTCATCCGACAATTTCTGTTTCGATGGGCCGTTATCGAGCGCGCGGGAGGCAAAGGGGCAGGGCTGCTCAGATGTATAGTTCGGAAGGTTTGCGGACTGGCGGCATCGGGTGCAATGCCTTAACTTCGCTCTATCACATTCAGGAGTTTCCATGAAAAGCGTTGTTCTGGCCGTCGCACTGCTGTTTCCGTCCGTCGCTCTTGCCGTCGAGGCGGTGGAGGTCAATGCCAGGGATCACAGTTGCGAAGAGCTTGCGCAGATCATCCGCAAGGACAAGGCGGTTTTTGTGCGGATGGGCTTCGGCGGTCGCAGCTTCCGCTATCCGCCGGCCAAGTGCAATCTCGGCGACAAGTACGACACCGCAAGGGTGAGGGATGCCAATGGCAAGCTTTGCCTCCTCGACTACGAGTGCGTGTACGATCCGCAGTCTTTCTATAACAGGATTCCCAAATAATCCCGATCAGGCGTTGCCAGTACGGCTGTTCGGCATGGATGACGAGGTCAAGAAAAAAGGCCGGGCGAAACTCGCACCGACCTTCCTCGATCAGTCTCGATAACGGCTGCCAGTACCTCCGTGGTCAGCGGTCAGAGACAGATTCGGCATCCCTTAAATAGGGTTTGCTTAAATATCTTCAAGCGCTCGCGGCAGAAAAGAAGCCGGCACTGGGCCGGCTTCTGCTGGCCGGGCAGCGATTACTGCTGTGCCGGGGCAGCCGGCGGCGGAGTGGCCGGTGCTGGTGCCGGTGCGGGCGTTGCTGGTGCCGGTGCGGGCGTTGCGCTGTTATTGGTCGGAGCGATCGGCTTGGCCGGCGCCGGCTCGGATTGGGTCGTGGAGGCTGTCGTGTCCGGCGATGTGCCGGGGGTGCCCCACTGCGAATAGGCGAATGCAGCGACAGCGATCACGGCCAATGCAGCGACCCAGACAATCCACGTATTACTGCTGCGCGCGCTCGGCGTGGTGCGCAGATCCAAATTTGGGTTCAGCGGGCGGTTCGGGTCGTTGGCATTATTGGGGTCGTACGTCATGGTACTTTCTCCTCTTTCGGTCAGAGAAGAATGCCGAAGCGGGCTTTTTGTTCCGTTCTGGGCCGAAGCGCTTGTACTGATTGGGTTTTCGTACCTTCATTCGCGCTCTTCACTGGCACTCCGTGTATTCGCGGCTTTGCCACTCACCTCTCATCTGCCCGCCGGCTTGCCTGGAGGCGACCGGCAGAGACCGGGTGGAAGACCTGCCGGCTGATCGGGTGCCGTGGCGGATGGCAGGCCGCTGCCGCGGACGGCAAGCCGCCATGGCGCAATGCGCTTGACACGATGGGGTCTGTTTGCGCATGGTTTAGACATGGGGTCGCGATCACCCCACGAGGCGTCATGCTGAAGAATCGCGTCCAGTAAAACCGATCAACGGAGGGACGCGTCATGCCGTCATTTCTAGAAATCTCACCTGAAAAGCTCAGCCGCCTCATCGGGACGCCTGGGGCTCCCGTCATTATCGATGTTCGCACGGAGGAGGACTTCGCGCTCGATCCACGCCTGGTGCCGGGCTCGATCCGGCGCGCCTATGCCGATGTCGCGTCCTGGGTTGGCGGCGTCGATGCCGAAGCCGTCGTCGTGGTATGCCAGAGAGGCGGCAAGCTCAGTCATGGTGTTGCCGCCTATCTCCGCCATGTCGGGATCGATGCGGAAAGCCTCGAAGGTGGCTTCGAGGCGTGGATCGCGGGCGGACCGGCCGTCCCCGATACAAAGCTGCCGCAACGCGACGCTGAGGGGCGCACCGTCTGGGTGACGCGGGCGCGGCCGAAGATCGATCGCATCGCCTGTCCCTGGCTGATCCGGCGCTTCATAGATCCGAATGCCGTGTTCCTGTTCGTGCCGGCGCCCGAGGTTTTGGCCGTCGGCGAGCGTTTCGCGGCGACGCCCTTCGATATCGAGGATGTGTTCTGGAGCCATCGCGGCGAATTCTGCACTTTTGACGTGATGATCGAGGAGTTCGGGCTGGCTTCGGAACCGCTTCTGCGCCTGGCGCGTATCGTCAGGGCGGCGGATACCGCAAGGCTCGACCTCGCCCCTGAGGCGGCGGGACTGCTTGCGGCATCGCTCGGCCTCTCCAGGATGTATTCAGACGATCTGGAGCAACTCGAGGCCGGGATGCTTCTCTACGACGCTTTTTTCCGCTGGTGCCGCGATGCGACCGAGGAAACCCACAATTGGCCGGCGCCAAAGAAGAGGGTATGAGATGGTTGAGATGACGGATAGTGCGCCCGGCGGCAAAATGGCGGAGGACGACGCGCGAGAGGAGCATCATCACGGCGTCTCGTTTGGCGAGGCCTTCAGGGTGTGGCTGCGCGTCGCCGCCCTGAGTTTTGGCGGCCCCGCCGGCCAGATCGCCGTCATGCACCGGATCATCGTCGACGAGAAGCGATGGATCGGTGAGCACCGTTTTCTGCATGCGCTGAACTATTGCATGCTGCTTCCCGGACCCGAGGCGCAGCAGCTCGCCATCTATATCGGCTGGCTGATGCATCGGACAGTGGGCGGTCTCGTCGCCGGCCTGCTGTTCGTACTGCCTGGATTCCTGTCGATCCTCTGTCTCAGCTATATCTACGCGGCTTACGGCAACATCGGCATCGTCGCCGGCCTGTTCTTTGGGCTGAAGGCAGCGGTGCTCGCCGTCGTCGTGCAGGCCGTGATCCGCATCGGCGGCCGGGCGCTCAAAAATCGCGTCATGGTCGGTATCGCGGCCGCGGCCTTCATCGCCATCTTCTTTCTCCATGTCCCGTTCCCGCTGATCGTGCTCGCCGCCGGCATTGCCGGCTTCCTCGGCGGCAGGTTCGGGCTTGCCGCCTTCCGGACGGGCGGCGGCCACAAGGCCGGAAGCGGCCCGATGCTGTCTGACGCCGAGTCGGCGCTTGGCGAGGGCATACCGGCGCATGCGCGCCCGAATCTTGCATGGTCGCTACGCATCTCGGCCGTGCTGTTTGCCCTCTGGCTCGCTCCGCTCGCAGCGCTTTACGCAACCTTCGGCGCCGATAGCGTCTTTACCGAGATTGGCCTGTTCTTCAGCAAGATGGCGGTCGTCACCTTTGGCGGGGCCTATGCCGTGCTTGCCTATGTCGCGCAGGAGGCTGTGCAGCATTTCGGCTGGCTGAAACCCGGCGAGATGCTGGATGGTCTCGGCATGGCCGAGACGACGCCTGGGCCGTTGATCATGGTCGTCCAGTTCGTCGGCTTCATGGGCGCCTACCGCGATCCGGGAGCTTTGAACCCGATGCTTGCTGCAACCCTTGCGGCGATCCTGACGAGTTGGGTCACCTTCGTGCCCTGTTTCCTCTGGATCTTCCTCGGCGCGCCGTTCATCGAAAAACTGCGCGGCAACATCGCGCTCGCCGGCGCGATGTCGGCCATAACAGCGGCGGTGGTCGGGGTCATCCTCAACCTCGCTATCTGGTTTGCTTTGCACACGCTGTTTGCCGAGGTTGCGATCATCCACCTTGGCGGCTTGCGGCTCGATATCCCCGAGCTGCAATCGGCCGTGCCGGCGGCAATGGCGCTGTCTGCCGCCGCCGCTATCGCGATCTTCCGTTTCAAGGCTTCCGTGATCTCGACGCTGCTAGCCTGCGCGGCCGCAGGGATGCTCTGGACGCTGGCGGTGAATTAGAGCGCCGTGCGTCCTTTCGGACGCACAAAGGACGCTCTAACACTTTGAATCTACGCATCGTGCTTTCCGAAAATCGATTCCGATTTTCGGGCCGATGCGCTAGGCCTCCACCCCATCCGCGGAAATGCGCGTCGCGAGCATCTTGTCGATACGCATGCCGTCCATGTCGAGAACCTCGAAGCGCCAGTTGTCGAAGACGAAGGTCTCGCCGGCTTCGGGGATGTGCTGGAGCTGATGCAGGGCGAAACCCGCCAGCGTATGGAAATCGGCGTCCGGACGATCGCGCAGGCCGAGCCGTTCGAAGGCGTCGAAGGCCGGCATCATCGCGTCGATCAAGAGCGACCCGTCTTCCCTGACGACGATGTCGGGCTCTTCGTTGGATCCCGGCAGGTCGCCGGCGATGGCTTCGAGCAGGTCGGTCTGGGTGACGATGCCTTCGAGGCTGCCATATTCGTCGATGACGATGGCGAGGCGAACGGGTGAGGCCTTGAAACTGTCGAGCACGCGGACGACCGAGGTGCCCTCATGCAGCACCAGCGGCTGCTTGATCACCTCCATTGGCCGGATCTTGCCGCCGTCGAGAACCTGGTCGAGAAGGTCCTTCTTCAACACCATGCCGATCGGCTCGTCGATCGAGCCGCGGGCGACCAGCAATTGTTCGTGACTGCATTCGCGGATGGTCTTCAGGATCTCGGCCTCGCTGTCGTCGGCGTCGAACCATTCGATATCGAGGCGCGGCGTCATGATGTCGGAGATCGGCCTGTCACCGATGTTGAACACCCGCTCGACGAGCTGCTGCTGCACCTGGTTGAGAAGGCCGGCCTCCTGGCTCTCGGCAACCAAAAGCTTGAGCTCCTGCGGCGAATGGAACGACGATTCGCCGGTTCCGGCTCGAAGACCCACACCCCGCAGCACGAGGTTGCCCATGCCGTTCAGAACAAAGATCGCCGGCTTGAATAGCACCAGGAACAGACCGAGCGGACGCACAACGGCAAGCGAAGTGGCTTCGCTGCGTTGAAGCGCCAGGCTCTTCGGTGCGAGCTCGCCGAGCACGATATGAAGTGCTGTGATGATGACGAAGGCGATGACGACGGCAACAGTATGCGCGCCCGCCGTCGCCCATTGCCCAGGCAGCCATGATAGCAGCGGCTCGATCAGGTGGGCAAGCGCCGGTTCGCCAACCCAGCCGAGGGCAAGCGACGAGATGGTGATGCCGAGCTGGGTGGCTGCAAGATTGGAGTCGAGATTATCGACGGCGCGCTGAAGTGCCGAGGCGTTCATGCGGCCTGCCGCAGCGAGTTCGGCGACGCGGCTACGCCTGACCGACACCAGGGCGAATTCGGCGGCAACGAAGAAGCCATTGGCGGCGACGAGAAGAAACACGGCTAGTATCCCGATATAGTCGGAGAGCCCGCCGGCGGAATCGGACATGTTTTCCCTGCCTTCGAGTTGATGGGAGTCCGAAACTACACGCTCGCACACTGGTGGCAAGGCGTTCCAGCCAGCCTCGCGGCGAGAGACCGTGATCGAAATACTGCGTCGGTTTGCGGATGACCGCAAATGCGTGGCAACCCGCATGACCGGCGTCGCGCCATTCACCGCTTGGGTGGTTCGAAGAGCTCGATCGGGTTTCCGGCCGGATCATCGACCAGGATCTGCTTGCCGCCTATGCCCTGCACGATCTCGTTGCGGAAACGCGCGCCGGCCTGACGCAGCGCGGCGACTTCTGCTTCCAGGTCCTTGACCTCGATCTGGATGCGATTCCAACCGCCGGGCTCCGGCTTTCGCCCATCTGGCATTGCTTGAGATGCTCCGCCAGGTCCCGTCATGCCGCTGACGAACAGACGAAAACCGTCTCTGGTCAGGATGGCGAAACTCGGCGCGGGGCGAAGTGCGACGGAGAAGCCGAGATGTCTCGTGTAGAATTCCACCGCGGCGTCGACGTCGTCGACGATGTAGCGCATGCTGATACCAGGCATGTTTTCCTCCATTGTGGTCTTCGTTGTCTTGATCTGATCGTCCCCTCGCGGGAACATCCAGAACTCTCCTGTTCCTAGGATGCGTCGGTTCGAAACTCGATTATGCGCCCGTTTCAAGTTTTTTTATGCATCTCGTTATGCCAAATCGCCGAGCGCCTTTGGGCGGGACCAGATCGAATCGAGAGCATGCCGCCCGCCGCCAGCAACGGGACAACTCTCCACGGCCGCGCCTTCTAGGCGATGAGCAGCAAAAGCCGAAGGCTTCACAGGACGAAGCCAGCCTGCCGCGCCAGATCATCGTGTATAAGTCTAATCTAAAGTATAAGCTTCGACATGTAGCTACTGGATTCCATTACAAAAGTTTAATTTCTATTTCAGTTTCGGTTCATCTTCTCGGCCCTAGTTTGCCCCGGTGTCCAACACGAGGAACCCCACATGAAAAAGATTTTTGCAGCCCTTCTTTCCGCCTCCTTCCTTCTTTCCCCGATGATTGTTTCCCAGGCTAGCGCCGACGATCATCGCCGTCCCCCCGTCGTCGTGCAGAAGAAGGTAGTCGTCCGGTCGCACTGGAAAAAGGGATACCGCGTCAATACCAGCGAGCGTCGACGGTTCTCCGATGTCAACGACTATCGCCGCTACCGGCTGGCGCCACCGCCACGCGGTTATCGCTGGGTCAGGGCCGATCACGACTACCTGCTGATCGGCGTCACCAGCGGTATTATCTCCAGCGTTATTGCCAGTCGCTGATCGGCAGATGAACGAGAAGAGGGCGGCTTCGACCGCCCTTTTCCTCTGCCGGCAGGCAAATCTCTCGTCAGAAGGGCTTCCTGAAGGGAACGATGTGCTCGGCGAGGCTTCGGAACAGGCTGCCGGATCGTCGTTGCCGATCGGGCCGTTCGCCTGCTGCCTCGACGGTGTCGGGATGAAGCCCTTCGATCGGCGGTAGCGGCTCGCATTCGGTGCAGACGCAGAGAGTGCGTTTGATTGCCTTCGCCTTCATGCCGCCTGCCTGTTCCAGTTGGCGAAAGGATCGGGCAGGTCGCGCCAGCGCTCGGGCACGAAGGCATCTGTCCTGATAAGACAGGCGTCGAGTTCCTTCCTGATCCAGGCTTGGTCCATCGGATCGGCACCGATGAAGACGATTTCCTGGCGGCGGTCGCCCCAGACGGGGTCGAGATAGGGGCCGATGGCGTTCATGAAGGCCGGCCCTTCGGGCCATTGTTCGCGCGGCACGGTCGCCCACCAGAGACCCATCTTGCCGGTGCGGACGATCGCGCCCGCCTGGCTGATCTCGCCGACGTGATGCGGGCGGGTCGCCAGCCAGAAGAAGCCTTTGGCGCGCACCACGCCCGGCCATGCCGTGTCGAGGAAGGCCTGCAGCTTGGCCGGATGGAAAGGGCGTTTTTCGCGGTAGACGAAGGAGCGGATGCCGTATTGCTCTGTCTCGGGCATATGATCCTTGAAACCGTGTAGTTCCTTGTACCAGAGCGGATGGGTTTCGGCCCTGTCGATGTCGAAGCGGCCGGTGCCAAGCACCTGCCGCAATGCCACTTGGCCGAAATCCGCCTCGATCAGCCGCGCATCGGGATTGAGGCCGGTGATGATCTTGCGGGCGGCGTCGCGCTCCTTTTCGCTTGCCGTGCCGATCTTGTTCAGCACAACGACGTCGGCGAATTCGATCTGCTCGACCAGCAGGTCGACGATGGTTCTGTTGTCGCCGTCACCGGCCGTTTCTCCGCGGTCGGCGAGGAAATCGGCCGAGGCATAATCGGCAAGCAGATTGACGGCGTCGACGACGGTCACCATGGTGTCGAGCCTTGCGACGTCGGAGAGGCTTTGGCCATTCTCGTCGCGAAATTCGAAGGTGGTGGCGACGGGCAGGGGCTCGGCGATGCCGGTCGATTCGATCAAGAGGTAATCGAAGCGGCCCTGATCGGCGAGCTGGCGCACCTCTTTCAGCAGATCGTCGCGCAGCGTGCAGCAGATGCAGCCATTGGTTATCTCGACCAGCTGTTCCTCGGTGCGGGAGAGATTGGCGCCGCCGTCGCGCACCAGGGCAGCATCGATATTCACCTCGCTCATATCGTTGACGATGACGGCGACGCGTAAGCCCTCGCGATTACTCAGCACGTGGTTGAGCAGCGTCGTCTTGCCGGCGCCGAGGAAGCCTGAAAGCACCGTGACGGGAAGTCTGTTGTCCATGAGAGCCTCACAAGGTTTGTCTTAATGTTATATCATTACATTCGATGCGTCGAAAAAAGGCGGAACGGGGTTGTCCGCCTTTTCCGCCTCAGCTCTCTCCGGAGCGTCGCGTGTCCGATAGGACGCGCGGAGCGGCGCATGAAAGTTATGCGCTGGAGAGGCAGTCCTTCATGCTGTTTGCGATGCTGCGCATGAGGGTGAAGTAGAGATCGGGGCCGGCCTTCAGTGTTGCCGCTTCGGGATCGAGCACGCCTGATTTGGCGCGCGTGCCTTCGATGACGACATTGACGAGGCGCGGCTCGAACTGTGGTTCGGCAAAGACGCAGGTGGCGCCGAGTTCACCGACCTTGCGGTGGATTTCCGAAACACGCTCGGCGCCGGGAATAGTTTCCGGGCTGACGGTGATCGAGCCGGCAACGCGGATGCCATAGCGGTGCTCGAAATACTGGTAGGCGTCGTGGAAGACGATGAAGGGCTTGCCCTTGACCGGGGCGACGGTGGCAGTGAGTTCCTTGTCCAGCGCCGTCAGCCTGTCGTCCAGCGCCTTGGCGTTTGCCTGATAGGTCAGCGCATTGGCGGGATCGGCGGCAACCAGCGTCGTGGTGATCTCGCTGGCCATCGCCTTGGTGTTCATCGGATCGAGCCAGAGATGCGTGTCGAATGTGCCGTGCTCGTGATCGTCGTGGTCAGCGTCGGGGCCATGCGCGGCTTCGGCTTCATGGTGCTCGTCACCATCATCATGCGCTTCGAAGGCGCCGCCCTCACGGAAAGGCAGCTTGACGAGGCCGGGGGCGTTGTCGAGTTCGGCGATGCTGGCATCCCGGCCCAGCGCCTGCAGCGGCTTTTCGAGAAAGGCCTCGAGGCCGGGGCCGACCCAGAAGATCACCTTGGCATCCTGCAAAGCGCGAGCATTCGACGGCTTCAGATTGTAGGTATGCGGGGAGGCGGCGCCATCGACGATCAGCTCCGGTTCGCCGACACCCTGCATGATCGCCGACACAAGCGAATGGATCGGTTTGATCGAGGTGACGACGACAGGCACGTCTGCTGCGCGCATAGTGCCGGCGAAGAGAAGGGCGGGGATCGCCAGGACCGGGATTGCGAGGGCCGGCATTCTGAGGGCCAAGATTTTAAGGGCAGGCCCCAGGGCGCGTTTCATCAATATGCTCCGCTTGAATTGCAGTTGTTATGTTATTACATCAATTGCGTTATGCTATAACGTGTGCAATAGCAGGACGCAACAGCACTTTCGGAAAATTTGATGCTCTCTCCCGCAAAGACCCCCGCTGGTATCCGGGCCGAACCGCTGGTTTCGCTTGAAAATGTCGGCATCCTGCGTAATGGCCGCTGGCTGGTGCGTGGCGTCGATTTTTCCGTCTCGCGCGGCGAGATCGTCACGCTGATCGGGCCAAACGGCTCGGGCAAGTCGACCAGCGCCAAGGCAGCGATCGGCGTGTTGAAACCCGACGAGGGCAGGGTGGAGCGCAACGCCGGCCTCAAGGTCGGTTATGTCCCGCAGAAGCTCACGATCGACTGGACGCTGCCGCTTTCGGTGCGCCGGCTGATGACGCTGACCGGGCCGCTGCCGGAGCGCGACATTCTTTCGGCACTCGAATCCGCCGGCATCGCCCATATGCTCGATGCCGAGGTGCAGCATCTCTCCGGCGGCGAATTCCAGCGGGCGCTGATGGCGCGCGCTATTGCCCGCAAACCCGATCTGCTGGTGCTCGATGAGCCGGTGCAGGGGGTCGATTTTTCCGGCGAGATCGCGCTCTACGACCTGATCAAGTCGATCCGCAACGCCACCGACTGCGGCATCCTCTTGATCTCGCACGATCTCCACGTCGTCATGGCCGAGACCGACACCGTCATCTGTCTCAACGGCCATGTCTGCTGCCGCGGCACGCCTGAATCCGTCAGTCGCAGCCCGGAATATGTGCGCCTGTTCGGCAGCCGGGCGGCGCAGACGCTTGCCGTCTACAGCCATCACCACGATCATACGCATCTGCCTGATGGGCGCGTGCAGCATGCCGACGGCACGGTGACGGATCATTGCTTCCCCGATGACGGTCATCACCATGAACATGGCCATGCCGGTCATGAGCACGATCACGGCCATCCCGGGCATGACCATAGCCATGACCCCGGGCATGACCATAGCCATGACCCCGGGCATGCCGAACATGACCACGCCCATCCGCACACGCATGCGGAGGGAGAGCGCCATGCTTGACGATTTCTTCGTGCGCGCCATCCTTGCCGGCGTGGGCCTGGCGCTGACGACAGGGCCGCTCGGCTGCTTCATCATCTGGCGGCGTATGGCTTATTTCGGCGATACAATCGCCCATTCGGCGCTGCTCGGCGTCGCACTGTCGCTGCTCTTCGAACTCAACCTGACACTGGCCGTCTTTGCCGTTGCCGCGCTCGTGTCGGTGCTGCTGCTCTTCCTGCAGAAACGCCAGGCGCTGTCGGCCGATGCGCTGCTCGGCATTCTCTCGCATGCCACACTGGCGATCGGCCTCGTCATGGTCGCCTTCATGAGCTGGGTGCGGATCGATCTCATCGCCTTCCTGTTCGGCGATATCCTTGCCGTTTCCACCACCGACATCGCGCTGATCTGGGGCGGCGGGCTGTTTGTGCTCGTGGCAATGGCCTGGCTCTGGCGGCCACTCTTGGCGGCAACCGTCAATGCCGAGCTCGCCGAGGCCGAGGGGCTGAAGCCGGAGCGGGCTCGGCTGTTTTTCATGCTGCTGATGGCCGTCGTCATCGCCATTGCCATGAAGATCGTCGGCATCATGCTGATTACCTCGCTGCTGATCATTCCGGCGGCTGCGGCGCGGCGCTTCTCGGCGACGCCGGAGATCATGGCGGTATTCGCCTCATTGATCGGGGCCGCCGCCGTCGTCGGCGGGCTGTTCGGCTCGCTCACCTACGACACACCTTCCGGCCCCTCGATCGTGGTCGCGGCGCTGATCCTCTTCATGCTCAGCCTGCTTCCCGTCAGGCGCCACCGCGCGGTCATGCAAGGACAAGGCTCATGACGACACCGCAATTGACCAAGAACCAGTCGCTGGTCTTCGACGTGCTTGAAAAGGCCGAAGGGCCGCTCAGCGCCTACACCATCCTCGACAAGCTGCGCGACCACGGTTTTCGTGCACCCCTGCAGGTCTACCGGGCGCTGGAGAAGCTGCTCGAATACGGCGTCGTGCACCGGCTCGAAAGCATCAACTCCTTCGTTGCCTGCGCCCATCCGGGCGACGACTGCCACAGCCACGGCATAGTCGCCTTCGCCATCTGCGAAAGCTGCGGTCAGGTGATGGAGTTCCACGATCACGAGGTCGACCACCGGCTGATGGGCTGGGTGCGGGGGCAGAAGTTCAAACCAGCGAAGACGACGATCGAGATTCGCGGTTTGTGCAAGGCTTGTGCGGCGTAAGCGGCCGCTCTATCCGTCATCCGTCGGCGCCCTATCCTATCTCACTGACGGACTTTGCCGGGGCGCTATCATCTCCACCCTCATTGCTGTGACCTCCCTCGGGTCGAAGCCCGAGGACAGGAATGAGCGAGGGGGGAGGCGGCGTGCCCGAAGGTGACAATCCACGCGTTGGTTTCCTCGCTTTCTTTGCTGCCGATCGATACACAAATCAATGATTCAAAAAGGTGAGGCCGCGAGAGCGGCCTCACCTTTTGCATTTCTGTGCGGATAAGCTTAATCCGGCTTGGATTCAGAGCCGCTCTTGCCCGAGCCACCATTGTCGCTCTTGCCGGAGCCACCGTTGTCGCTCTTGCCGGAGCCGCCATTGTCGCTCTTGCCGGAGCCGCCATTGTCGCTCTTGCCGGAGCCGCCATTATCGCTCTTTCCGGAGCCGCCATTATCGCTCTTACCGGAGCCGCCGTTGTCGCTCTTGCCGGAGCCGCCATTGTCGCTCTTGCCGGAGCCGCCATTGTCGCTCTTGCCGGAGCCGCCATCGTCGCTCTTTCCGGAGCCGCCGTTATCGCTCTTGCCGGAGCCGCCATTGTCGCTCTTGCCGGCGCCGCCGTTATCGCTCTTGCCGGAGCCGCCGTTATCGCTCTTGCCGGAGCCGCCATTGTCGCTCTTGCCGGAGCTATCATTATCGCTTTTGCCGGAGCCGCCGTTGTCGCTCTTGCCGGAGCCGCCGTTATCGCTCTTGCCGGAGCCGCCATTGTCGCTCTTGCCGGAGCCGCCATTGTCGCTCTTGCCGGCGCCGTCATTGTCGCTCTTGCCGGGGCCGTCATTGCCGCCCTTGCCGGGACCGTCGTTGCCGCCCTTGCCGGGACCATCGTCGTTGCCACCCTTGCCCGGGCCGTCATTGCCACCCTTGCCGTGCCCGTGATCTTTTCCGCCCCCGTCGTGGCCGTGATGATCGCGGTTCTTGCCGTCGTGATTGTCTTTCCCACCGTCGCCACGGCCGTCCTTGCCGTGCCCGTGATCTTTCCCGCCCTTGCCGCCGCCGTGATGATCATGGCCCTTGCCGTGATCGTCCTTTCCGCCATTGTCGCCGCTGCCGCTGCCGCTGCCGCTGCCGCTGCCGCTGCCGCTGCCGCTGCCGCTGCCGCTGCCGCTGCCGCTGCCGCTGCCGCTGCCGCTGCCGCTGCCGCTGCCGCTGCCGCTGCCGCTGCCGCTGCCGTCGCCATTGCCATTGCCGCTGCCGTCGCCATTGCCGGCATCGTCGCCGTTCCCGTTCCCGTTCCCGTTGCCGTTGCCATCGCCATTGTCATTATCGCCAGCATTCCCATTGCTGGCGAGTGAACCGGTGCTGGATGTCTTCTTGCCGCCGCCAATGTTTTGGTTGCCGCGATCGTTATCGTTCGGATTGAACCTGCTATCGGACCGAATTGCACTGGTCGGCATGCACAGCCTGTATTCGAGTGTACCGCGAACTGCGGCCTTGCAATTAACGACTGCCGGGGCTGCCGTTGCCAAGCTGCTGCTTGCCAGAAGGGAAGCAACGGCGATGCTGAATTTCGCTGCTCTGCTGATCATTTCAATCCATCTCCGAAGGTTAACCGAATGTTAATGGGGAGAACTCCTACACTAACAATCAATTAACACGAAGAATAGATAATGGTTAATCTGTCTAAATCGTTTAATACAGTTAAATTCGCAAGTATAAAATTTTACTAAATTTTTATTCTACCTATGTTATCGTCTCATGACAAATAAAAGGAATCGGCTATGAAGCGCCTCTTTTCGCTCGCTGGCTTTTTATTCATTCTTCTGCATTTTCAAGCCGTTGCGGGATCATCGCTTCCCGTAACGCGAAGCATCGGCGCACCCGTGGGATTCGCCGCAGCCTGCGCCAAGTACAAGTGGCTGTGCGGCAGGATGGCGACGCAACAGCTGAACGATCAGGCAGGCATGGCGCTTCTGCAAAAGGTCAATCGCGCCGTAAATGGACGTATCATTCCCGCGGAAGATAGCCCGTCTTCCCGAAATAGGGATGTCTGGTCTCTGCCGGTTGCCGGCCATGGCGATTGTGAGGACTACGCTCTCCAGAAGATGAAGGACCTGATCGAAGCTGGTTTTCCATCGAACAGGTTGGCGCTTTCCGTGGTGATTGGACCGCAGGATCAAAACCATGTCGTTCTCATTGCCCGGACGGACGGCGGCGATTATGTGCTCGACAATCTGACTAGCGCCGTGCGGCTCTGGCGCACGACAGGCTATACGTTTCTGGCCACTCAGGATTTCCAATCGCGAACGGGCTGGCGCGTGACGCTTGCTGGTCCCCGTGCAGGCGAGTTCTCTTGAACTGAGAGTCTCGAGGCGACGCGTTCGCCGCTGGCCGGCGCAGATCCCGGCGCTATCTTTGCCGGAGTAACCAAGCCAGGGACGATCGCGTGACGAAGACCGAACTCGCGGAGATATACCGCGGCTACATCGCCTGCCTGAACAGACAGGACTGGCCCAATCTCGGGCAGTTCGTCGGCGACGATGCAGTTCATAACGGCCGGCGCCTCGCGCTGCCGGGTTACGCCGCCATGCTCGAGCGGGACTTCGATGAGATTCCCGATCTCTATTTCAAGGTGCTGATGCTGCTTTGCGATCCGCCATACATCGCCTGCCGGCTCGGCTTCGATTGCAGGCCGAAGGCAAAATTCCTCGGCCTCGATGTAAACGGCAGGCGCCTTTCCTTCACCGAAAATGTCATCTACGAATTTCGCGGCGGCAAGATCGTCGAAGTCTGGTCGGTCATCGATAAGACGGCGATCGAGTCTCAGCTTGCGAGCTCGAATTGATCGCGCGGGCGGCTTCCGGTCTGCGTTTCGATCAGATGATGGCGACGCGTTCGCCGAAGGGCGTGTCGTCGTCGAAATTGCGGGTGCCGATCCGATCGCTTTCGCCTGACAACACCGGCTGTTCCGACTGTTCGCCGGCCTCTTCCCTTTCGTCCGATGCCGCATGCCCGTCCCGCGGATGCTGCTCATAATCGACGATCAGATCCGCGTGCGGGATGAGACCGCTTGCGGCTTCCTTTTCTGTGGACTTCTTCGCTGCCAGCTGATCGGCCGTGATCTGCGACTGGCGGGCAGCGACCCAGGCATTGTCGGGTTCGGAGCCGATCGAGGTGCTGGTGCCGACCTTGGTAGGTTCGGACGGGGCGGTGGCGGAGATGGGGTTGATCGCGTCGACCATGATGCTCTCCTCTCGGAACAGGATGATTTAGGCTTGGTCGGCCTAAAAATCTGAATCCTATTCTAAATTAAATAGTTAGAGGATGATGTTGTCCGAAGACGGCTTACGCTTTTCGGCATCATGCTCCATGGCGAACCGGCGAAACAGCCAGCCGTTTCCCGGAATGAAAACGGCGCAGTCTTCGGGCCTGTCAGAGAGACATATCGGGGCCGCGCCGAAAAACACAAGGGGACATCGACGTGACTGCCATTTCGGACAATGACGAAATCGGTAGCAGAGTACGAGAAATTCGACAAAGAATTGTGCGCGCAGGGGGTGCGCGGTGCGTGGTTAATGTAAGAATCGGAAACACTTTGTGACTAAGTGTCTCCAAAAGCTGCGTTTTTTGACTTGCTGCGCGCGAAGACATGACGGATATTGTTTAAACGTTGAGGAAGCCGTCATGATTAGAATGATTGAAAACCCCGCCGAACTGGCTGGCGAAGATATCACCGGCAAATATATTCTCCGGAGGCTGAACTACCACTGGTTCGCTTACGGCAAGGCGGCTATCGTGACCGCCTGCAAGGGAACGATCCTGCAGCTCGAGCGGGAAGAGACGGTCTATTCCGAGCGTTGGGGCCGCCGCGCCTATATCGGCACCGGCAGACGTTATCCCGGCGGCATCTGTCCCATTTCTGCGGTCGCCTGCGTTTGCGATACGCCTGATGACGTCAATGCCGTCATTCAACTGGATGTCGAAGCACAGGACGAATTCTATCAACTGATCGCCAAGGCCGAAGCCAGGGTTCAGGCGCTTGCCTCTTCCTCACGAAACAGCCAGTTTCTCGAAGCTGCCGAGTAGGCGGCTCTTTACCGAAATCCGCCTTCAACCATCATTGCGGCGACGGCAGAATTTTTCCGACATCTCCGAATGCTGGATGCAAAAGCGTCGCTACGATCAAGCGCGGCTTTCGTTCGCTACGCTGCCATCGGGTGCTTTCCGTCTCCTCAATCCGGTGCGGTTGTGTTAGACTTAAGCGGCATCCGTTGGGATGCAGACAGCTCGTTCCCGGTTGAACGGAAGCGGTCATGACAGAGCAGAACACTCGGCCCAATCACTCATTTGCAGCGA